>NZ_CP051130.1:2110000-2410000 GCF_013378055.1 Parasphingopyxis sp. CP4 | reverse complement strand
CAAATCACTGGGTGCCGAGCGCACCTATGGCGAAGACTTGCATGACCGCGGCGCGATGATCGCCAAATTGGACGAGATTGTCGATACGGTCTGGGAACGCGCGGAAAAATCGGAAAGCTTCGGCCGGACGATCACCCTCAAGCTACGCTATGCCGATTTCGAGACGCCGACCCGGGCCCGCTCGCTCGATCATCCTGTCGCCAGCCGTGACGCGCTGTTGACGGTCGGTGTGGAGCTCCTCGACACACTGATCCCGGATAGCCGCGGCGTGCGATTGCTCGGTCTTACCATGTCGGGCTTTGGCGAAAAGGATAGCGAAGGCTCCGATCCGGACGAACCCGCACAGCTTGGGCTGGAGCTTTAACCGAGCCGGGTTCATAAAGTCGGCGAGCATCGCCAAAGGAGAGACTGTCATGTCCGGCAAACCCGCCATTTTCCCGGTTACAATCGGCAGCCTGGTCCTGGCGATTACCGCCGCATTTCACTTTACGGGCCATGCAGAAATTTCCGCATGGGTTGCCGAAACCGGCGATCAGGGTTTCTTTGCCCAAGCGATCCCGACAATCTGGTTGTTCCCCACGGTGCATTGGATGGCGATCGCGATCGGCCTTGTCGCAGGCGCCTGGTTCACCGTGGCGGGGCTCCGTAGCCTGCTGATCGCGTGCGCGCTTTTGATCGCCGCAGATGCTGCATTGATTGTCTATGCAGTCGGGCCGTTTATTGGCAGTGCAATGCTGCTGGCCGCCGCGCTTCTCTACGGTTTTGCCGCGACACGGTTGAAGACAATCTCCTGAGCCTGTCCGCCCAAACCGTTTGACTCAAATCAATGCGGGTCGCCATGCTGCGCGGAAAGGTGCTGCCTGAGGAGAAGTGAGATGGATATGCCAAGCCAGAATACTGAAGCCCGCCAGGATGCGACCCATGTCGATGTGTTGGTTGTCGGTGCGGGGATTTCCGGCATCGGCGCTGCATGGCACCTGAAAGATCAATGCCCGGGCAAAAGCTTTCTGATCCTTGAAAAGAAAGACACGTTCGGCGGCACCTGGGTAACCCACACCTATCCGGGCATCCGGTCCGACAGCGATCTTTATACCTTTGGCTATCGCTTCAAGCCCTGGACCTCCGCCCCGATCGCCAGTGCCGAGGAGATCCTCAAATATATGGGCGAGGTGATCGAAGAAAACGGCATCGATGCGCATATCCGCTATGGCCACACCATTACGGCAGCGCATTTCTCCCGTGCCGATAATCTATGGACCGTCGAAGTCACCGAAAACGCAACCGGCGAGCAGAAGATCTTCACCGCCAATTTCCTCTGGATGTGCCAGGGCTATTATAATCACGAACAGCCCTTCACGCCCGAATGGGATGGCATGGATGACTATAAGGGCGAGATTATCCATCCCCAGCTCTGGCCCGAAAATGCCGACCTGAAAGACAAGCGCGTGCTCGTGATCGGATCGGGCGCAACCGCGGCGACGCTGGTTCCCGCGATTGCCGGTGATGTCGACCATGTCACCCTGCTTCAGCGCTCCCCGACCTATTTCTTGCCCGCGCCCAACGCCAATGAGCTCGCTGATACGCTGCGCGAGATTGAGATTGATGAGGACATTATCCATCCGATCGTCCGCAAGAAGAACCTGTTCGATCAACTGCAATTGACAACACGCTGCAAGACCGAGCCCGAGGTGGTGAAGGAAGAACTGCTCGACGGGGTGCGCGAATTTTTAGGCCCTGACTATGATATCGCGACCCATTTCACACCCAGATATCGACCCTGGCAGCAGCGGGTCGCGGTGGTGCCGGATGGCGACTTGTTCCAGGGCATTGCGAGCGGCAAGGCAGATGTCGTTACCGATACGATCGATCGCTTCACGGAAAAGGGCGTGCTCTTGAATTCGGGCGAAGAGTTTGAAGCCGATATCATCGTCACGGCAACCGGCTTCAACCTGTCGGTGCTCGGCGATATCCCCTTCTCGGTCGATGATGAGCCGGTCAGCTGGCCCGAAACGATCACCTATCGCGGCATGATGTTTACCGGCGTGCCGAACATGGTCTGGATCTTCGGCTATTTCCGGGCGAGCTGGACCTTGCGGGTCGATATTGTCGCGGACTTTGTCTGCAACCTGCTCAACCATATGGACCGGCATGGCGCAGACAGCGTCGAAGTGGCGCTGCGCCCCGAAGATGCGAATATGGAGATCAGTTCCTGGGTCGACCCGGATGATTTCAATCCCAACTATCTGATGCGCGACATGCATTTGCTGCCCAAGGCCGGTGACAAGCCGGAATGGCGGCACACCCAGGATTATTGGAACGAATGCGATGTCATACCGACCATCGATCCGGGCAGCAGCGAATTTGTCTATCACGGCCAGGCCGCCACCGCCGAGGCAGAAACTGAAGCGGCCGAATAGCCTCGACGCAAACGGGGCGAGCCGACATGATCGGCCCGCCCCGCCTACGGCTCGCGAAAACCTGCGTTAGAAGCCGAAAGTAGCCGCTACCCGTGTGCCGACGCGATCATCGCCGGTATTCCCGGTGACGCCCGCCGATATGTAAACCGATTCCGAAACACGCCCGGTCATCTGTCCGGCAAAGGCTTGCTGCCCGCCATAGGATGCGGCGGCAATTGTGAAGGAAAAGGCCTTGCCCGGTACAATCGTCGCGCTGCCCAAAGCCATCGCCGCAGCGATGCCGCCGGACAGCCGGTTATCAAGCTCTTCGAGACGGAAATTGGTCTGTGCAAGCCCCGCCTCCGCGGCGTTGAGCCGGGTCATGGTTTCGGCCGAAAAGTCATCGAACGCACTTTGCAGATTGGTGACGCTATCTGCGCTGGCAAGTGCTGCGCTTCCCAGCGTTCCACTTGCATCAATCGTGACCGCCTGGACCGGCCCGACCTGGGCTGCGGTCGACGCATCGATATCGCCAACCTGCACCGATGACCCGGCGGCACCCAGCACTACCTGGTTGTCTGCCGTGGTTGCTGCTCCGGCGCCGACGGCCGTGGAGCCCGCATGGACAGCCGAAGCCCCCGCGCCCAGCGCCGAACTGGCATTGCCGCTGGCCAGCGCATCTGTCCCGAGCGCGGTCGAATATTCGCCGCTCGCGACCGCGGCATCGCTATCCGCATCGCCAATCCCATCTTCACCGATCGCCAGCGCACCGATGGCTACCGCCTGCGCATCCACACCGACCGCAACGGTGCCCTGACCATTGGCCGTCGCACCCGCGCCAATAGCCGTGGAACCATTTGCTATGGCCCCCGCACCAATGGCGGTGGAGCGATCGGACTGGGCCTGCGCACCAGATCCTATCGCGACTGCGTCGTCACCCGAGGCAGTGGCCTCATCCCGGCCGGTAATGTCGCCTACGCCAACCGGTGAGGTGATGCGCATGCTTTCGATCAGATCGGCATTGGTTAGCGCCAGAGCGAGTGCGCTATCCGCGACAACACTCACCGCCGCAACCGTATTGCCCAGATTGTTGAGCTGACGGACAGTGACAGCATCATTCGGATCCTGGCCGTTCGCGACATTCACGATGCGCCGATACAGTCCAAAATCGTCATTACCCACCGATACGGTCCTGGCATCGGGCGCCCAGGAATCGGTGCCAAGGGCAATCGATTCATCGGCCTCGGCCCATGCATTCCGGCCGATTGCGATCGATGCGGTCCCGTCGGATGCCGCCTCATATCCGACCGCAATCGACGAGAGGCCATAGGCCTGCGCCCTCCCAATCGCCACGGTGAAACTGACCCCCGATTCACCGCCTGCATCGGCACCCCGGCCAAGGGCAACAGACCAGGAGCCGGTCGCCGCAGCTGCGTTGCCAAAAGCGGCACTGTTACCGCCAAATGCCAGCGCGCCTCGGCCGACAGCAGTCGACAGGTCGCCCGTTGCTTGGGATGCTTGCCCCACAGCCGTTGATTGCAATCCAGTCGCCCGAGAATTTTGTCCCAAAGCCGCCGACCGTTCGCCAGTCGCCCGAGACCCTGAGCCGATAGCCGTCGTGTTTGTACCGGTCGCTTCTGCGTTTCTACCGCAAGCGAGATTGTCGTTATCGAAGCTGTCGCCAACGTCCGATCCATCGGAATTGGCGCCGCCATTGTCGGAAACTTCATTGTTGCCAGTCAGGTCAAGCATGCAGCTATCCGCATGCGCAGCGGAGGTGGGAAGCAGCATCGCAGCGCTTATCGCGATACCGGCGGTCGACAGAAGATATTTGTGTGAAGCGATCATTTTATGCCCCTCATTCACGGTCAGGCGGAATGGATGAGTGGCGAGGAGCTGACCGCGGCACAGACGTGCAGCGGTCCGAAACAACCCGCCGTCCGGCCGGGGCTGCCTCCGTATGCCCGCGGGTCCGATCTCAGCAGATCGATCCGCAGCAGAGCATTAGACACGCAGCGCCCCCCCTCACAGGCGAATTGGTAAAGCGGTCTGATCGCTGCGCAGGATATTAAGTTACACCGAAAAGGCAATGGGTTAGCGCAGGGCAAAGATTCCGTGCCGAAACGGGACCGAACTGTGCATAGCAATCGCCCCGCCGAACCGGAGTTCAGCAGGGCGAACTGTGATCCGAAGCTATTGCCGGGCTGGCCCTATTCGCTGGCCCTATTCGCTGGCGTCACCGCCGATCATGCCGTCAGGCAGTTCGATCCGCGGTTCAGGCGGTTCGCCGCCTGGACCGGTGAGATAGTGACCCATCCAGCGCATCAGGCGGATATTGTAATCATAGCGCGCCGCAGCGTTGCGGTTGCCATGGCCTTCGCCCGGATAGAGCACGAGGCGCACGGGCACATCGGTGCGAATGTTGAGCGCGTTATAGAGCTCATAGCTTTGCCCCGGATCGACCCGGGTATCTTCCTCGCCGTGGAGGATCAGGGTTGGCGTTTGCGATTGGCCGGCATGGAAGATCGGGCTGACTTCAAGCATCGCCTGCCAATCATCCCAGGGCCAGGCGCGTGCATGGACGAGGTACATTTCCTGCGGGATATCGCCGGTGCCGAATTTCGAAATCTGGTTTGAAATCCCGACAAACATGACGCTGGCGGCAAAATGCTCGGTCAGCGCGGTCGCGCCCCAGGCAGACGCATAGCCGCCATAGGAACCGCCAGTGATGCCGACCCGTTCAAGATCGACCAGGCCTTCTGCACCCAGCGCCTGGATGCCGTCGACGAGATCGTTGAATTCACCGCCCGCATAATCGCTCTGGTGGAGCTTGGAAAAGTCAGTCCCATAGGCGGTGCTGCCGCGATAATTGGGGTAGAAGACGGCATAGCCGCTCCCCGCACCGACCTGGCCGGCCATCGAGTAGCGCGTCAGCCAGCCATTGGAATAATGGGCTTCGGGCCCGCCATGGACGGTGAGGATGGTCGGCGCTCCACCGTTCGGCGCGCCGCCAACGGGTTCGATGACAATGCCTTCGACGGTCAGCCCGTCGCGCGCCTGATAGGTCATGGTGCGCTGGGCCCCCATATCGATATCGGCGAGCCAGGGATTGAGCGTGGTCCAGCGCGCGAAGCTGGTCCCGTTGAGCAGGAACAACTCATTGGGATGGCTCGGCGCATCGCCAACCGCCGCCAGTCGATCGCCCGCCGCATCAAGGCGCCGCAGGATCACGGCACCCGGATCGACGGCAGCGGTGACAGCGCCGCTTGCATCATAGAAACGCAGCTCGCTTTGCGCGCCGACATGGACCACGGCGGCCAACCGGCCATCGGCCATCCATTCAGTATCGACAATCGCTTCGGCCGCGCCGGCATTGACCGCGCTGTAGCTGCCGGTCGCCGCATCGACGAGATGCAGCGTGGTTGCTGCGGGATCATGCTGATCGATCCCAGCAATCAGCGAAAGCTGACTCCCATCAGGCGAAATCTCATAATCGCCGATCTTGCCCGGTGTTTCGACGGTCGCGCGGATCGCCCCATCATCGGCGTCGACGATCACCACACGTTGGCGCGTATAGCTATCATCGACCAATGTTGTCGGGGACCAGCGCAAGGCGAGCCAGTCATCGTCTGGCGAGACCCTGAGCTGGGTGACATGGCCGTCCACTGCGATCTCACGCGGATCAGCTTCGGAACCGATCGTAACCGCGAAGATCCGGTTGAAGCGCTGCTCTTCCTGATAGATGACCGCGTTGAAACCCGCAGCACTTTCCGCTGCGCGCTGAGCGTCGGTTTCGGCGGCAGCAATCGCATAGACGCTGCGCGAATCCGGCGCCCATTCATAGCTGCGGATATTCGCCCCATCGATCTCGGCGAGCAGGCGGTGGCCACCACCAGCAACGGGAATGCCGTAGAGTGCGGTGTGGGAATCGTCATCGCCATCATCGTTCCAGAGAAAGCTGACCATCCGACCATCAGGCGAAAAGCGAATGCCGCTCACATCCATGCCATCAGGCAGGAATTCCTGCGCGCTATTTGCGGCGCTTACCACATGAAGGCTGGTATCGGTCGTGCCGTTATCATCGCCTGCGATGATATCAGGGAGCTGGTTGCGGCCAAAAGCGATACGCGCGCCATCTGATGACACGGCAAAGGCGCCGACATCGGCGATGCGGCTCACATCTTCGGGCGTCATCGGTCTGGCGAGCGCGGGCGTGGTCGCCAATGCGGCGACGCTGGCGATAAGAGCGATCGATGGTTTCAAGGGACTGTCTCCTGTTAGATTCCGCTATGATCCGGGCTTGTGCCGATCCTATTGGCATCCGTCACATCTAAAATCCATGGCCCGGAGATTTGCTGCGCCTATCGCGGCGTTCGTGCAGCATAGAGACGTCCGCTTGACTATATTCAACTTGTGTCATATTACTCCCTCATTGTCATATGAGAGAATGCTATGTCGCTACAATATGCGATCCTGATCGCACTGACCGAGGGGCCACGCTCCGGCTATGATATCGCCAAGTTGTTCGATCAAAGCGTCGGCTTTTTCTGGCGCGCGCGCCATTCCCAAATCTATCGGGAACTCGGCAAGCTAAAGGACAAAGCTTGGGCGGTTGCCAAGGAGATCGTCCAGTCCGACAAGCCCAACCGGATCGAGTTTAGCATCACCGAGGCGGGGCGCGAGGCGCTGATGCAATGGTCGCGACAACCTACCGAGCCGCAGGAGTTGAAGGATGATTTCCTGGTCCAGCTCTATGGGATCGAAGCGATCGACCTGGATGCACTGCGCGCCAACCTCCTTGCCCGGCAGGAACGCCATCGCGATCTCCACGCCCAGTATCAAGCGAAGTATAAGCTACTCGAAAATAGCGATATACTCGGCGATATCGGCCGCCGACTCGCGCTTGAAGTGGCGCTGATCTACGAACGCGAATGGGGCGATTGGTGCACCCGCGCGCTCGACCAGCTGAGCCCCGAAGCGCTCGGCTCGCAGAACAATGTCATTCCGATTGAACAGGAGAAACGCGCATGACGCTCACCGAAAAACGTAGGGGACTGCTCGTGTTCAATGGCATCGGGCTGCTGGTCTCGTCGGTATTTGCCGGCTGGTTCTATTTCTTCTTCCTGCTCGGCGCGATCGATCTCTGGCCCTTTTTCACCGACATCCCGGTTGATATCCCCAGCGATCGTCGCGCATGGAACATGGCGCATCTCGAAGGGATCACCAATGGCACGATGCTGATCGCGATTGGCGCGGCGGGCGGCTATATCCGGCTTGGTGAACGGGCCCAGGCCTGGCTCTTCTGGGCGGCGCTTGCCTTTGGCTGGCTTTTCACTTTACCCGCGATCGCCAATGCGATGTTCGGCACGCGCGGGCTGGAATTTGGTGGCGGGCCTTTTGCGGGCGATGTCACGATCAACAATATCATCTTCCTCGCCGGTTGGCCGGCAATGCTGGGCGTCCATATCGCCTTTGCCTTGCTGGTATGGGGCGCTTGGCAGCATCACCGTCACCGGGAGCAAAGCGCATGACCGCCACGTCCGAAATCCTTGTCCGCCGTATCCCCTTTTCCTTCGACGAGGACATCGATCCGGTCTGGCATTCCGAACGACCCGAATGGAGCCACATGACCAATGGTGCTTCGCTTGCGATGCCTTATCTCGAACCGTTCTTGATCAAGACGGTGCGCGAAGCCTTGCAGCATGTCTCCGACCCCGATCTCAAAGCCGATGTGCAGGGCTTTATCGGGCAGGAAGGCGCGCATTACCAAAATCATCGGCGCTATAACGAGATCCTGAAGCGCACCTATCCCGAGCTTGCCGAAGCGGAAGACGAGATGGATGCGGACTATAAGCGCTTCCAGACTTACAGCCTCAAATGGCGGCTCGCTTACACGGCAGGTTTCGAGACGATGACGATGGGTATCACCGAATGGCTGATCCGCCAGCGCAGCGATCTGTTTGCCGGAGCGGACCGGTCCGTCTCCTCGCTCGTCCTGTGGCATATGGTGGAAGAAACCGAACATAAGAATGTCGCCTATGATCTCTACCAAGATCTCTATGGCGATTATTGGGGCAAGGCCTGGGGCCTGATCCGCGGCTCCTTTCACGTCGCCTGGTGCAGCCGCAAAGGCTATAAGCGCATGCTGAAACGCGATGGCCGCTGGCGCAGCATCCGCAGTCGGTTGCGGCTCTATCGCATGGTCGCGCGTTTTTTCTTTCATGCCTCGCCCGCCATGCTGCGCTCATTGATGCCCGGCTATCACCCGGCCAAGGTGCGCGATCCGCAATGGGTGGAACGCTGGGCCAGCGCTTATGCCGATCTCCCCGAAGGCCGCATCCCGCTGCTCGACACATCCGACCCGGAAATCCCGGCCCGCTTCGCGGCATAGCAAGCATCGCTTCTCATATTACCTTGATTTAAAAGAGGTTTTGTTGAATCCTTCTCTTCAAGGAGAGCGGGCGGTGCGTCAGGATCTATATGGCTTTGGTGGCTGGTTGATAGTTTTCGTCATTTTTGGGTGTGGATTTCCGCTGCTCATCGACATGACGAGAGTGTATTCCGCGCTCATCGGGGGCGCAGCCGAGATGGGCCGTCAATACATCTCAAACTGGACATTCTTCTCGATATCGCTCCTAACATTCTTGGTCTGCGAGTTCATAGTGTTGACCACGGTCGCCTATCGGCTTGCCAAGAAATATCGGCCTTCAACAATCCTCCTGACCCGCATAACAATCTTGATGACTGCTTTTGTGTTCCCGTTCGGCGTAACCAGTATAACGAGTTCCTTTTTGGGATATTCTCCGTTCGAAACAGTTTCGATGATACTTGCCGACGGGCCAAGAGCTCTTGTGCAGTCGATCATATGGGCCACGATCTGGACTCTCTATTTCGCGACATCAAAGCGCGTTAAAGTTACCTATCTCAACCAGCCTGAAGATCATGAGGTCGATGATGTTTTCGCCTGAGGTCCGATAGACAGGCGAAGCGCGATCCGGTACATGATGACCATCCCCGGGGAGCCTTAGGCTGAGAGGTGCGGTGCAAATCCGTACGACCCGCAGAACCTGATCCAGTTCACGCTGGCGGAGGGAGGGAGCGGCCAGGCCGATCGATACACGCCCCCCGCACTCTCCTTACGAGATGGAAAGGAGTTGTGTCATGACGGCTATCGGAAATCTCACCGGCGCCCTCGCCATTGCCATCGGTCTCTACGCCGCAGCAGCAGGCCTCGGCATGCTGACGGCGCCCGACCGGTTTCGCCAGATGATCGCCAATGCGGAAAACTCACCCGCGCTCAATTTCGCGATCGGCATCCTTGTCTTCAGCGTCGGCACCGCGATCGCCCTCACCCATCCCATGGGCGAAGGCTGGCTCTCGATCCTTGTCACCATCACTGGCTGGGGCATGGCCATCGAAGGCCTGTTGTTCCTCGCCGCACCGCAAATCATCTGGTCAATCGCCCGGCCCATGGCCAGCCTTGGCGGTCGCATCGGCGGCACGATCGCAACCCTGGCTGGCGCGGCCTTTGTCTGGGCCGGCTATTGTCACCTCTGATCCTCCATCTCCTGACCCAAATCCCCAAGCGACTGTTCGCGTAGAAAGGCTTACTCTTCCATGGCAGACATCCCCGCCCGCACTGAAATCGGCGTTACAACCGGGCCCATTCGCGGCTCGAAGAAAATCCATGTCGCCGCCCAGACAGGCTCCGGCGTTCGCGTCGCGATGCGCGAGATCCATCTTGAGGAAGGCGAGGATCCGGTCCGCGTCTATGACACCTCCGGGCCGTACACCGATCCCGAGGCGCATATCGATATCATGGCCGGCCTTCCCGCAGTGCGGCGGGACTGGATCATGGCCCGCGACGATGTGGAGAGCTATGACGCGCGCGAAACGAAACCGGAAGATAATGGCCAGCTCGGCCCGGATCGGTCTGGCGGTGTCGATCCCTTCCCCAATGTGATCAAGCGCCCGCTGCGCGCCAAGTCCGGCGCCAATGTCACCCAGATGCATTATGCCCGCAAAGGCATCATCACGCCGGAGATGGAATATGTCGCCGAGCGCGAAAATCTCGGCCGGGCGTTCAATGCCGAGCAGGCCCGCACGAAACTCGGCGAGGGTGAAAGCTTTGGCGCATCGCTCCCCGAATATGTGACTCCCGAATTTGTGCGCGACGAGATCGCCCGCGGCCGCGCGATCATCCCGAACAATATCAACCACCCGGAATCCGAACCGATGGCAATCGGCCGCAACTTCCTCGTCAAGGTCAACGCCAATATCGGCAACTCGGCCGTCGCGTCCGATGTCGCGGCCGAGGTCGACAAGATGGTCTGGTCGATCCGCTGGGGCGCGGACACGGTGATGGACCTTTCCACCGGCCGCAACATCCATGACACGCGCGAGTGGATCATCCGCAACGCGCCGGTGCCGATCGGCACCGTGCCGATCTACCAGGCGCTCGAAAAAGTTGGCGGCGTGGCCGAAGACCTGACCTGGGAGATTTTCTCCGACACGCTGATCGAACAGGCCGAGCAGGGCGTCGACTATTTCACCATCCATGCCGGCGTCCGCCTCCCCTATGTCCCGATGGCCGCCAAGCGGATGACGGGGATCGTTTCGCGCGGCGGATCGATCATGGCGAAATGGTGCCTCGCCCATCACCAGGAGAGTTTCCTCTATGAGAAATTCCCCGAGATCTGCGAGATCATGAAGGCCTATGACATTGCCTTCTCACTCGGCGATGGCCTCCGCCCCGGCTCGATTTACGACGCGAACGACGAAGCCCAGTTTGCCGAGCTCTACACGCTGGGCGAGCTCACCAAGATCGCCTGGGAAGAAGATGTCCAGGTGATGATCGAGGGCCCCGGCCATGTGCCGATGCACAAGATCAAGGAGAATATGGAAAAGCAGCTCGAAGCGTGCGGCGAAGCGCCCTTCTATACGCTCGGCCCGCTCACGACGGACATCGCGCCCGGCTATGACCATATCACCAGCGGCATCGGTGCCGCCCAGATCGGTTGGTATGGCACGGCGATGCTTTGCTATGTCACACCCAAAGAGCATCTGGGCCTCCCTGATCGCGACGATGTGAAAGTCGGCGTGGTCACTTACAAGCTCGCCGCCCATGCGGCCGATCTCGCCAAGGGCCATCCGGCGGCGCAAGTCCGCGATGATGCGCTCTCCAAGGCGCGCTTCGAATTCCGCTGGCGCGACCAGTTCAACCTCTCGCTCGATCCCGACACGGCCGAGGATTTCCACGACCAGACACTGCCGGCAGAGGGCGCAAAGACCGCGCATTTCTGCTCCATGTGCGGCCCGAAATTCTGCAGCATGAAGATCTCACAAGAGGTACGCGAGTTCGCCGCGAACAATCCCAATGGCGTGCTCGATTCCACCGAACCGGATGCCGAAGCGGCCGAGGCGGGCATGGCCGAGATGAGCGAGAAATATCGCGATGGCGGCGATCTCTACGTCCCGGTGGATGAGAAGGGATGAGCGATAGCGCCGACAACAAGGCCCTGATGACCAAGGCCTTTGACGGGCTGGCCAAGGGCGATCCCTCCCATTTCATGCCGCTCTTTTCAGACGATATCGAGTGGCAGGTCATGGGCAGTTCGGCCTGGTCGAAACATGCGAAAGGGCTGGAGGCTGTCGAGCGCGATCTGGTCGGGCCGCTCTTCGCGCGCTTTGCCGGGCCGTATCTGACCATTCCCGAGCTGATCCTGGCGGATGGCGACCGGGTCGTGGTGCTGGCCAGGGGCGATGCCGAAACCGTCGATGGCAAACGCTATGACAATGATTATTGCTTCATCTTCACCCTGCGGGACGGGAAGATTGTCGGCGTGCGCGAATATATGGACACGATATTGGCCGACGCGGCCCTTGGCACCTGACACAGGAGAGACAGCCCCTGTCACCGCAGTGCCCCCGCCTGCCGTGCTCCGGCCTGCGCCGCAGCACAAAGCTCTATTCGTCACCCTGAACTCGTTTCAGGGTCCACCGTCCCACACGCATTGTCTGCACATTTGGATGGGTGGATGCTGAAACAAGTTCAGCATGACGGCGTTTCTTGATGGCGCAATGGCGCCGCCAAAACACCGCCTACCCTGAGCTTGTCGAAGGGCTGTTCTGTTCTTCATCCGTCTAGGAAGAAAAGCACAAGGCTTCGACAGGCTCAGCCCAAACGGATAGGATCGGACGACCACAAGCGAGAGGAGCCCGCCCATGGAGACCCAGGCAGATACCGTCCAGACCCAAGGCTATCGCGTGCCCTTTGTCGAGCGCACGGGGATGCGGACGCTGGAGCATGAACGCGGCTATGCGAAGCTGCTGATGCCGCTTGAGGGCAATGCCAACCATGTGAATGTCATGTATCTCGGCGCCTTCTGCGTCCTCGCCGAGGCCGCCGCCGCCAATCCCGGCATCTCGATCCTCGACACGAAACGCTTCTTCCCGATCGTCAAAGACATCGCCGTCGATTTCCACAGACCAGCCACCAGCGACGTCACCGCCGAATACCGCCTGAGCGACGCCGAGCTGGATGCCCTGCTGGAGAGCCTGGAGACCAACGGCCGCGCAACCTATGTGGCGCAAGTCCCGATGCAGGACGCAGACGGGGTTGTCGTCGCGACGGGCACGGTGACGATCAAGCTGCTAAGCCATGGGTGGAGTGGGGGTGGGTAGCGGTAGACTTGGCGGCGCAATGAGTTGATCAATGGAACACTAAGTGCGATGCAGACAAAGCTTGGACTGCTGGGAATTCGGATTATGGACATCCAATCCCAGCAGTCCTGCGGATGCCAGCAACGCTGGCAAATTCGCCCCTTGTGGAAGGGGGCGAACCCTAATCTCAGATTACACGTCTAATTCTTCTGTGAAAAATGCTCCCCGAATGCCTGGCATTTGGGCGCTGGGGGTATTCTGCCAGTGGAAGTGGACCTCAACGTCTATTCCGAGGCCCGATGCAATTTGGTAGGCCTGCCGCCAAGCGCCGTTTGCATCTTGTCCTTGAACTGAAATATCAACCTCCTGGAGATATTTGAATCCGCTATCCTCTCGCTTACCAGTTTGACTATTAACTGTGATCAAATCGAGAATATCGGCGCGACTTGCCCCTCTTCTCCATGCCTCAAGAATCACCTCCAATAAGACCGAGTTCCAATAGCATTTGGATATCGGAAGTGCCTTTCCGGCAACCTTGGCACTAATAATTCCCGTAAATTTTAGATCTGGCGGTGATCTAGGTTCGAACATTTGTTCGATCACGGATTTATTTTCGCGCTTTCCAGTATTGGAACCGTCCTCGAGTGCATCGAGCGCGCGCTCAATCACTGAAACCGTCGTATCGACCAACGGAATTGCCTGTTTTTGCAATCTCGCGAACAAATCATTGGGGATTTCGATTAAATGGGACATCTCAATTCCTAACCATCACTCCACCACAGCAGTAACACTTAGCGGAAGCCCTGTCAACCCTATAGGGTCTATACTGTCTGTAGAGCCTATACGCCTAGGCGTGTTCGGGGGCAATTTCTCATCGGGACGGGTTAGGCTTATGCAACCCCTAGAAGCACGTTCATTCCATCGTCCAAAAACCCAAGGCCCCCACCATGACTGACCCCCTTTTCCGCACCATCGTCGCCCTCGCCGGGCTCGTCTTCCTCACCGTCTTCGTCACCATCGTAATCCCGCCGCTGATTGCAGAGCCGGATATTATCGGGGCGTTTGGGGCCGGGTTCGTTAATCCCTATGCGAGCGGTTATTCGAGTGATGTGTTGGCGTGCTGGGTGATCCTGGCGGCGTGGATCCTCTATGAGCGCGCGTCGATGGGGATCCGGCATGGCGGGTGGTGCATTGCGCTGGGCATCATTCCGGGCGTCGCTGTGGGCTTTGCGCTGGGCATCATTCCGGGCGTCGCTGTGGGCTTTGCGCTCTATCTGCTATTGCGGCAGCGACAGCTGGCAAAGGCAGAAAGCGGAGACTGACCATGGCAGAATTAGCATATGAAGCGGCTTTGGAAGCGGCGCGGGCGGAGCTCGACGCGGCGCGCCGATTGTTGCAGCAGGAAATCGCCGACTATCCGACGCCGATCTCGGGCTGCGATGCGCAATATGTGCGGCTGATGAGCGATCGCACGCGGATCCTCAATTGCCTGCACGAGCTGGACGACCAGCCCTTCGTGGCCACACCGCGGATATTGGAGCCGGCGGCTGCGGCTAAGGCGTAAACCGCTAGCCCTGGATATAGTCATGCACGCGGCGCAGGCCGATCGCCTCGAGAAAATCGCTGCCATCGCCATTATTGACGATCAAAAGGTCGCTGCCGCTCGTATCGCGCACAACGACATTGCCGGCCTGTACAGTGCCAGCGGTAAGGCCAAGCGTAAGGGCCAGGGCGATAGTGGTGATCTGCTTTTTCATCGAAACTCTCCTGTTGGCCTAAAGGCCGGTTGATCTGTTGGAGAGCGTAATGCGCGATACCGGCCCGTTCGACAGTGATCCGGATCACGGCTTTGGACGATCGGTGGATCTCCTGCCTAACCCCCGGTCACCCCGTCCCAGATCAGCTTGAGGCCGAGCAGCACCATCAGGATATAGACAAGCGTGTAGAAGCGCTCGGGGTTGATGCGGCGGACGAGCCAGACGCCGAACAGGGTGCTGGCGATCGCCAGCGGCATCAGGATGGCGGATGCGGTGAGGTTTTCGGTCGTGAATTCGCCAAGCGCGGCATAGGCGGGGACTTTCATCCAGTTGATCGTCGCGAACAGGATCGATCCGGTGCCAATGAACATGAGGTGCGGCATTTTTTGCGGGGTCAGCCACATCTGCATCGGCGGGCCGCCGGCATGAGCGATCTGGCTGGTGAAACCGGTGACCACGCCAAACAGGCTGCCGACCCAGCCCGGTGATTTGGCAGGCGCTGCGATCCGCCCGCCGCGCTCCAACCAGAGCCGGTACAGCCCAAACCCCAGGGTGATGACGCCAAGCGCGCCGGTGACCGCCGCCATGGAAAGGCTGGCAGCAAAGGCATAGCCGCAGATCACGCCGACCAGTGCGCCGGGCAGCATCCAGCCGACCGCCCAGCGGCTCCAGCTTTTGCGGAAGCTCCATACGCTCACCGCATCCTGGACGATCAGGATCGGCAACAGGATCGCGGCGGCCTGGGTCGGCGCAACGGCGAGAGCGAAGAGCGGCGTCGCCAAGGCGCCGAGCCCGGCAAAACCGCCCTTGGCCAGGCCGACGATGAAGACGGCAAGACAGGCCAGCGCAATGGTGAATGGGTCATAGGGCATTGCGTTCGGCATAGCGGCGCAGGGCGAAGTGGCAAGCAAGGTCGCGATGGAGCGCGCAATGCTGCAGGCTATGCTGCACTAAAATGCTGCGCACAATTTTTGTGCAGCATCGGCCGCTCAGGCGTCGATCATGGCTTTCATCCGCGCGGCCTGGGCTTGCCATGCGGGCTTGCTAATGGCCGCAGCCTCGTCGCCACCGGCTTCGGCAAGCGTATCGATCGTCATGTCGATCCAGTCATGCCAGTGCGCTTCGCTGATCGTGCCGAAATTGCGGTGGAGGTCGACAAAATTGATGATCGTGGTGTCGACCCACCAGGCTTCGTCGGCAAGGCCGACCAGCGCTTCAAGCGTTTCATTGACCATGCGACCGGCTGCCGCTTCGAGATTGGGGAACAGCTCCCGGGTTTCCGGATGGCGCGCAAAGAAGCGATCAAAAACAAGCGGCACGATATCGATCTCGCGCTCCCCCGCCGCTTCGAGCAGCGCCATCATGGCATCGCTATCGGATGCGAGCTCAGTCATTCCTCATTCCGACTGGCCCTGCATCATGGCGAACAACTCCGCACCGGTCAGCTTCTGGGCATCGCCAGCAAAGCTATAGAAATCGGGCTTTTCGTCGATGAACACTTCCATCTTCAGCGCCATCTCATCCTCCGGCTCGAACAGGCCGACCGAGACGATGTGATAATCGGTTTCCTTCAGCCGATAGAAGAGATTGGTTCCGCATTGCGCACAAAAAGCGCGCTCGGCCCAATCGGATGACTGGTAGCGTGTGATGTGCTCATCGCCCTCGATCACGACATCCGTGCCGCAGTCCAGATCCATGAACGGTCCGCTGCCCCAGCGGCGACACATGGTGCAATGGCAGCTGCCAACCCCATGGCCGTCCGCCTTGGCCGTGATCTTCACCGCGCCGCACAGGCATTGGCCGCTGCGTTCGATCTTCTCTGCTGTGTCGGTCATTCGCCTCGCCTCCAAATCTGGTTCTTGCGCCCGTATCGCGCGCTGACGGGAGGCGGGTCAACTGACAAGGCTTGCCAACCATGCAATCCATGTTGCGCAGCAATTATGTCTAGCTCGGAACGCGGCTCAATCCAATTTCCAGGGTGCGATGGTCACCCGAATCGATGATCCGCACAGTGCTGTCTTCCCAACCATTACCGTTGAAAAAAACGAGATCCTGTTCGACCAGTTCCGGCGTCTGACGCACTTCAAAACCCTGTACTGTCAGGTCTTCGGCATATTGCTCATACAGGCCTTCCAGCGGTGTCGCCGTGCGCCCGCGCAACATATAGGTGGATGCACCGAATTGCCGATCACTTTCGGCAATGAAATCGTCCGGCACCGGGAAATCCTCAGGCAACCAATCGGGCATTGGGATCGATTCAGCGCTTTGCGCATCGCTATCGGCATCCACTGACTCACCGGCCTCGCCGCCGCCACAGGCCGCAAGGGTCAGGGCAATGGGTGCAATCACAAGAAATGGACGAATGGTCATTGTGTCAGCTCCTCGAACGAATTTGGTCGGGCCGGATCAAAAGATGCCGGGCGAATTGATCTGCGCGGCAGTCGGTCGACTGGGCATCAGCAAGGTGCGCTGTGCTGTTGGCTGCGCGGCCAGTGGCGATGTCACCGATGCAGAAGAGCTTTGCGCTGTCGGCGTGTTTTGCGCCGCAATCGCTCCGCCGCCAGGCGCGCCGGCAATTGCTTGGCACGACCGACCTGCAAGGAAATCAAGTGCCCGGGCAACCGAGTTTTCGCGCGGATCGCCAAGCGGGAAACTGACATCGTCTCCCGCAGCACAGCTTACATCGACGCTATTGGCCAGACCCGAAAAATAGTCAGCATTTCCCGCCGAGTTTTCAGTAGCGAATGCGACCACCCGCAGTCGATCGTCACATTGGTCGCGATCCAGTCCGACCTGGCCCACTGGCTTTCCGAACGTGTCGCTACCGATCAACGCAAGATCCGAACCGAGGAAGGGAATGAAGGCGTTGATCACCAACTCACTGGCCGAGGCCGTCGATCCGGTGCCGATAAAGGCGATCCGGGTCGGCGCCACGGATTGTGTTTTTACTTCGAAGCGTTTCACCGAATTGAACTGCGATTTGCTCGCCCGATAGGTCAGTCGCGAGAACACATCGCTCATGCGGCTTTGCGCAAGCAGGTCGCCGAACAGTTCCGCCGTGCTAACCAGGCCGCCCCCATTATAGCGAAAATCGATAATGAACTCGGTTATTCCCCGCGCCTTGAAATCATTAAATGCGGCTTCCAGCGCAGGATCGGCGGTTTCAATGAAGGTTCGCAGATTCAGATAACCGACTTCCCGACCACCATCGGCGATCACCTGGGCACCATAGCGCGAAGAAACCGGCTCAAGATCATAATCGGCTTTGGTGATCGAAACATTGCGCGTCCCGTTGGCAGCATCCTCAACACGCAACGTTCGCTGGATACCGGCCGAGGATGGGCCGAGTGCATCGGTGATTGCCGACGGCCCGCCAGCGGCCACGATTTCGCTTATCGTGCGCAGGTCGCTCGCGCTTGTCCCAATGGCGAGGATTTCTGTTCCGCGGTCGACTCCCGCGGCCAGGGCAGGTGCACCTTCAAAGGCCTCCGATATAAACAATCGTTGGCCGGCATCGTCATAGGAGATCCGTATCCCAAAGCCGGCATTGGAACCGCTCTGGAAGAAGGCATTTTCCTCGGTGATCGACGTGATGAAGGTGAAGAAGCGATCGCGGCCCTGGCTGCGGGCGGTCGCCGTCAGACTGTCGATATAATCGCGCACCGTCGCAAACCCGGATGGATCGCGATTGGCTGGAAGGGTTTCCGGGAACAGATACCATTCGTCGATCTGAGCTTCTGCCCATTGTTGTCGATCAAGCGTGGAACATGCTGCATTTGCCGGCGGCGGCGGAGGTGGAGTCCCGGCGGTTGGCGGCGTTCCACCGGCATTATTGCCGCCACTCTCGCCGCCACATGCAGTTAGGAGGGCCAATACACTTAATGCGGCTCCGAATTTTCCCGGTCTGTAAATCACTCGCCCCTGTTTTTTGTTCCGCGATCTGGCCGCTTAGGTTTTTCAGTTTGAACCTGAGATGTCTAACAGGCAAGATGCTGATTCAAGCAGAAATTGAAATTGTCGGGTGGCGATGCTCTGCGCGTGCGCTAAGGCGCGAATCGCAAAGACAGGAGACAATCGATGGCGGAAAAGACCTTGCACCCAGAAACGCTGGCCCTTCACGCAGGCTGGCGTGCAGATCCGGGCACCGGATCGGTGGCACCGCCCATCTTCCAAACGACTAGCTATCAGTTTGAAAGCACGGACCATGCCGCCAACTTGTTCGCGTTGAGCGAGCTTGGAAATATCTACACGCGAATTGGCAACCCGACGATTGCGATCCTGGAAGACCGGATGGCAGCCATTGAGGGCGGCGCAGCCGCGCTCGCGGTAGCATCCGGCCAGGCAGCATCAGCCTATGCCGTGCAAAATCTTGCTCGGTCAGGTGACAATATCGTCAGTGGCACGGACCTTTATGGTGGCACCTATAATCTCTTCGCCAATACGCTGAAGGATCTTGGCATTGAAACACGCTTTGTCGATCCGGCCGACCCGCGGGCCTTTGTTGATGCAAGTGATGACAAGACCCGCGCCTGGTATGTCGAAACCTTGCCGAACCCCAAATTGGTCGTCGCGCCGATGGCTGATATCGCGGCTGCTGGGCGTCCAATGGGCATACCGCTGATTGTCGACAATACGGCCGCGCCATTGATCGCGCGACCATTCGATCATGGCGCTGCGATCATCGTCTATTCGACGACGAAATATATTGGCGGCCATGGCACATCGATCGGCGGGCTGATTGTTGATGGTGGCAATTTCGACTGGGCCGCCCATCCCGAACGCCAGCCAATGTTGAACACCGCAGACCCCAGCTATCATGGCGCGGTCTGGACCGAGGCCGCGGCGCCGCTTGGTCCAATTGCCTATATCCTGCGTGCGCGAACGGTTTTGCTGCGCGACCTGGGTGCAGCAATGTCTCCCATGAATGCGTTCCAGTTTCTCCAGGGCCTGGAGACGCTTGCTCTGCGCATGCCCAAACATTGCGACAACACGCAAAAGGTGGCCGATTGGTTAGGTGCGCGCGATGGCGTGTCCCGCGTGATCCATCCCTCGCGCCTCACAGGCGAGCAAAAGGCGCGCGCCGAGGCGGTGCTGACCGGCGGATTGGGCGGCCTATTGGGCTTTGAGCTTGAAGGCGGTGTTGAGGCTGGCAAGGCATTTATCGACGCGCTGCAATTGCTCTACCATGTCGCCAATATCGGCGATGCGCGCAGCCTGGCCATCCATCCGGCCTCGACCACCCATAGCCAGCTATCCGCCGAAGAGCAGATCGCAACCGGCGTATCTCCGGGCTATGTGCGACTTTCGATCGGCTTGGAGCATATCGACGATATCATTGCAGATATTGACCAGGCACTCACCGCGGCACAGGGGTAATCGCATGGGAAAGAAAAGCAGCCACAGCCATGATTTCTCGCAGAGTGTAGACGCTGTCTATGCGGGTTTCACCGATGCCGATATTGTTCGGGCCAAACTCGAAGCGCTCGGTTCGCGCGATATCGAAATCGAGATTGCGAAGGAAGATGGCGTTACGACAGTGACCATCGATCGCACTGTGCCGGTGAATGTCTCCGGATCAATGAAGGCGATGGTCGGCGATAGCCAGAAAGTGCGCCAGACCGAGCGCTGGGAAGGCGAAGCCGGAGGGCCCTATTCAGCGACCGTCGACATTGAGCCGGTCGGCGTTCCAGCCAGCATGCATGGCGAAACCACCCTCAGCGCCGATGGCGATGGGTGCGCATGCGTGGCGACGATGGAGGCCCGCTGCACCATCCCATTGATGGGCGGCAAGGTCGAAAAGATGATGATAGGCGATTCCGATACCAAGATAGCCCAGGAGTTCGCCTATATTGCGCAGCATTGCTGAGCCGGCTTAGTCGGAGCCAGGCCCGCGCTTGCCAAGAATGTCGCGGTAAAAGGCAAAGGCCGGTTCCATATCCGCATCATAATCACCGGTTGGGGTAATGATCGGTCCCACGCCTGCGCGCCTGCGCTCATAGTCCATAAAGCCGCAGACGATTGGGACGCCCGCGCCATGCGCGATGCGGTAAAAGCCGGTGCGCCATCCGGCGACCTTTTGCCGCGTGCCTTCTGGTGCAACGGTCAGCACAAATTCATCGCGCTTCGCAAATTCATCGACCATCTGTTGCACCATATCGCGATTGGCATCGCGCGTTACCGGCACACCGCCGACCTGGCGCATGAATTTGCCGATCGGCCATTTGAACAAAGAATCCTTCGCCATGAAATGCGTGTCGAGCCCCAGCTCATGGGTCAGCCCGACATAGTTGGGGAAATCCCAGTTGCTGGTGTGCGGCACAGCGATGATCACGAAGCGGCGCAGTTCTGGTGGGGTGCCGACAGCCGTGAATTTGTATCGCTTGTATATGAAGAACAGGATGCGGCGTACGAACCGGGCCAGCAGGCCCATCGGCGGTGCGTCAGTTCGGTCCGACCTACTCATCCAATCCGCTCTGCACGATTGGAGAGGTAATGGCTATCGCCTTTCGATATTGCGTGACGCCAGTGTCGAACACAGACCGGGCAGACAGCGGCGGACACAATCGCTACGGTTCCGGCTATTCAGCCTTGGGGGGAGGGGTCAATGCGTCTGATCGCTATGACGCTAGTCGCGCTGATCACTGCGCATTCTGCGCCCGCAAACGCCTATAAGATCCACCCATCGCTCGCGATCCACGAAGCGATGACCGCGCTCGCGGAAAATTGCCTCGAAAGCTATCAGGGCGCCGAGCCTTATGATTGCAGCGGCTATTATCCCGAGCATCTCGAATATTTCGCCAATCTCGATTTCAGCAATCCGGTCTATAACCTGTCCGTCGCATCGCGCTGGTCGGATGATCCGCAACGCATGAACCGCGGCCTTGGCTATCTGCGCTTCGGGCTGGTTTTCATCGGCTGCCGATCGCGCGTCGACAACCATCCCGGCCTCGATGACAGCGGCCTGCTCTGCAACTCGCATTTCGGGCGGCTCCAATTCCTGCACGCGATGGCATCTGTTGGGGGCGAAACCACCGAGCAAACGGCCGCCCTGATGCTGCAATGGACCGGCTTCACCTATGGCCTGGCCAGCGGCGAAATTGATCATCAGCAAAATTACTGCCGCTATTTCGAAGGCCGGGGCGACGCGCTCGCCGCCGCAATGTGGCGCCCGGATTTTCGCTATTGCGGGGACCGGACAGATGGCCCGGCACCCGATCAATGGACGCTCGGCACGCCCTTCCTGCTGCGCTGTGCAAGCCTGGTGAGCCCGTGCCAGGAAACCGTCTGGGATGCGGGGCGCCGGGAGGTCCGCGTTACCGCAATGGGCGCGCTCCTTCACATGGTGCAGGACAGTTTTTCGCAAAGCCATGTCGCGCGCGGCGATCTGACATCGCCGCGATATGAGGCGCGGATCCGCTGCCTGCCAGCCGAGCGTTTCTACAACTTCAACGGCGAGGACGGCCGCGGGCAAGACGGCCATTCGGCGGCGGACCAGCTGCCCCAATACGACACGGAAAGCTGCAACGCCGCCATCCGCACCGTAGATGATCCGATCACCGCCTCGGCGCGCTTGTTATGGATGCTCGACCAGGGCCATTCGTCGGAGCAGGCAGTCGCCTATGTCAGAGCGCATGTCCTCGGCCTGCCCCCATCCAGCGAGACTGCGCGCTAGCAGCGGCGCAATTCGCTCTTTTCGGGTCCGATGAATTCTGCAACGATCCCAGCCAGATTGGAGAGACTATGCGCGAGACCGTCAAACCCGTTCCCGAACCCACGCCCGAGCCCAGCGAGCCGTCAGAGATAGTCGCCAAACGAAGCTATCCGCTTCCGGCCACCATTATCATCTGCCTGGTGCTGCTGCTCGCCTTGTTCGGCGGCCAGGGGCGCGAAGCGGGTGTCACGTCAGACGCGCAAGGCATCGGCTTTGTGGTTGGCTGGGCGCTGGGCGGCGTGATCTTGTGGGGCATCGCCTGGCTGGTGACGATCCGCCATGCCTCGCGCGGCTGGAAATGGGGCAGCTTGGCCATCGTTACTGCGGTTGGCCTGCTCACCGGGCTGGTGCGGCTTATATGACGGTTTCGCCCTCTATCTGCATCATCGGCGCCGGCTGTTCCGGCTTCACCATGGCCAAGCGCTTGAAGGATCATGGCCTTGCCTATGATCAGTTCGAAGCCTCGGACGATATTGGCGGCAATTGGTATTATAAAAATCCCAACGGCATGTCGGCCTGCTATCAGAGCCTCCATATCGACACATCGAAATACCGATTGGCGTTCGAAGATTATCCGGTGCCCGACAATTGGCCCGATTTCCCGCACCATGCCGAGCTGCTTCAATATTTCCACGACTATGTCGATCATTTCGAGCTGCGCGATGCGATCACCTTCAGCACCCGCGTCGAGGAAGCGACCCGGCGCAGCGATGGCGGCTGGGACGTCACCCTCTCGACCGGCGAGACGCGCAGCTATGATGCGCTGATCGTCGCCAATGGCCATCATTGGGATCCCCGCACGCCCGAATATCCGGGCGATTTCCACGGCTATCAGATGCACAGCCATGACTATTGCGATCCGTTTGAGCCGTACGACTTTCGCGGCAAGCGGGTGATGGTGGTCGGCGGCGGCAATTCGGCAATGGATATTGCGAGCGAACTGTCGCAGCGCCCGCTATCGGAAAAACTCTTCGTCTCGATGCGGCGCGGCGTCTGGGTGCTCGGCAAATATGCCAATGGCCAGCCCGCCGACAAGGCGGTGTTGCCGAGCTGGATGCCCGCCAAACTCGGCCGCCGCCTCGCCCAGCGTGCGATCAAGAAACAGCTGGGCAAGATGGAAGATTATGGCCTGCCCAAGCCCGATCACGAACCGCTTGAAGGCCATCCCAGCGTATCGGGCGAATTCCTGACCCGCGTCGGCTGCGGCGATATCAATCCCAAGGGCGCGATCGACCGGCTCGACGGCGATGGCGTGATCTTCGCCGATGGCAGTCGCGAGCAGATCGACGCGATCATCTGGGCGACGGGCTATAATATCAGCTTCCCCTTCCTGACGGACCCGGAGCTGCAACCCGAAAACAACGCCTATCCCCTCTACAAACGCATGGTGAAGCCGGGCTTTGAGAATCTCTTCTTCCTCGGCCTAGCCCAACCGCTGCCGACGTTGGTCAATCTGGCGGAGCAACAGAGCAAGCTGGTCGCGGCAGCACTGGCGGGCAAATATGGCTTCCCGGATGCGGCAGAGATGGAGCGGGTGATTGTGGAAGATGAAGCGATCCATCTTGGTCATTTCTACGAGTCCAAACGCCATACAATTCAGGTCGATTTTGGTACCTATTGCCGGGACCTGACGAAGGAGATTGAGCGGGGCGGTCAGCGGCGAGCGTAATCACAGACTGAGGCCTCACCCCACCCCTAATCCCACCCCATCAAGGGGAGGGGTACGGTACCGCATTACTGAGCCCTCCTCGCCAAGGAGGCGTGTCGCATTACTAAGCCCTCCCCCTTGATGGGGGAGGGTTGGGTGGGGGTGATCGCTCCGCCCAAATCTTCGCTAGGTGGCCTCCGGCAGCGCCCACCCAATCGGTTCCCTGCCCACACTTTCCAAAAACGCGTTCGCCTTGGAAAAATGTCCGCTCCCAAAAAACCCATTATGCGCTGACAGCGGCGATGGATGCGGCGCTTTTAGCACGCAGTGGCGGCCGCCTTGGTCGATGCTTTCGACGAAGGCCGCTTTCTTTTGCGCATAGCTGCCCCAGAGGAGGAACACGACCGGTTCGGATTTGTCGGCCACCAGCCGGATGATCGCATCGGTGAATTGTTCCCAGCCGCGCCCGCGATGCGAGGCGGCCATGCCGGATTCGACGGTGAGCACGCTGTTCAGGAGCAACACGCCCTGGTTCGCCCAACGTTCAAGATGCCCGTGATTGGCGCGTGGGATGCCGAGGTCGGTTTCCAGTTCCTTGTAGATATTGACGAGGCTGGGCGGAGGGCGGACGCCGGGGCGCACGGAAAAGCATAAGCCATGCGCCTGGCCCGGCCCGTGATAGGGATCCTGGCCAAGGATGACGGCGCGGACCTTGGGCAGCGGCGTCGCATCAAGCGCATGGAACCAGAGCGATCCGGCCGGGAAAATGGTTTTGCCCGCCTGGCGCTCGCTGACCAAAAAGGCGCGCAAATCCGCCATATAGGACGCGTCGAACTCCCCCTGGAGCGGCGCTTTCCAGCTTTCATGCAATTTGATCTCGCCAGCCATGGCACAGGGGTATGCGCGGCGGGCCGCAAATTCAAACCGCCCTTCCCCACTGTCATTGTCGACCGGCATTCCCCACCGGCATTCCCCACCGGCATTCCCGCGCAGGCGGGAATCTGTATCCGCACGCGCCGGAGCCCGCTGTTTGCGATTCCCGCCTGCGCGGGAATGACGGCGATTGGGGGCACGCTGTGCGCACGCCCCCTCTTTGTGCCATGATACATCCGAAACCAGTAAATGCATGAGGGAGAACAAGCATGGCGATGACGGGCCAATGCCTGTGCGGGCAATATAGCTATACGGTCGAGGCCGATCCGATGATGACGGCGATCTGCCATTGTAAAAGTTGCCAGCGGCAATCGGGCAGTGCCTTTTCCACCAATGTCGGCGTGCCCGAAGCCGCGATCAAAGCCGATGGTGAGCTCAAGATCTTCGAAGAGACCGCCGATAGCGGCAATCTCGTCTATCGCCATTTTTGCGGGACATGCGGTTCGCCAGTGATTTCCACGCTTTCTGCATCGCCGGGGCTCGCCTTCCTGAAAGCCGGGACGCTCGACGATACCGATGCTATCGCGCCGCAGGTCAATATCTGGTGCAAGAGCGCGCAAAATTGGGTGGCGATGGATGAGGCGCTGCCGCGCTTTGAAGAAAGCCCGGAGATGCCCCAGGGCTAGAATGGCCGTTCGGTCGCAGCTGTCGCTCCAACGAGAAAGGCCTCCCGGTGAGGGGAGGCCTTTTGAAGGGGCGGGCGACCCGAGCGTTTAAGGGGGGCAATGCTCGAGGGTCGCCCATTTCGCAGGGTGCGAAACTCTTAGTTAGCGGCCCAGCCAACCAGCAGGTACGCGAGGATCGCTACCGGGCCGAGTGCGAACAGGGTGAGCGCGAGGAGGCCGACGCGGATCGCCAGCACGTTCCACCCAGTCCATTGGGCGAAACCGGCGCAAACACCCATCAATTTGGCGTTGCTGCGGTCTAAGGCGAATGTCTGCGTCATTATCTGTCTTCTCTTTCTGTCTCTGTCTGTTCGTCTTGAATTGGACTTTAAAAACTGGGGCGCCGTTTAGGCGATCGGCAAAGGACCGACGGCGGCGCTGATGCACATGGCGCTGACAATCAGGGCAGCGACTGCGGAAAATGCGGCGTTCTGGATCGAGGTGGTCATTAGTTTATCTTTCCTGTGAGTTTGGTTTTTGGGAGGTTGGTCTCCCCGTGCTGTTAGGCAACGGGAAGAACCGGACCGACTGCGGCGCTGATGCATACTGCGCTAACGATAAGGGCAGCGACTGCTGAGAAAGCGGCGCTCTGAAGGTTGTTGAAATTGATCGACATGGTTTTGCTCCTGTTAGTCCCCGGTGGATCATTCCGCCGGTTCCCCCCATACTAAGCATGAGCCGTGCCAGTTTTTGATTTTGGCTGTTTTTCAGGCTTTTAGCCCAAAACACGCCCATCGCGACACATTGTTGCGCGCAAAGAGTTGGGGTTTTTCACCAACCAATGGTGTGAAAATTGCCAAATATCCGATCGATTGGGAAAATTTACTCGTCACCCCAGGCCGGTGGCGGGGTCTCAACGGGCGTGCCAAGATCGAATTCAACCCGGAAGAAGCGGTTATTATCCTCCGCGGAGCGCCGCAGTTCATAGGCAAAGCTGCTGTCATCCACCTCGACCGCCCAGACATTGATGACCGATACATCCAGCCCTTCGCGCTCAAATAGCGCAATCGATTCCGCGTCGACCGGGAATTCCTGGCGCGTCGCTGTGCCCGGCTCGGCTGTTTCGCCGCCATATTGGGTGATCACATCGTCGCTGCCATCTTCATGCCGGTGGTCATGTTTCAAGAGAATACCCGTGCCGGTATCGGTGATGACCCATGTGCGCGAGCGATCTTCGCCGACATGAAAGGGGATGCGGATGCGATCGGGCGCGCAATCGGCAACATGCATGACGAGTGGCTGCTCGGCGATATCGGCATCGGCTTCGTCGGTCGACACCATCGTGCCGGCAAAGGATTGGCCGCATAATTCCGTCAACCGCTCGATAAAGGCGACCTGCGGATCGGGCTCGGCCTCGATCGGCGTGCCGGACTGGTCTGGGGCAGAGCAAGCGGTTGCGGCAAGGAGGAGCGCCGCAAGCGGCAAAGCGGGACGGATGAGGTTGGGGCGATGGGTCATGCGGTGAGACTAGCGGTCAGACGGGCCCGGCGCCAGTCGATCACTCTATATAGGGCTCGATATAGGGCGGGGCATGCGCCGAAGCGGGAGGATCTGTCTCCCAATCTCCCAAACACCATGGCATAGACCAAGAGGTAATCAGCGCATCGAGAAACGAACAGGCGGAGGCCGGACAGTCTATGGCGAAGAGCGGGATCATTCGGACCGGGATTGGCGGCTGGACGTTCAAGCCGTGGCGCGGGACATTCTATCCCAAGGGCCTGCGCCAGGCCGACGAGCTCCACCATGCCGCCACCCATGTCGGGGCGATCGAGATCAACGGCACCTATTACCGCCTGCAGAAACCCGAAAGCTTCGCCAAGTGGCGCGATGCGGCGCCCGATGGCTTCAAGTTCACGATCAAGGCCTCGCGCTATTGCACCAACCGCAAGGACTTGCGCGACACTGGCGAGAGTATCGAGCGGTTCTGCAATCAGGGGATTGCCGAGCTTGGCGATCGGCTCGGGCCGATATTCTGGCAGTTCATGGCGACCAAGAAATTCGATGCGGACGAGTTTGAAGCCTTTATCGAGATGCTGCCACGCCAATGGGAGGGCGTTGGCCTGCGCCATGCCGTCGATGTCCGGCATGAAAGCTTTATCTGCCCCGAATTTGTCGCGCTGATGCGCAAGCATAATATCGCGATTGTCTGCCCGGACAGCGACAAGTTCCTCCAGATTGCCGACCAGACCGCCGATTTCAGCTATGCGCGCCTGATGCGCTGCCGCGAAGATATCGACACCGGCTATAGCGCCGCGGAACTCGATCATTGGGCGCATGTCGCGCAATCCTGGCATGGCGGCGCGCAACCCGACGGGCTCGACTATGCCTCGGACGCCGCACCGAAGCTTGCGAAAAAACGCGATGTCTTCATGTTTTTCATCAGCGGCGCGAAGGTGCGGGCACCGGCAGCGGCGAGCGCACTCACACAGCGCATTGAGCAATAGGGCCTCGAGCAATAGGAGAGTAAGATGGTTCGGATCATGATCGCGGTATCGGCGCTGGCGCTGGCCAGTTGCACAGGCGGTACCACTGGCAACGAGAGTGATGCCATTGACGAGGCGAGCATCGAACCGGACGCAAGCACAGACGCCGCAGCCACTGAATCGCTGGATGCAATGCCGGATGAATATCTCGGCCGCTGGGATTTCACCGAAGAGACCTGCGCCGATCCGGCCAGCGACATGCGGCTCGACATCGCGGCCAATGAGATCCGCTATTATGAGAGCGCGGCCGTGCCCACCACCATCACTGCCGACGAGGATGGCATAGTGATGGTCGAGCACAGCTTTTCAGGCGAAGGCGAGGAATGGACCGAAATGCTGGCCTATGAATTGAGCGAAGATGGCGAGCGGCTGACCGTCAGCCAGGCCGATGGCAGCCTGTCGATCCGCATGCGCTGCCCCACTTAACCGCCGATCCGCTCGGCTAACCGCATTGCGTGGCATTAGCGGTTGCCAGCACAGCGGCGGCGCGGCACCGAATTGAACCGCGAAACAATCTTTCACCTCCACGCCACAATAGATTTTACGACATTTGTCGAAAAAAGCATGTCGCTGGTCGGAAATGGCCGGTCCAGCTCTGGATGCTTGCCTGCGATTGGCCGATGGAGCGTGCCATCGCAGGGAGGGAAAACAGAGATGCGGCGGAAATATTGGCTGTTATTGTCGACTGCCATGCTGGCTGGGCCGGCATGGGCGCAGGCGTCAATTGACGAGGACAGCGCAGAAACTGGCGCCACAGACGCAGCCGTCGATAACGCCAGCCTGACAGTGGCTGGCCAGAATTACACGGCCGCCGATTTTGCGCGCTTCTCCCCCAATTCAGCGCTCGACATGGTGAACCAGATCCCTGGCTTCACCATCCAGCGCGGCGATGATCGCCGCGGCCTTGGTCAAGGCGGCGATAATGTCCTGATCAATGGCGAACGGGTTTCAGGCAAATCGAACGATGCCGTTACAGCGCTTGGCCGCATCTCGGCCGCCAATGTCGTGCGGATCGAAGTGCGCGATGCCGCCTCACTCGATATTCCCGGATTGTCCGGCCAGGTCGTCAACATCGTCGCCGAATCCACCGGGATAACCGGCAACTTTGCCTGGTACCCACAGTTTCGCGCCCGCATTACCAATCCGCGCTACACCGCTGCCGAGATATCAGTCAGCGGCACCCAGGGCGCGTTCGATTACACGCTCAGCCTGTCCAACACGGACAATTCGTTCCGCGGCGGCGCCGAAGGACCAGAACTTGTGGTGGATCCCAATGGCGCGATCATTGGACAGCATGAAGAATTGGCAACCTTTAGCGGTGATCGACCACAGCTTTCCGGCACATTCCGCTATGACGGACCGGGCAGTTCGGTCGGCAACCTCAATCTATCCTATGAACGCTGGTATTTTCGCGGGAGCGAGGATTCGGTCCGCACCGGTCAGGGCATGCCGGACCGGACGCGTTTCTTCCGCGACCGGGAGAATGAATGGAATTTCGAAGTCGGCGGTGACTTTGAATTCGCGCTTGGGCTCGGCCGGTTGAAGCTGATCGGCCTGCGCCAGTTTGAGCGCAGTCCCTTTCGTACCAGCCTGATCACCGATTTTGTCGACGGCACGCCATCGATTGGCGATCTGTTCGAACGCACCCTTGATGAAGGCGAATGGATTGGTCGGGCTGAATATGGCTGGGAAATGGGCGGTGATTGGCAGGTCGCTGTCGAAGGTGCGCTCAACACGCTTGAAGTGAGTTCTCAACTTTCGTCGCTCGATGCCAATGGCAATTTCCAGCCGGTTATCCTGCCCAACTCGAACTCACGCGTCGAAGAAGAGCGGGCCGAGATCAATATTACCTATGGCCGACCGCTCACCGACAGCCTCACGCTGCAGACCTCGATCGGCGGCGAATATTCGACGATCATGCAAAACGGCGCCAACGGGCTGACCCGCTCCTTCTATCGCCCCAAGGGATTTTTGTCCTTGGCCTGGCAGGCAAATGAAAATCTCGACATCCGCGCCCGGGTCGAACGCGAAGTCGGTCAGCTGAACTTCTCGGACTTTGTCGCCTCGACCAATTTGGGATCCGACAGCCAGGATGCGGGCAACCCAAATCTCGTGCCGCCGCAAAGCTGGAATTTCGAGATTGAAGCAACCCAGCAATTGGGCGCATTCGGATCGATCACCGCGCGCGTTTACTATGAGAAAGTCAGCGACATTGTCGATCAGATCCCGCTCGGCCCAAACGCTGAGGCGCCGGGCAATATCGACAGCGCTAACCGTTATGGGATCGAATGGAACAGCACATTCAATTTCGATACGCTCGGCTGGCATGGCGGGCGGCTCGACGTCGAACTCAATCTGCAGCGCAGTCGGGTCCGTGATCCATTAACCGGTGTGCGGCGCTCCATCTCTCATGAGATGCAGCGCGATATCGAGATCGAGCTCCGCCACGACATTCCGCAGACCGACTGGGCCTGGGGCCTGGAATATGAAGATTATCGTGAAGCACCCGGGCTTCGCCTTACCCAGATCAACAATTTCCGCAGCGGCGCTCCCTTTGTCGGGGCCTATATCGAACATAAAGATGTGTTCGGGCTGCGGGTGCGGGGCGGCGTTTACAACATTCTCGATCGCGACGAGAATTTCACCCGCACCTTCTTCGTCGATCGGCGCGATGGCCCGGTTGCCTTTATCGAAGATCGTACACGCGAATTCGGGCCGATCTTTTCCTTCCAGATCAGCGGCAGTTTCTAAAGGATCGCGGCCTTAGTTGAGGCTGCCGCTGTCGCCATAGCGCCAGTTGCTGGCAATCTGCTCGTTGAGATCGCGGCATTCGGCCATCAAAAGCGGAAAGGGCTGGTTGCTTTCGCGGATCAGGGCCGCTTCGCTATCGGCATAGCAAGCGGCTTCGCTGCGATAGATCGCATTTTCGCGCGCCACCTGTTCGCACATCGTACCAGCATCGCCGCATCCCATGATTGCCAAGATGAAATAACCCGGACCCATTTGTCTTCCTCCATTTGATGCAGCGATTATTAGCCCGGCGCATCAATTCGGAGCTGTGGTGCAGATCACAGGCTGGTCGTTTTCGAAAAAAAGCCTATCTAGACAGCCCATGCCGCCCGAGACCCCCCCAGAGAAACAGCTGAACGAGCCCGGGCTGGCATTGATGCGTCGGTTCCTGCCCTATCTTTGGCCCAAGGGTCAGCCGGGCCTGAAGGCGCGGGTTATTGGTGCTTTCGCCTTTGTGCTGTGCGCCAAGGCCGTCATCCTGATCATGCCCTTTGCCTATAAGGGCGTGATCGACAGCATGGATGACCAGCTGGATCCGGCGATCATGCTCGCCATCGCCTTGGTCGTTGCCTATGCGGGCGCGCGGTTCAGTGGCGTGTTGTTCGACAATCTCCGCAATGTAATCTTCGAAAAGGTCGGTCAGACCGCGGCGCGCAAGCTGACCGAGAATGTCTTTTCGCATCTCCATCGGCTCAGCCTGCGTTTCCATCTCGAGCGCAAGACGGGCGGCGTAACCAAGATCATCGAGCGCGGGACCAAGAGTATCGACACGATGCTCTATTTCCTGCTGTTCAATATCGCACCGACAGCGGTTGAGCTGATCGCGGTCTGCATCATCTTCTATGTGAAATTCGGCCTGACGATGGTCGCCGTCACGCTGGGCGTGATCGCGGTCTATATTACCTTTACCCGGCTGGTGACGATCTGGCGCACACAGCTGCGCCGCGACATGGTCGATCTCGATACGACCGCCTACAGCCATGCCGTCGATTCCTTGCTCAACTTTGAAACCGTCAAATATTTCAATGCCGAGGCGCGCGAAGCGCAGCGTTTCAGCCGGGCGATCACCAGCTGGGCCGGCGCAGCGGTCAAAAGCGAAAACAGCCTTGCGCTTCTCAACGTCGGCCAGGCGCTGCTGACCAACCTGATGATGGCGGGCGCCATGGCCTATACCGTCTGGGGCTGGAGCGAGGGCATGTTCACGGTCGGCGATGTGGTGCTCGTCAATGCGCTGCTGATGCAGCTGTTCCGCCCGCTCGATTTTCTCGGCACCGTCTACCGGACGATCCAGCAGGGCATGATCGACATGGAAGCAATGTTCGATCTCATCGATACGCCGGCCGAGATTGTCGATCAGGATGGCGCACCGCTGCTCGCCGTCGATCGCGGTGCGGTGCGCTTCGAAGCCGTGGGCTTTGGCTATGATGCGGACCGCCGCATTCTCCACGGAGTCGATCTGGATATTCCGGCGGGGAGCAAGCTTGCGATTGTCGGGCCGTCTGGTGCGGGTAAATCGACCATCGCCCGGCTGCTCTTCCGATTCTACGAAACGAGCAGCGGGCGGATATTGATCGATGGCCAGGATATTGCCGCGGTTCGCCAGGACAGTTTGCGCGCCGCTATCGGCATCGTCCCGCAAGACACCGTGCTGTTCAACGACACGATCGGCTATAATATCGGCTATGGCCGTGATGGCGCGACCCAGGCCGAGATTGAAGAGGCCGCCAAGGGCGCGGCGATCCATGATTTCATCCTCAGCTTAACCGATGGCTATGACACCCGGGTCGGTGAACGCGGGCTCAAGCTTTCGGGCGGGGAGAAGCAGCGGGTGGCCGTGGCCCGGGCGCTGCTCAAGGATCCGCCGGTGCTGATCCTCGATGAAGCCACCAGCGCATTGGATTCGCGGACCGAAGCCGAAATCCAGGCGACGCTCGATCGCGCGGGCCAGGGGCGCACGACTATCGTTATCGCCCATCGCCTCTCAACGATCATCGATGCCGATGAGATTGTCGTCCTTGATGCCGGGCGCGTCGCCGAGCGGGGCAGCCATGCGGCGTTGATCGCCAAGGCCGGCCTCTATGCCGAAATGTGGGCGCGGCAGCAGGAAGAACGGCGGTCTGAACCGGATCGCTAACATCATAGACCGAACGGGACGTGCGCAACACCGCGCGACAGGATAAGCGGGACCAATGGATCAGCCCGAAACGATTCTCAAAAAAGTCTTTGGCTTTGAAAGCTTTCGCAGCGTCCAGCCCGACGTGATCGATCGGGTGATGGCGGGTCAGCATAGCCTGGCCGTGATGCCGACCGGGGCGGGCAAATCGCTCTGCTACCAGATTCCTGCGCTGGCCCGGCCCGGTACAGGGATCGTCATATCGCCGCTGATTGCACTGATGCATGACCAGGCGCGCGCGGCGCGCGCGGCCGGCATCAAGGCGGCAACATTGACCTCGATCGATAGCGATTGGGCGGAAACCCAGGACCGGTTTCGCGCGGGCGATCTCGATCTCCTCTATGTCGCGCCCGAGCGGGCAAGCGGGGCGGGCTTTCAGGATATGCTGGGCGCGGTGCCGCTGGCGCTATTTGCAGTCGACGAAGCGCATTGCGTTTCCGAATGGGGCCATGATTTCCGGCCGGACTATCGATTGCTCCGCCCGCTGCTCGATCGTTTCTCAGACGTGCCGCGCCTCGCCCTGACCGCCACCGCGGATCGCCACACCCGCGCGGACATCCTCGAACAACTCGGAATCCCGGAAGAGGGCGCGATCGTCGCCGGTTTTGATCGGCCCAATATCCGCTACATGATTACGCCGCGCGCCGGTATCGCCAGCCAGGTCAAGGCGCTACTTGCCGAACAGCCGGGCGCCGGGATCATCTATGCAACGAGCCGGGCCGCGACCGAGAAGCTGGCCGGGCAGATCGCCGCCACGGGCCGTGCATCGGCGGTCTATCATGCCGGCCTGCCCGCCGAGGAGCGTGCCGCGAACCAGGCGGCCTTTGTCGCATCCGAGGACATGGTGATGTGCGCGACGATCGCTTTTGGCATGGGGATCGACAAACCGGATGTGCGCTTTGTTGTCCATGCCGGGACGCCCAAATCGATCGAGGCCTATTATCAGGAAACCGGTCGTGCGGGGCGCGATGGCGATCCCGCCGAAGCGCATCTCTTCTGGGGCGCAGAGGATTTCGTCCGCGCAAGGCGCCGGATCGAAACCGAGATTGAGGATGGCCGGCGCGGCGGCGAGCGGACGCGATTGAATGCATTGGGCGCACTCGTGGAAACCGCGAGCTGTCGCCGCGCAATCCTGCTGCGCCATTTCGGCGAGGACCCGCCCGAACGCTGCGGCAATTGCGACAATTGCCTCGCCCCGCCAAAATCCGTCGACGGGACCGAGACCGCGCGCAAATTCCTCTCCGCCGTATATCGCACGGGCCAACGGTTCGGCATGGGCCATGTCGGCGAGGTGCTGGCGGGGCGGGAAAATGAGCGGATCCTTTCGCTGGGCCATGACAAGCTATCGGTGTTCGGGATTGTCGATGAGGAGGAAGAGCCGCTGGTGCGCCCTGTCGCCCGCGCACTGCAGACGCGCGATGCGCTCGTCCAGACGGAACATGGCGGGCTGGCGCTCGGCCCGGAATCCCGCGCGATCCTGAAAGGCGAGGCGGAGGTGTCGCTCGTCCTGCCACCGCGCAAGACTCGCAAGCGCCGCGCCAATCGCAGCGCCAATCCGGTCGGCGATCCGCTGTTTGATGCGCTGCGCGAGAAGCGGCGTCTGATCGCGACGGAGAATGGCATCCCGCCCTATGTCGTCTTCCATGATGCGACGCTGCGCGAAATGGCGGTGATGAAACCCGATAGCCTGTCCGCGATGAGCCGGATTTCCGGCGTCGGCGATCGCAAGCTGGCGACCTATGGCGAAGAGTTCCTCGCCATCATTGCCGCGCATCAATAGCCGCTCAGCGCTTGCGCACCGGCCCCGTCTGGCCATATGAGCGGCGACAAGAGGAGACCCCCATGTTTCGTACTGTGACCGATACTTTCCTGGCTTCGCCGCAAATCTCTACCGACGATGTTGCCGAAGCCGCCAAGCAGGGCGTGACGCTGATCATCAACAATCGCCCGGACGATGAAGACCCGAACCAGCCCGCTGGCGGCGCAATCGCCGCGGCTGCGCAGGATGCGGGGCTTGCCTATGTCGCGATCCCCGTCACCCATGCCGGATTCTCGGTGCCACAGGTCGAGGCCATGCGCAGCGCGATTGACGAGAATGGCGGCAAGACACTGGCCTATTGCCGCTCGGGCACGCGGTCCACGCTGCTCTGGGCCTTGGCCGAAGCGCATACGGGCCGCGATCCCGAAACAATCGCCACCGAGGCCGCCAATGCGGGCTATGATGTCGGGGCGATCCGCTCGATCATGGATGCCTTCGCCGCCGCCAAATGAATCTGACGGTCCTCCTTGGCTCGCTCGCCGCGGTCTTTGTCGTGGCCGCCATCAGCTGGCTGATGGGCCTCGGCCGCATACCGCGCATCGGCAGCGAAGCGGATGCGAGACAGCTGGCCCGCGAGGCGCATAGCGGTTTCCAACCGACCGGTGCCGCAGTCAGCATCGATGGAAAAGCGGCGCTGGTGGCCGGGCAGGGCGGAGATTATGTCCTGCTGCGCGATCATGGCGCCAATGTTGCCGCCCGGGTGCTGCATGAAGCCCCTTCGATCCGCCGCGACGGTGCGATGCTCATCGTGGAGACCGGCGAGATGATGTTCGGCGATCTACATCTCGAACTCGAAGACGATGCCACGCAGCACTGGACGGACCAACTCACATCGCAGGCCGGAGCCATCGCGCATGGATGAGCTGCCTGATCCGGTCCAATATGCGATCCCCGCTTTCATCATCCTGATCCTGATCGAGATGGTGATTGCCCGCCGCGTCGATCCCAGCCGCTATGAGCCCAAGGACACGCTGATCTCGCTGTTGCTCGGCACCGGTAGTACGGTCGCCGGCGCGCTGACCGGCTCCTTTGTTATCGGCCTGTCGGTCTGGCTATCGCAATTCGGCCTGTTCGAAATCGGCTATGTCTGGTGGGCCTGGATCCTTGTCTTTCTGCTCGACGATCTTGCCTATTATGTCTTTCACCGCATGGCCCATCGGGTGCGCTGGTTCTGGGCCAGCCATGTGATCCATCATTCGAGCCAGCATTATAATCTCTCGACCGCATTGCGGCAGACATGGACCGGTTTCTTCTCGCTCTCCTTTGCCTTCAGCCTGCCGATCATCCTGCTCGGCTTTCCGGTTGAAATGCTGCTCTTCGCGAGCGCGGTGAACCTGGTGTATCAATTCTGGATCCATACCGAGGCGATTGACCGGATGCCGCGCTGGTTCGAGGCATTCTTCAACACGCCGTCGCATCACCGCGTCCATCATGCGACCAACCCGCGCTATCTAGATAAAAACTATGCCGGCATGCTGATCATCTGGGATCGCATGTTCGGGACATTCGAAGCGGAGCGCGCTGACGAGCGGCCACGCTATGGCATCATCAAGAATCTCGGCAGCTTCAACCTGCTTTGGGCGGCGTTCCATGAATGGATCGGCATCGCCCGGGATGTCGCGACGGTGCCCGGCATCCGCAACAAGATCGGCTATCTCCTCCGCCCGCCCGGCTGGAGCCATGATGGCTCGCGCGACACCAGCGATACAATCAAGGCGCGCTGGCGGGATCAGCTCGCTACTGATGAGTGAACCAACTCGCATCATTCTCCACCCCTGTGATTGGAGATCTAAGGCCAATTTCTATGACGAAATCCTGCCGCAACTGGGCGCGCCGGACTGGCACTGGCGCAATTTGGATGCGCTTGAAGATTCACTTGTCGCCGGACAGATAAATCGGGTTGAACCGCCACTGCTCATCGAGATCTACAAACCGGATCAGGCGGCGCGCTTTACGGCCGCAATAATCGAAGCGATGACGGATATTGCGCGGGAAGCCAGCCAATCCGGTCGGATGATATCTATCGAGATCACATAAAAATGGGCCGGTGGATCTCTCCACCGGCCCAGTGATTCGCGGGAACGAACCTCTGTGATTAGTGCAAATCAATAATTGTAAGCACGCTCGCCATGTTCAGCGAGGTCGAGACCTTCGCGTTCGGCTTCTTCGCTGACCCGCCCGCCGGTGACGAGCTTGGCAACGTAGAAGGCAATGGCAGAGCCGACACCGGCCCAGGCGACGGCAACAAGCACGCCCTGGAGCTGGATCACGAACTGAGCGCCAGCGGCATAGTCCGCATCACCCGGTCCACCGAGCGCTGGCATCATCGTGAATGCCGTGCCGAGCGAACCGACGATACCGCCGATACCGTGGATACCGAACACATCGGCCGTGTCGTCAAAGCCGAGCTTCGGCTTGATGACGGCGACGAACCAGAAGCAGAGTATTGCCGCCACTGCGCCGACCAGGATCGCGCCGAACGGCCCGCCATTGCCAGCTGCCGGCGTAACCGCAACCAGCCCGGCAATTGCACCTGAACAGGCACCGAGCAGCGAACCCTTGCGGCCGGTAACCGCTTCAGCGAGCATCCAGAAGAGCACGCCAGCTGCGGTTGCGACGAAGGTGTTGAGCACGGCGAGCGAGGCAAAGCCATCTGCTTCGAGAGCAGAGCCGCCGTTGAACCCGAACCAACCGACCCACAGCAAGCCCGTACCGACCAAGGTCATGGTCAGCGAGTGCGGCGGCATGGCGTCTTTTTGATAGCCGAGCCGTTTGCCGAGGATCAGGCAACCGACCAGAGCGGAGACACCGGCATTGATATGCACGACAGTACCGCCGGCAAAATCAAGCGCGCCCCATTCGAAGATCAGTCCGCCCGTTGCCCAGACCATATGGGCGATCGGGAAATAGACGATCGTCAGCCAGATCAGGGCGAAGACCATGATCGTCGAGAATTTCGCCCGCTCGATCACGCCGCCGACCACCAGCGCCGCGGTGATCGCGGCAAAGGTCATCTGGAAGGCAATGAAGATGAATTCGGGAATCTCGACGCCATCGGTAAATGTCGCCGCGGTTGAATCCGTTGTGACACCGGCAAGGAATATCTTGCCGAAGTCGGCGATATAGGCATTGCCGGTATCGCCGAACGCCATCGAGTAGCCATAGGTTACCCAGACAATCATCGCGAGACAGGCCACGGCCATCACCTGGGTGAGAACCGACGCCATATTCTTGGTGCGGGCGAGGCCGCCATAAAAGAGCGCGAGCCCCGGCACGATCATCGCCATCACAAGCACGGTAGCCACAATCATCCAGGCGGTATCGCCCTTATCAACCGTTGCAGTCGCAGCTTCGGCGGCGTCCTGGCCCCAGGCAGGGGCAGCGGCGAGGGCCGCCACGGCATAGGCCGAAATTTTGGTAAAAAGTCGCATTATCTTCCCCTTACAGAGCCGTCTCGTCGGTTTCGCCTGTGCGAATTCGCACTGCACCACCGACATCAAGTGTGAAAATCTTGCCGTCTCCGATCGATTCCGTATTCGCTGCAGCAGCGATGGTTTCGACGACGCGCGGCGCGAGATCATCGCTGACCACTGTCTCGATACGGATCTTGGGAACCATGTTTGTGGCATATTCAGCGCCGCGGTAAACCTCGGTTTGACCCTTTTGTCGGCCGAAGCCTTTGGCCTCGACCGCGGTCATCCCCTGGACGCCTATTTCGGACAAGGCTTCACGCACCTCATCCAGTTTGAACGGTTTTATAATAGCTATGACTAGTTTCATATCGCCTCCCTGATGGGGCGATGATTGCTGCATCGCAACATAGGTGTCAAATGGCGATTGCAATAAAAATGCGAATTTTGTTATAATATTATTTCAATATTGTGAAAAAATCGCTGTTTTCCGAGCAGTGAGCCGATTCAAAAAAATCACTCAACCGTCAATCAATCTTTCGATTTCTGGGATGGCCTTCACCGCTTCACGGCGTCCAATCTCAATCAGATCCTCGGCGCGGGTGAAATTGGACGTGTCGATATGGCCGACCGGCAGACGCAGTTCGAGGTCTGGCGGATCCTGGTCGAGCGAGAGGCGCGCGAGCTTGGAGAGCATCAGTCCGGTGGCGCTGCGAACCACCGATAAGGTGGTCAGTTTGGCGTCCTCGCCATCCTTGATGCCGACCGCCGCGCGCCGAGCGATATAATCGCCCTGCAAATTGATCGCGACGATCGGTCGGCCATCGGCCATGGCCCGGGCAGGCGTCACGGGTACCGGCATGACCGCGCCGCCATCGGACAGGATCATGCCCTCATGCACGACCGGCTGGAATATTCCGGGCAAGGCGATCGTTGCATGGATCGCATCCCCGACCGGGCCGGAATCGAGAATGACAGCATCGCCGGACAGCAGATCTGCGGCCACGACTGCGGTGGGAATGTTAAGCGATTCAAATGTCAGATCGCCGAGATGTTCTTCGATCAGCTTGGCAATCGCCTTGCCGCTCAAAACCGAACCCGGGCGCCAATTGGGGCCGAGATAGCGCAGCACCGAGCGCATCGACGATGCCGATTGAGCGAGCTCCTCCAATATGTCCAAGCGACCGGATGCAAAGGCGATCGAGACCACGCCGCCGATCGAGGTGCCGGTCAGCACGCCGATATCGATACCGGCAGCTTCAAGCTCACGGACAACGCCGATATGGGCCCAGCCAAGGCCAGCACCGCCGCCCAGGACAAGCGCAATACTCATTGCGCCTCCGCTTCGCGGATTACGGCAAGGGCAGCCTCAAGATCGGCCTCCTCCACCATCAGCCGCACGGGAATCATGATGCCAACGCTTTCGGCGATATTCATCCCGGTATCGAACGAGACAGCTTCAATCCCATCGGCCTGCAGCCGTCCGCGAATGATCGCGGCTTCAACGCCGCTCGGAAAGCGGCCCAGTTCAACCAGCGCCATCGACCTTGATCTCCTCGTCGAAATAGCGGGTCGTCGGACGGACCGGCAGGCCATCGATACTCTCGGTACGCCCGCCAACCTTGGCGAGCCATTCGTCTTCGCTGGGCTGTTTATGGGCTTTTTGGAGTGTGGCGCGATCTTGTTTGTGCTCCATGAAGGGCACGCCCCAGCCGCAGCTTTCCTGAACATTATCCACCGCAATATCGAAAATCTGCCGGGTGCCCGGGAGGATCTCGAAATTCGCAGCCAGTTCGTCCCAGCCATCATCCTGCGGCAGCACGGCTGTGCCATGGCCATAGATGCGGAAGATCAGGGCCGGCTGTTCGAAGGCACAGAACATGATCGTAATCCGGCCGTCGGCGGTTAGGTGCGCATGGGTTTCATTGCCGGACCCGCCAAGATCGAGATAAGCCACGCGGTTGGGTCCAAGCACGCGAAACGCATCATAGCCTTTGGGCGATAAGTTGATCCGCCCATCGGCCGCCGCCGTTGCAACAAAGAACATCGGCTGCTTTTCGACAAAAGCGATCTGCTTGTCGGTCAGTGCATCGAAAAAATCAGCCATCGTCTCTTCCTTTGTTGCGCGTTCCTATGCCGCCGTTCCGCCAACCGTCAGCCCATCCAGCAACAGCGTCGGCTGGCCAACACCGGCGGGGACGGACTGGCCGCCCTTGCCGCAAATGCCGATGCCTTCGTCGAGCGCGAGATCGTTGCCGATCGCCGATACCTTGGTGAGCGCGGTGGGCCCGTCGCCGATCAGCGTTGCGCCCTTGATCGGCGCGCCGATCTTGCCGTTTTTCACGCGATAAGCCTCAGTGCAACTGAACACGAATTTACCGCTCGTGATATCGACCTGTCCGCCGCCAAAGCTTTTGGCGAAAATGCCATCCTTCACCCGGCTCATGATTTCTTCCGGATCATCTTCGCCGGCCCGCATGAAGGTGTTGGTCATGCGCGGCATCGGCGCATAGGCGAAACTTTCGCGGCGGCCATTGCCGGTGGCAGGGACGCCCATCAGCCGCGCATTCATGCGATCCTGCATATAGCCGGCAAGGATGCCATCCTCGATCAGCACGGTTTCCTGGGTCGGTGTGCCTTCATCGTCGATCGAGAGCGAACCGCGCCGATCGGCAATCGATCCATCATCGACCACCGTGACGCCCGGCGCTGCAACGCGTTCGCCGATACGGCCGGAAAAAGCGGACGTCCCCTTGCGGTTGAAATCGCCTTCCAGGCCATGGCCGATCGCTTCATGGAGCAGGATGCCGGGCCAGCCTGGGCCGAGCACGACTTCAAACTCGCCAGCCGGTGCCGGTTCCGAACCAAGATTGACGATTGCCTGGGCCAGAGCCTCATCGATTGCGCGATTCCAGTTCGCGCTCTCAAACAGGCGGTCATACAGATAACGCCCGCCCATGCCGTAAAAGCCGGTTTCGCGCCGCCCATTTTCCTCGACAACAATCGAGACATTGAGCCGAACGAGTGGACGGATATCGGTGGCGACATAACCATCGGGCCGGACGATCTCGATTACGCTCCACGATCCTGAGAGCCCGGCAGTGACCTGCACGACACGCGGATCGCGGGCGCGGGCGGCGGCATCGATCTGCTCGCATAGCGCCACTTTCTCGGCAAAGGGAACGAGGGTCAGCGGATCATCAGCCGTATAGAGATGGCGGTTCGTAGCGCGCGGCGCTGGCTGGCGTGTTTGTGCTGCCGGATCGAGCAATCGCATCGTTTCACCGGCACGCAATATGGCGGCCTCGCTAATCTCATTGGCATGGGCAAAGGCGGTCGTCTCACCTGATACGCCGCGCAGGCCAAAACCGGCTTCGGTGCTGTAATCGGCGGTCTTCAACCGGCCATCGTCAAAGGCAAAGGCTTCGGACGCGCTATATTGCATATAGAGCTCGCCATCATCAGCGGTCTTCAAAATGTCGGCTGTCAGCGCCTTGGCACGATCAGGATCAAGCGCATCGGCGCGGTAAAGAAGCGAACGGGGATCGGATGAAGTTGTCATACGATCCGATATAAGGAGATTAGTCGGCGGATACACCCTTATCGGCAGACGCTGTATCAGCCGGGCCGCCAATCAGGACAAAATGCCGGTCGCAATAGCCACAATCGACATAGCCGGCCTCATCAATCTCGAGCCAGACCCGCGGATGGCCAAGGGCTGCGCCGCCGGCAATATCATCGGCCCCGTCGCACGCAACGCGGGTATCGGAGACTCTTACGGTTTCAGGCTGGTCGGTCATGATGGCGACGCGCATAGCAAGCGCCCGTTTTTGGCGCAATCGACTTCGGCGATGCTAAGAAAAAGTAAATCAGCAAGCCGTTGGTAGAGGGGCGCCTGACTTCCTGCTGGGCGCGATTAGGCGGGTCCGGACTGAAAGATCCGGGCCAGCGTTACCGCCGAAAGCGCGAAATCCTCAGTGATAGACTGCCAGAGGTTCGAGAGGGTTTGCCATGTCATGCCCCTCAGATAGGGCGTGGCCCGTTAATTCTTTCCTGAAAAACACCGTTAAACAAAGCTTTACCGCGTTTGAAAAACCGCGCGGACTGCCCGTTCGCTTAACCCGATGTTGAGGTTCTTTGGCGATAAGAGCCTGTCTATCCCGGGGGGGTTTATGAAGCGCATAATGGTCTACGCGGTTTCTGCCGCAACGCTGGCTTTGAGCCATAGCAATATTGCTCATGCCGCCGATGCCAGCGCGTCGGCCGATGCGGTTATTGTGACGCCACTCTCTCTGGTGAATACAACAGATCTCGAATTTGGTGCCCTGTTGCCGAGCGCAACAGCCGGTACCGTAGTCATCAATCCCACTAATGACGCCCGTACCGTAACCGGTGGCGTCACCGCCGCCGGTTCGGGGGGACAGGCGGCGCAGTTTTGGACCTATGGCGGCCCGCTGCAGTTCATATTTGTGACGCGCGGCCCTTTGCCGGTCCTTAATCGTGTAGGCGGCGGCGGCAGCATGAATGTGTCTGGGCTGACGCTCAACGGCCCGGTTTTCCGGTTTCTGAGTAGCGCCGGCCTGCTCGATCTGCGTGTCGGGGGCACGCTGCAGGTCGGCGCGAACCAGGCGCCGGGTAACTATGAAGGCAATTTCGACATTACCGTCACCTATTTCTAGGCGCGCCGATCGAAAGACGCGCTGCCGTTAGGCGCCGCGCTTATCTTCAAATTTTCAATTGAATCAGTTGACTAGCGAAAGTCGACGGTCACATCGAATGTGCCGTCATAGACACCGGGCGCCTGATTTGCCCCGACCTGCAAGCGACCGCTAACAAAGAATGTGTGATTGCCAGCGGCATTGAGCCGCTTGTTGCGGTTGCCGTTGATACGAACCCGATCCATCACCATCGTTGCCGGTCCGCTGACATGCGTCAAAGTGATCGGTGCAGAAGCCAATGTGATACGATAGCGCTGCCGCGATGGCCCGGTCACGAGGAACTCGCCCCGCTGGCAATCGCTTCCGACAAGCGTGACACCGCCCTGAGCAACACAGACGCCCGAATTGCGACGAATGTTGATGCGTCCGCCGGTGGCGCTGGGAATGATGGTGCCGAAATCCAGTCCGGTTACCTGGGTCAGCGTCAGCTGTTCCAGAATCTCGACCTCGGCATCGCTCGTTTGCGTAGCGGCCAGAGCCGGCGCAGCACCCAGCATGACAGGCAGCGCCGCCATATATATCGCCCTGCGGCGTATCTGTGAAAACTGCATTGGCATGTGAGATTATTCCCCCCAGGCCTCTGCATTGGCAGGAAATGGCCAAATTAGTCCGAACAAGCTTGGTTAATGGTCTGTGAAGGAATTAGTGGTGCCCGGCGCTTTGCGGCTTGCGCGGGACAGGCTATGCGCTGCGGTTATGAATGATGCAGCGATCCATGTCGAAAATGTCACCAAAATCTATGAAGGAGAGGTGCGGGCGCTCGATGATGTGAACCTCACCGTGCCGCGCGGTGCGATTTTTGGTCTGTTGGGCCCCAATGGCGCGGGCAAATCGACGCTGATCAACATTTTGGCCGGACTGGTGAACAAAACCGCTGGCTCTGCCTCGATCTGGGGCTTCGACATTGATCGCGATCCGCGCAATGCCAAGGCGAGCATCGGTATCGTCAATCAGGAGATCACTTTCGATCCCTTTTTTACCCCAGCCGAGACGCTCGATATCCAGGCCGGCCTTTATGGTGTTTCGCGCAAGGACAAGCGCACCGCCGAGCTGCTGAGAGCGGTGCGCCTCGAAGACAAGGCCGATGCCTATGCGCGGACATTGTCGGGCGGCATGAAGCGCCGGCTGATGGTCGCCAAGGCGCTGGTCCATTCACCGCCAGTGCTCGTGCTGGATGAGCCAACCGCGGGCGTCGATATCGATCTGCGCCGCCAGCTCTGGGACTATGTGCGCGAACTGCATGCGGCAGGCACCACCGTCGTTCTGACCACGCATTATCTGGAGGAAGCCGAAGAGCTGTGCGATCGGATCGCGATCATCAACCATGGCAAGCTGATCGCCGACAAGCCAACCCGCGAACTCGTCAACATGGCCCAGGAAAAGGCCGTCGTTGTTACGGTCGAAAACGATATTGCAACGCCGCCCGACACCGCCGCCTTTGAAAAGGTCGAGCAGATCGATGCGCGGACGCTTTCGATCACCTATCGCAAGGACAAGGTGAATGCTGGCGAAGTGCTCTCCGCGCTTGGCGATGCCGGCCATAACATCATCGATGTGTCGACCCGCGAGGCCGACCTTGAGGACGTGTTTCTCAACCTCACCCGGGATGCCGCGTGAGCGACCATGATATCCTGATAATCGGTTCGGGCGCAGCCGGGCTGACCGCAGCGATCACACTCGCCGAAAGGTTCAAGGTGTTAGTGCTCGCCAAGGGCGCAATTTCCGGCGGCTCCACTGCCTGGGCCCAGGGCGGGATTGCGGCGGTGCTTGAACCCGGTGATACGTTCGAAAGCCATATCGCCGACACGATGGATGCGGGTGCCGGACTGAACCGCGAAGAGACGGTTGAATTTGTCGTTGAAAATGCGCCGGCGGCGATCCAGCGGCTCATCGATCTTGGCGCGGATTTCACGCTCGCGGAGGATGGCGATCTGCATCTGACGCGGGAAGGCGGCCATAGCCATCGGCGGATCGTCCATGCCGATGATGCAACAGGCTGGGCGGTGCAGGAAGCGCTGGAAGGCGCGGCCAAGGCCAACCCGAATATCACCTTGATGCCCGACATGGTGGCGATCGACCTGATCACCGATCGCCATGCGGAAAGCCCAAGCGCCAGCGATCATGGCAGCGATCATGTTTGGGGCGCCTATGCGTTCAACAAGGCGAGCGGCCATGTCGAACGCTTTACCGCCCGCGCCACGATCCTCGCCACCGGCGGCGCGGGACGCACCTATCTCTTCTCGACCGCGCCGCGCGGTGCGACAGGTGATGGTATTGCGATGGCCTGGCGTGCGGGATGCCGCGTATCGAACATGGAATTCATGCAATTCCATCCAACCTGCCTGTACAATCTGGAGGTCAAGAATTTCCTGATCACCGAAGCCGTGCGCGGCGAAGGCGGGCACCTCAAGCTGCCGGGCGACGCGCCCAATCCTGGCCATCGCTTCATGCCGGAATTTGATTCGCGCGAAGAACTTGCGCCCCGCGATATCGTGGCCCGCGCCATCGATAGCGAGATCAAGCGGTTTGGGCTTGATTATGTCCATCTCGATATCAGCCATCGCGAACCCGAATTCGTCCGCGATCATTTCCCGAACATCTATGACAAGCTGATTGGGCTCGGCATCGACATGACCACAGAGCCAATCCCGGTCGTCCCTGCCCAGCATTATACCTGTGGCGGTGTGCGCATCGATCTCAACGGCTGCACTGATATGTCGGGTCTCTATGCGGCGGGCGAGGTCAGCGAGAGCGGATTGCACGGCGCCAACCGGCTTGCCTCCAACTCACTGCTCGAATGTTTTGTCTTCGGTGAAGCCGCCGCCAATCATATCCGGGATCATTGGGACGATCTTCCGGAACCGCCACCGATCCAGCCCTGGGATGAGAGCCGGGTCACCGATTCCGATGAGGAAGTCGTCGTCCAGCATAATTGGCGCGAGATTCGCCGGTTCATGTGGGACTATGTCGGCATTGTCCGCACGACCAAACGGCTGGAGCGAGCCCAGCACCGCGTCGAGCTGCTCCGCCAGGAAGTCGACGAATATTATGGCAATTTCCGTGTCACGCCCGATCTTATCGAGCTGCGCAACCTGATCGAAGTCGCCGCGCTGATCGTCCGCTCAGCCCTGGTACGCAAGGAAAGCCGCGGGCTGCACTATACGACCGACTATCCCGAACGGGCCGGTGAAGCGCTCGACACCGTCCTCGCGCCCTAGCGGAGCGGTAGGTCATGCCCCTCCCCCGTTTCCTGCGCGCCTATTATGCCTATGTCTTCCTGATCGATTTCATTCTCGGTTATGCGATCTACACGGCCTATTTCTCGCTCAGCGGATTGGGCGTGTGGGATATCGCGCTCTTGTTTATCTTCTGGTCAATCGTTGCGGCGATTTTCGAGATCCCCTCGGGCGCACTGTCCGATCATCTTGACCGGCGATGGCTGCTGATTGCGGCACCCCTGATCAAGGCGGCGGCCTTTGCCTTTTGGGCGATTGCCAATGGCAGTTTCGCGATATTTGCCCTTGGCTTCCTGGTCTGGAGCTTTGCGAGCTCGTTGATCTCCGGATCGAAAGAGGCGTTGCTCTACGAACATATGGACGCCGCCGGCGAGGCCGACGATTATGATCGTGTGCTGGGTCGCGATCGCGCACTGCAGGAGATCAGCGCCGGCATTGCGATGGTGCTCGGCGGGTTGGTCGGTCATGTGTCGATGGAAGCCGCATTATGGCTCGCGCTGCCGCCGCTGTTCCTCGCCGCGCTGATCGCGATCTGGCTGCCCGATGTTCGATCCAAGGCCGATCTGCCGACCGAGCGGCCCAACTATCTCGCCCATTTCGTCGAAGCCGCGCAGGAGTTCAAAGCCGAACCGGTGCTGCGCTTTGTAACCGGCTATCTCGTGCTTGGCGTGATGCTGTTCTACGTACTCGAGGAGTTCGATCCGCTCTATTATCTCGCGGTCGGCGTGCCGATCTGGGCGTTCGGGCTGGTCGGTGTGCTCGCTATCGCGGCCTATGCCTATGCAAGCGTCATGGCGCATAAACTGTCGAATTTTCGCGCCGGCGGCTGGCTTTTACCGCTCGCTTCCGGTGTCTGTTTGCTGATCGCGGGGTTGGGCGATTCGATCTGGCTCCTGATCCCGCTGATGATGGCCTATATCTGTATTGCGCCGCCGCTGATCCTGGCCGAGGCGAAATTCCAGCAGGTGATGGGCGGCTCCAGCCGGGCAACGACAACCTCGGCGATGGTTTTCTTCCATTGCATCGCCAGCATCTTCATGTGCCTGGCGATTGGACTGGTTGCCGACCGCTTTGGAATCCTGACTGCCTATGGCTGGTGCGGCGTCTATCTGATCGTCTTTTCCGGCTGGGCCTGGTGGCGGGATCGCAAGGGCCAAAATGCGATTCACGCGGTCGAAGCGTGATTCTCTTTGCCCCGCGCGCGCCATAGGCTAGACCCGCCCGATGCCTGAGGAGAAGCATCTCTATCTCGTCGATGGGTCGAGCTATATTTTCCGCGCCTATCACCGGCTGCCGCCGCTCACCAATATCCGCGGTGAACCGGTCGGCGCGGTCTATGGCTACACGACGATGTTGTGGAAGCTGGTCGATCAGCTGAACGCCGCAGACGGCCCGACCCATATGGCGGTGATTCTCGATGCGAGCGCGCAAACCTTCCGCAACGAAATCTACGATCAATATAAAGCCAATCGACCGCCACCGCCCGAAGATCTCGTCCCGCAATTCCCGATGATCCGCGATGCAACGCGCGCCTTCTCCCTGCCCTGCATCGAAGAGCTCGGCTTTGAAGCCGATGATCTGATCGCATCCTACGCCAAACACGCGCTTGCAGAGCAGTGGAATGTCACGATTGTCAGTTCGGACAAGGATCTGATGCAGTTGATCGAACCGGGCATCGACATGCTCGACACGATGAAAGACGCGCGGCTCGGCAAGGAGCATGTCGAGGAGAAATTCGGCGTTGGACCGGAAAAGCTGGGCGATGTGCTCGCGCTGATGGGCGATACATCGGACAATATTCCCGGTGTTACCGGTATCGGCCCGAAAACCGCCTCGAAGCTGATCAATGAATATGGGACGGTGGAAGCCGTGCTCGACGCGGCGCCGGAAATGAAAAAGTCCAAGATGCGCGAGAATCTGATCGAGCAGGCGGACAATGCCCGCATGTCGCGCTTGCTGGTGACGTTGAAGGACGATGTCCCGCTCCCCGAACCGCTCGACGATTTCACGCTCGACGGCATCCCGGAAGACCCGTTGCGCGAATTTCTCGAGCATCATGGCTTCAAATCTTTACTCACCCGGATCGGTGGCGCGGCGGCCAATGCCGAGCTTGCCCAGCATAGCGAGACGACGGTCGAGGAAGGCGAGGACGAACCGCCGATTGATCGCAGCGCCTATGAGACTGTCACCGACGAAGCCGCGCTCGACGCCTGGATCGCCGAAGCCCGGCGGATCGGCCATGTTGCAGTCGACACCGAAACCGACAGCCTGGAATCGGTGACCGCACGGCTGGTCGGTGTGTGCCTCGCGACCGAACCCGGCAAGGCTTGTTACATCCCGCTCGGCCATGGCGGCGGCGACCTGCTCGGCGAGAATCCCGACCAGATCGATTTCGACACGGCGATCGCCAAATTGAAATCGCTGCTTGAAGACCCCGCCGTGCTCAAGATTGGCCATAATCTCAAATATGATATGGGCGTCCTCACCCAGCACGATATTGTCCTCGCGCCGATCGACGACACGATTGTCATGAGCTTTGATCTCGAAGCCGGGCTGCATGGCCATGGGATGGACGAGCTTGCCGAGCTGTTTCTCGGCCACACATGCATCAAGTTCAAGGATGTGGTCGGCACCGGCAAGAAGCAGATCAGCTTTGCCGAAGTCCCGCTCGACCAGGCGACCGAATATGCAGCCGAGGATGCGGATGTAACGCTGCGCCTGTGGCGGCGGCTCAAACCACGACTGGCGGCGGATCGCGCGACGCGCGTCTATGAGCTTGTCGATCGCCCGCTGATACCGGTGATTGCCGGCATGGAATGCGCAGGCATCAAGGTCGATCGCGAGGAGCTGGCCCGGCTCTCGGCGGATTTTGCTGCGCAGATGGAAACGACCGAAAAAGAGGTGCACGATATCGCCGGTGAACAGTTCACGATCGGCAGCCCCAAACAGCTGGGCGAGATTTTGTTCGACAAGATGGGCCTTAAAGGCGGGCGCAAGGGCAAATCCGGCGTCTGGTCGACTGACGTCAACGAAATGGAGCGGTTGGCGCGCGATGGCGAACCGATCGCGCAGAAAATACTCGACTGGCGTCAGCTGTCGAAGCTCAAAAGCACCTATACCGATGCGCTCCAGGCCGAGATCAATCCGAAAACCGGCCGCGTGCACACCAGCTATTCCCTCACCGGCGCGCAAACCGGTCGCCTGTCATCGACCGAACCCAATCTCCAGAATATCCCGATCCGCACCGAAATGGGCCGCAAGATCCGCTTCGCCTTTGTCGCGGAACCCGGCAATGTGCTGCTCGCGGCCGATTACAGCCAGATCGAATTGCGCCTTGCCGCGCATATGGCCGATGTTCCCGCGCTCAAAGAGGCGTTCGAAGCGGGCGAGGATATTCACAATCGCACCGCGCAGGAATTGTTTGGCGAGGTGAATCGCGACACGCGTGGCCGGGCCAAGACGATCAATTTCGCCATTCTCTACGGCATCTCGCGTTGGGGCCTTGCCGGACGGCTCGAAATCACGCCCGATGAAGCCCAGGACATGATCGATCGCTATTTCGAGCGTTTCCCGGGTATCAATCAATATATCACCCAAACGCTGACCGCCGCGCGCGAGGCCGGCTATACCGAGACGCTGTTTGGCCGAAAGACGCATTTCCCGCGCCTCAAAAGCAAGATGCAGCATGAACGGCAAGGCAGTGAGCGCGCGGCGATCAATGCACCGATCCAGGGTACGAGCGCCGATATCATCAAGCGCGCCATGGCAAGAATGGGTCCAGCACTCGCCGCCGAAGGGTTGGATGAGGTGAAGATGCTGCTCCAGGTACATGATGAGCTGGTCTTCGAACTCCCTGAAAACAAAGTGGAAGATGCGTCTGCTGTAATCAATGACGTCATGGCGTCAGCCGCCGCACCGCTGGTGAAAATCGATGTGCCGCTGGCCGTGGATATCGGCACCGGACCCAGCTGGGGCGCAGCACATTGATCATGTTTGACCGGGGGGTGAAATGGCGGAGGTAGACAAAACCCCGCCGCCCGATCTGTCTGCCCTCGCCAAGGGTGGCCGCACCAATGTGTTCGGATTCATCCTCCGTCTTGCGGCACGTATCCCTTTCCTGTTTATCGCAGGGCGCTGGTATGGTGCCGAAGCGCTCGGGATCTTCGCCTATGCGGTGATTGTCGTCGAATTTGCCGCTCAGCTCTCTACGCTGGGCCTCAAACGCGGGCTGGCGGAACAGCTTTCCAAGACAGATAGGCCGCATGTCCATGTGATCTGGGATGCAATGCTGGGCGGCTTTATCGCATCGGCCATTGCCGTCGCGCTGCTTGTGTCCTTCCCCCAGGCGATGTTCCCGAACAGCGAGATACAGGGGCTGGAACGCTTGCTGCCGCTGACAATCTTTGCGCTCGCCGCATCGGATATTGCGCTCGCCGCTCTCGCCTATCGCCATGATATTGGCGCAACTGTCCGCGCCCGGGCGATTGTCGAGCCCTGGACGATCAGCATCGCGGCCTTCTTCCTGGCCTTTTATTCGCTGCGAGACGGGCTGATCCTGGCCTATGTATTGTCGATGATTGCCGCGCTTGTGGCTTCGGTATGGCCGCTGCTGCGGACATTTGGACTGCCGCGCGGCTGGCGCCCCCATCCAGTGCGCCTGATGCGGATGGCCTGGACAAACCTGCCCATGGCCGGGGCCGATGCCATTGAATGGGTTTCGCGTCGGCTGGATATCGCCATTCTTGGCCTGTTCTTCTCGCCGGCGATTGTCGGCATCTATTATGTCGCCCAGCAATTGGCGTCACTTCCACAGAAACTCAAAACTAGCTTCGATCCGATCCTTGGCCCCGTCATCACGCAAAACCTGCGTGACGGGAACCGGGCGGCGGTGGCCAAACAGGTCCGCCAGGCGGGTTTCTGGATCATCGCGGCCCAAGCCGGCGTTGCGCTGGCGCTTGGTATTCCTGGCGAGGCCTGGATGGGGCTGGTCGGCGCGGTGTTTGTTGGCGGCACAGGCGTTCTGGCCTTCCTGCTCGCCGCTGAAGTTGTGGCGGCAACCGCGGCGGTTTCCGAAGCGGCGCTGGTCTACGTGGCCCGCCATCGCAACCTGATGATCTCTTGTTTCATGCTCGCGGTTCAGGCTGCGCTGTCAGTAGCGATTATCCTGATCATGCGCGCCTATGAATTGCCCTTGCTCTTCCAGGCAACCGGCCCGGCAATTGCGCTGATGCTGGCGCTGGGCATGGCATCGGTGATGAAAGCCCGGCTCCTGTCACGTCTGCTCGAAGCGCCGGTCAGCCCATGGCGCTGGGCGCTGGTATGGGCCGCTGGGACAGCCACGGTGGTTGGCTATCTCGCTACGTTCACGCCGGAATGGATCGAGTTGGTAATCGGTGTACCGGCCGTATTGGCGATCTACTGCCTGATCATCTGGTTCCGTGGCTTTGGGGCCGAGGACCGATTGCTTTTCAAAATGTCCAAAACCGACGAGACGCCATCCTAGCGATCAATGCCGGAAGTGACGCATCCCGGTAAAGACCATGGCAAGCCCCGCCTCATTGGCCGCTGCAATCACTTCATCATCGCGGATTGAGCCGCCGGGCTGGATCACGGCCGTTGCCCCCGCTTCGACCGCCGCCATCAGGCCATCAGCAAAGGGGAAAAAGGCATCTGACGCCACAGCGGACCCGATCGTGCGCGGTTCCGCCCAGCCGGCCTTTTCCGCAGCGTCCTTGGCCTTCCATGCGGCAATGCGCGCTGATTCCAGCCGGTTCATTTGACCGGCACCGACACCAGCGGTGCTGCCATCCTTGGCGTAGACAATCGCGTTTGACTTCACATGTTTCGCCACTGTCCAGGCGAACAGGCAGTCGGCCAGTTCCTGATCGGTTGGCTGGCGCTCGGTGACCACGGTGAGGTCAGACTGGCTAATCCGACCATTATCGCGTGCCTGGAACAACAGGCCGCCGGCGATCGTCTTCATCATCATCCCGGGCCGCGCAGGATCAGCAAAATCGCCAGTCAGCAGCAAGCGGAGGTTTTTCTTCTTGGCAAAGATTTCGCGCGCCGCCTCATCTGCGTCGGGTGCGATGACAACTTCGGTAAATATCTCCGTGATAGCGCTCGCAGTCTCCGCATCGAGCGCCTGATTGAGCGCGACAATCCCGCCAAAAGCAGAAACCGTGTCGCAGGCAAAGGCGGCGTTATAGGCATCGATCGCTGATCCAGCGGCCGCAACACCGCACGGATTGGCATGTTTGACGATCACGCAGGCCGGTTCAGCGGTCTCGAATTCGGAAACCAGCTCAAGCGCTGCATCCGCGTCGTTGAAATTATTATAGCTGAGCTCTTTCCCCTGCAGCTGTTCGGCTTGGGAAATGCCCTTGGCACCCGGCATTTCAGGGACATAGAGCGATGCTGCCTGATGCGGGTTTTCGCCATAGCGCAGCGCCTGTTTGCGGCGCACCGGGATCTGCAGCCGCTCGGGGAATTGCTCGCCCTGATCGGCAAAGGCAAACCAGCTCGCGATCATCGAATCATAAGCAGCGGTTGCCGCAAAAGCCTTTGCGGCCAGGCGCTTGCGAAAATCGAGCGACGTCATTCCGTCATTCGCATCCAGCGCTTCGGCAAGCTCGGCATAGTCGCCTGGATCCGTGACAATCGCGACATGCGCGTGGTTTTTCGCCGCCGAACGCACCATGGACGGGCCGCCAATATCGATATTCTCGATCACATCGGGTCGATCCGCGCCCCGCGCGACGGTCGCGGCGAAGGGATAGAGATTGACGACGACCAGATCGATCGCGCCGATCGCATGTGCATCCATTGCCGCGACATGGTCTTCATTGTCACGCACCGCCAACAGCCCGCCATGGACCTTTGGGTGCAGTGTCTTCACCCGGCCATCCATCATTTCAGGGAAACCCGTCACGTCCGATATGTCGCGCACATCGAGGCCCGCTTCGCGCAGCGCCCTGGCCGTGCCTCCCGTCGAGACGAGCTCTACACCATGGCGCGCAAGCGTTTCACCCAATTCGACCAGCCCGCTCTTGTCCGAAACGGAAAGCAATGCGCGGGTGATTTTGACATCCGACATGAAAAGTCCTGACTAGATCTGAAAAGAAAAAGGATAGTGGTGGCGGCTATCCCGCACGACGGAAGAGCCAGCCGATAGTGGTGCCGCCGGGCGCGGCCTCACCGGCCAATACAAGCTGTTTGGTTTTGCAGAGGCGGGATTTTTCATCGATCCAGACGCTATCGTCGATCATCAACCCGGTGCCCCGACACCGGAAATGCCAGGCCGGCCCGCCATCCATCTTGAGGAGAGCGCCCATATTGTCCGCCGTTGGTGTGACGTCGACATCCGCGCCGAGATGGAAGCGGACGGCAAAGGCTGCGCCGTCCGATTTCCCGCGCCCGCCGGGCAGCAGCACATCTTCGCCGCGCAACTCGTCGCCATCTTCGGACAGGCCAAGCTGGCGCTTATGGACGAAGCCATAGCGCTGAACATAGCCATCATGGCTGGCAGTCAACCGGGACACGCCATTGCGTTCTGCGCGGCTCAGCTCGACCTCGACAACCCCACGTCCCAGCGACCCATCGGGATTGAGGGCGGTGGAATTGCTGTCGGCCACGGTGAGTGTCGAATGGGCCGCAGTCGTCCGCAAACCATCGGCAAAGCTTTTGGGGAGTGCAGTACCGCCAGCGCCGCCGCAATTGACGACAATGCGATGCGGCCCGTGCGATAGCTCAAAGCCCAGCGTTGACGCGCAACCGCCTGTCTCAAGGCGCATCGAAGGCGGTGGAGCCCCGTCGACCACCAGCACCGTGTCTCCGGCGGCCATCCGCTGATAGCCCCAATCGCGCGCCTGGCGCAGCGGCAAGGCGCGGTGCCCAGTTGCTTCGATGGCTGCGGCAATCCGGCGACCGGGAATGGGAGGTCCGCCCTGCCAGCTCGAAAGTCCGCCATCGCCCAACGTCACCCCAAGCAAGGCTGGAACTGCGAAAGACAGGGCCGATTGGAAGGCAACCGGAAACTCCATTGCGCGCGCATCATAGGCAGCACGCAACATGCCAAGCGTTTCCACAAGATCGAGCTGGGCGATGGGCGAGCGGCAGATGATTCCGCCATCGGCGGTCAGAGTCTGGCTCAATGCGCGCTCAAGCCCGGCCTCGCCCCGCGCAACGCGCGGTTCGCCGCCTTGGACGAGCAGGCCCGCGCCAGTGATACCGGCCCAGGCGCGCACCTGCGTCAAACCCGGGCTTTCCTTGGGCGCCGCACGATCAAGATGACGCGCACCGCGCGCCAGCGTGTTGAGAACGGCCGACCGATAGACGAGGTCATCCGATGAGAGGATCAGCGGCGCGTAGCTCGTCCAGAGCAACACGCGCTGGCCCCACATATCCGGTCGCCATGCAGATTCAGCAACCTTGCCGCTATGCGTTTCGAGCCAGTTGCGCATCAGCGCTTCGGCGATCGGCACGATTTCCGATCGCGAACCCGCCGAGGCGAGATCGCGCAACCATTCGAAGCTCTGCAGATATTTTGCGAGACCGGGCGAAACATCAAGCGCAGCGAAATCAAGATCGGCCAGCGCGATTTCCTGGCCATGATACAGCGCCCGCCCTTCGAGCAGAGATGTGCCGCGCGTACGATCGCCGGGAATCGGATCGGAGGGGACCGCAACCAGCTTCAACGGGAATTTGCCGCGTAACCGCAGGCGATGCAGCGGCGTCCGCCAGATCAGGTGACGAAAGCGGGTGGCCAGCCTCTCGGACAGCGAAAGGCCACCATCGTCGAGCCGAATAAGCCGGCGTCCTTTGTCGATGCTGTCCTGTGCGCTCTCGGGCATGTCGATCCGCTCAGCAACCGTCATTCGCCCCTCAGCGCGCGGATATTGGCCGCGTAATTATCCGGTCCGCCCCGGAATGTCGCAGTGCCAGCGACCAGCGCATCAGCGCCAGCAGCAATAGCGCGCGGCGCGGTGTCCGGATCGACGCCGCCATCAACCTCGAGATCGATCGGCTTGCCCAGCGCATCGATGCGCGCACGGATCGCTTCGATCTTGCGCAGCTGGCTGTCGATAAAGCTCTGACCGCCAAAGCCGGGATTGACGCTCATCACGAGGACGAGATCAATCTCTTCGAGCAGATAATCCAGGATATCGATTGGCGTTGCCGGGTTCAGCGAGATGCCAGCCCGTTTGCCGAGCGATTTGATATGCTGGACGGTGCGATGGACATGCGGCCCGGCTTCCGGGTGCACAGTGATCGTATCGGCGCCCGCATTGGCAAAACTCTCGATAAAGATATCGACCGGCGAGATCATCAGATGGACGTCGAAATGCTTGTCGGTATGCGGGCGCAATGCCTTCACGACGCCGGGCCCGATGGTGAGATTGGGCACGAAATGCCCGTCCATCACATCGATATGGATCCAATCGGCACCGGCAGCATCGATCGCACGCACCTCTTCCCCAAGCTTGGAAAAGTCTGCGGATAGGATCGAGGGCGCTATGCGGACGGGCCGGGCCATAATCGGCAAGCCTTAGGAGAGGCCCGCGAATCCGGCAAGCAGCCCAAGCCGCAGCAGGCCGCTATTTGGGGATAAGATGCACAGATTGTGCGATCAAAGCCTAGCTGTGCCGAAACCGGACAAGAAAAAAGCCGTCTGCGCCCTCCGGATCGTCGATCTGCCCAGGCAGCACACGAACCCAGCCTTCGGGTGCCGGCGCCAGTCCCGATGGCAGCATTTCACCCTCGATAGATGCGATTTCGAACGTCGGGTGCGCGTCCAGGAACGTCTTTGTGGCCGCCTCTCCCTCTTCGGGTTCGAGCGAGCAAACCGCATAGACGATCGTCCCACCCGGTTTCAGCCATCGCGATGCGCGATCGAGCATCTGCTGCTGGATTTTCGCACACTCGGCGATGATCTGTGGCGATGCGCGATACAGCACATCGGGATGGCGGCGGAAAATCCCGGTCGCCGAACAGGGCGCATCAATCAGGATCGCATCAAATTGCTCCGCCGTTGCCCAATGCAGCGCATCGGCGGTCACGATATCGGCGGAAAGCCCGGTTCGCTCCAAATTCTCCGAAAGTCGCGCGAGACGACTTTCTGCGCGGTCGAGCGCGGTCACCTGCCAGCCCTGAGCAGCGAGCTGCAACGTCTTGCCGCCCGGCGCCGCACATAGATCAAGCGCAGATCGCCCGTTTCCGGGCCCAAACAAGCGCGCAGGAAGCCCGGCGGATACATCCTGCACCCACCATTGGCCTTCGGAATAGCCCGCCAGATCGGGCACTGCGGCCCGGCCGCACCGGACATGGCCCGGCATCAAGCTATGGCCCCCCAATTTCTCCGTCCATTCCGCCGTTTTCTCGGGATCGGCCAGGGTCAGGTCGAGCGGCGGCGGCGTGGCGATCGCCTTGGCGGCGTCCGCCACCATGGCGTCACCCCAATTCTCTCCCCAGCGATCCGCTACAAAGCCCGGTAGACTGGGCATTTCCGGGAGTTTCGCCCCTTGGCGCGACAAGGTACCGAACACGCCATGGACGAGCCGTTTGGGACCCCCATCGAGCAGCGGCAAGGCCGTGGAAATGGCCGCATGAGCTGGCGTTCCGAGCGCCAGGGTCTGGGCCAGCGCCATGCGCAGCACGGTGCGCGCCTTGGCATCATCGGAAAGCGGGTTTTTGGTCGCGCTATCAATCAGTTCGTCATAATCGGGCAATCGGCGCAGCACTTCACCGGCAATCGCCAGCGCCAAACGGCGATCTTCGTCGCGATCCAGCTTGCGACAGGCGCGTTTTGCCACAGAATCGATGGATTTCTCGTGGCGCAGCACGGAATCGAGCAGCTGCAACGCCGCCCGCCTGCTCTCAACACCGGGAGGGGATGCGTCGCTCAGCGGTCGCGCCGATGCGGATTGAGCGCGCTACCACCGCGCGAGGACACGCCATCGTCAATCGCGCTGCGCCCGGCTGGCGCGTCCATGACAGCGGCCATCTTTTCAAGTTCGGCAATACGGATATTCGTGTCCGGATGGGTCGAGAACAGGCTGCGCGCGCCGCCAAACAGCGCGGGAACGATATATAGCTGGGCCGTCGCCGGATTGCGATCGACGACCGGATTATGGATTTGCGAAGCGCCGTTAGCGAGCTTCGCCAGGGCCGAAGCCAATGCGCCCGGCTTGCCGGAAATCTCAGCACCGCCGCGATCCGCGCCATATTCGCGCGTCCGGCTGATCGCCATCTGGACGATCATCGCCGCAAAGGGCGCGAGAAACACTGCAACAAGGGCAGCAAGCCCGCCGCGTCCGCCGCCGCCCCGGAAGAAATAGCCATAGCTGGCCAGCATCGAGATCGCCCCGGCAATTGTCGCGGTCATCGTCATGATCAACGTATCGCGGTTGCGCACATGGGCGAGCTCATGCGCCATCACCCCCTCCACTTCATCGCGGTTCAGTATCTCGAGGAGCCCGGACGTTGCCGCCACGGCCGCATTTTCGGGGTTTCGGCCGGTTGCAAAGGCATTGGGATGCGGGGAATCGACGATATAGACTTTGGGCATGGGGAGCCGCGCGCGTTCGGCAAGATCCTCGACAAGCTCATAGAATTCCGGCGCTGTATGCGCATCGACCTGCCGCGCATTATGCATCCGGAGGACGATCTTGTCGGCATTCCAATAGGTGAAAAGGTTCATGCCCGCCGCCACGAGAAAGGCGAGGATCATCCCCATCCGGCCGCCGAGCATCAACCCGATACCCATGAAGAGCGCGGTCATCACCGCCAGCATGATCAGCGTTTTTACCTGGTTCACCTTGCGTCTCCGTTCTGAAGCCCCAAAATGGGTATCCGCAGCGCATTTGACAATCGGAGAACGCACATGGCCGGAAAACGACCCGATTGGGTGAAAGCCCCCGACCATCTGACCCCGAACTCCCCCGTGCCCGAACCCAAGACCGGCGAACCGGCGCACGAGCATAGCGGCAAGGAAATGCTCGAACCCACCCGCTATGGCGATTGGGAGCATGAAGGCATTTGCTGGGACTTTTAAGCCTGCCGTAGTAGTCCGTGCTCCGGCGAAGGCCGGAGCCCTGTCCGACATGCGCCATCTCGTCCATTGAGTGCGGGCCTAGGCTCCGGCCTGCGCCGGAGCACAAACCGGTAAACTGCCATATTCGTCACCCTGAACTTGTTTCAGGGTCCACTGTGCCACAGCCAGTATCTGTGCATTTGGATGGGGGGATGCTGAAACCAGTTCGGCATGACGGAAGATTGAGAGCACCCCGTACTCCGCATTCGCGCTGAGAGGACAGGCCTAGGCTCCGGTCTACGCCGGAGTACATAGCGCTCGCTAGCGTTCGCTTTTCAATGGCCGCGCCATCAGCGCTTCGACCGTTGCCTCGACCGATGTTTCGCCTTCCAGCATGGCGCAGACCGCCTCGGTAATCGGCATTTCGACGCCCGCATCATGGGCGGCTTCCCGCAAAACCGGCGCGGTATGGGCACCTTCGGCAACTGTTGTCCGATCACTCATCAGCTCTTCGGCAGACCGCCCTTCGCCCAGGCCTTTGCCGAGTGAGAAATTGCGCGAGCTGGTGGATGAACAGGTCAGCACGAGATCGCCGAGCCCCGATAGACCGGCGAGTGTTTCCGCCTGTGCGCCGCGCGCCAGGCCAAATCGCGTCATTTCCGCAAACCCGCGGGAAATAAGCGCCGAACGGGCATTTTGGCCGAGCCGCTTGCCCTCAACCACACCACAGGCAATGGCGAGCACATTCTTCACCGCACCGCCAATTTCGGCGCCCACGACATCGTTCGAGAGATAGGGCCGGAAGCTGCGGCTCGCGAGCCGCTTGGCAATCGACGCGCCCAATGCCTGATCTTCGCAGGCCAAGGTGACCGCCGCCGGCAGCCCGGCAGCCACTTCATGCGCAAAGGTCGGGCCAGACAGGACCGCGATCGGCGAACCCGGATAGGTTTCGGCCGCCACCTCGCTCATCAATTTCTTCGATCCCGCTTCAATGCCTTTCGCGCACAGGATCAGTGGCGCAAAGCCAATCGATGCGGATCCCAATATGTCGCGAACATGCTGGGCGGGGGCGACCACCAATATCGCATCGCAATCAGACAGATCATCAAGCTGGCTGGTCGCGCGAATTTTGCGGGACAGTTGGACATTGGGAAGGAACATGGGATTGGCGCATTGATCGTTGATCGAGCGCACAACCTCACCTTCGCGCGCCCAGAGCATGACGGGACTGTCATTTTGCGCCGCGCATTGGGCGAGCGCCGTACCCCATGCTCCCCCACCGATGACGCCGATCTGGTCTATACTCATGCCTTCACTCCTGCGCCCCGAGCTTTAGCGGCATCCGCATCGAGCGGCCAGCGGGCGCGCGGTGCGATATCGAGCGGATCGACAAGCCCGGCGGCGAAGCGTTCTGCGCCTGCCCAGGCGATCATCGCCGCATTGTCCGTGCACAGCCAGGGCGGCGGCGCGACAAAGGGCAGCCCCCAACTCGCCGCCAATGCCTCAAGCGCTGCGCGAATGGCCGCATTGGAGGCGACGCCGCCAGCGACCACCAGGGCAGTGACGTCATCGACTGAATGCAGGGCTTTTTTGGTGCGGTCGACCAGGCAATCGATGGTTGCGGCCTGAAAGCTCGCGGCAATATCGTCACGCGCATATTCGCCGCTATCCTTGGCCCGCAATACGGCCGATTTCAGCCCGGCAAAGGAGAAATGGGGTTCAGCGGCGCCCAACAGGGGGCGCGGCAAGGGTACGGCGTCGGGATTACCGTCTTTTGCCGCCGTTTCGACCGCGGGTCCGCCCGGATATCCAAGGCCGAGCAGCTTGGCCGTTTTGTCATAGGCCTCGCCCGCGGCATCATCGATCGTCGTGGCGAGGCGGCGATAGGCGCCGACCCCTTCAACCAGCAAAAGCTGGCAATGCCCGCCCGAGACGAGCAGCAGCAGATAGGGAAAAGCGAGGCTCGGATCCACAAGACGGGGCGACAATGCATGGCCTTCGAGATGATTCACGGCGATCAGCGGCTTGTCGGCGGCCAGCGCCAGCGCCTTGCCGGTCATCAGCCCGACCATAACGCCGCCGATCAGTCCGGGACCTGCCGTGGCCGCCACCGCATCGATATCTGCAACTGATAGCCCTGCTTTTTCAAAGGCTTGTGCAACAAGTGGCGTCATGGCGTCAACATGGGCGCGCGCGGCGATTTCGGGTACTACGCCGCCAAAGGGACGATGTTCTTCCTCCTGCCCGGCCAGCGCATGGGCCAGAATCTCCCCATCGCTGGTGACCAGTGCCGCCGCGGTTTCGTCGCAGCTCGATTCGAGACCCAGGATGATTGCCATGGGCCTTCCCTGCCATCGCATCACCGGCTAGCACAAGCCTCATGACACCCCCCCTTACACTCGGCACGCGCGGGTCCCCGCTTGCACTTGCCCAGGCCCAGATGGTGAAGTCGGCGCTGAGCAACGCCCATGGCCTGTCAGACGATGACATCACCATCGTTCCCGTGCGCACGACGGGCGATGCGGTGCAGGATCGGCCATTGGCAGAAATCGGCGGAAAAGCGCTATGGACAAAGGAGCTCGATCGGGCACTTGGCGCAGGGGATATCGATTTCACCGTCCATTCGATGAAGGATGTGGAGACGGTTCGGCCAGCCGAGATCATTCTCGCGGCCAATCTGCCTCGGGCCGATATGCGCGACCGGCTGATTGGAGCGCATAGCATCGCCGATTTGCCTGAGGGGGCGCGGATCGGCACGTCATCGCCCCGGCGCGCGGCGCAAATAGTGTCTCTGCGCCCCGATCTGGTTGTTGAATCGCTACGCGGCAATGTCGCTACCCGCCTCGCAGCGGTCGAAAATGGCGCGATCGACGCCACCTTGCTGGCAGCAGCCGGGCTGGACCGGCTGGGGCACAGCGATATTGGCGCAGCGATCCCGGTTGAAGCGATGCTGCCGGCAGCCCAGCAGGGTGCGATCGGCGTCGAAACGCGCGCGGCGGATGCCGAACTCCGCGCGATGATCGCGGCGATCAACGATAGTGCGACATTTCAGTGCATCGAAGCCGAACGGGCGCTGCTCCTCGCGGTTGGTGGCGATTGTCATTCGCCGGTTGCCGCTCTGGCGCAGATCGACGATGACGTCATGACCATCCGCGCGCAGATATTGCGGCACGACGGCAGCGAAACTGTCGAGGCGGAAGCGTCCGGCGCGATTGATGATCGCCTGAGAACCGCAGAAAAGCTGGGTTCCGATCTGTTGGAGCGCGCCAGCCCGGCCTTGCGCGCGCTATTTGCCCGATGACGTCAGATCTGTTGGTCTTGCGGCCCGAACCGGGTGCCAGCCACACAGCGCAACGCGCGCGTGAAGCGGGCTGGAACCCTGTATTGCTGCCGCTTTTCACACTGACGTCATGCCCATGGACAGCGCCATCTGCCGAAAGTTTCGATGCCGTCATGATGACGAGCGCCAATGCAGCGCTGTTTGGCGGGGAAGGGCTGACGGATTTTTGCGACTTGCCGCTCTATGCGGTCGGCACAGCGACGGGCGTGGCGGCGAAGGAGGCCGGTTTTGTGGAGATCATCGCTGGCAGTGGCGGCGTGGCCGAGCTGGCTGATCGAATGCGCGGCGATGGTGTGGCGCGGATCTTCCATCCTGCCGGCGCAGCGACCCGACCCTTTGACGAGAGCGGCCTCACCATAACGCGCGCCACGGTTTACGACGCCAAACGCGTGCCGCCACCCAATCTCGCCGCGCATCTCCGGCCCGATATGGTGATTCTTGTCCATTCGCCGCGAGCGGCTGAATATCTGGACGCGCTCTGCACCGAACAAGCCGTGGAGCGTAGCGCTTTGCGGCTCGTAGCGATCAGTGCCGCAGCGCTGGAACGAGCAGGCACTGGATGGGGCATGGCAATGGCCGCTGCACAGCCCAATGAGCCGGCCATGCTGGCCGCCGCATCGGCGCTAGGCGAGAGCGATCCGATCAGGTAAAGCTGGCCGCCCGGCGCGCCTGACGCGTCTGTTCGGAGTATGAAGTCACCTTATGCCGCGCGATTATGAACCGATCGAAACCGAAGACACGCCCCGGCGCTCGCTGATCCGGGTGCTGATCATCGCCGGCGTCGCCTTTCTGGGCGGCGTGATCGGGATGGGCTGGTTCCTCGTCAATTATGGCCCCTCGCTCGGCATATTCAGCGCCGAAGAAACAGAGGCCACATCGCCGGAGAGCAGCGCTGCTGTCGCCGCGCTTGAACGCCAGCTCGATGATACCGAACCCGGCGAACCCGGCGCGCCGGTTGGAGAAACCCCGGACACAGCTGAAATCGAAGCCGATCGTGCGACATTGGCGCGCCGCGTCGCGCAGCTCGAAGACCGGATCGACCGGATCGGGACGCGCGCTGGCGCCGCAGCGGGCAATGCCGACCGCGCCGAAGGGTTGCTGGTTGCCTTTGCCGCCCGCCGCGCGCTCGATCGCGGGGTCGCGCTTGGCTATATCGAAGGCCTGCTCCGCGAACGATTTGGCCGCTCGGCGCCTGAAGCGGTGGCCCGCGTCATCGCTGCTTCCCAACAGCCTGTAACGCTCGACGGCCTGCAATCCCGGCTGACCGCGCTTGAGCCCGAACTGATCGGGATCGGCGAGGGTGAAAGCTGGTGGGATGCAACGCGGCGCGAATTTTCCGAGCTGTTCGTCCTGCGCCAGGAAGGCACACCCTCGCCAGCCCCGCGCCAGCGCTTGCAGCGCGCCCGTGACAAGCTGGCGGTTGGCCAGGTCGATACCGCGCTCGCCGAGGTGCTGCGCCTGCCCGAACGCGAGGCGGCCGAACAATGGATTGCCGATGCGCGCCGCTATATCGCGGCACGCAATGCGCTCGACCGGATCGAAACGATCGCGCTGATGGAGCCGCGCCTCGCCGCCCGGCAACGCGAACAAGACGAAGCCAACGCCGCAGCCGAAGCCGAATAGGCGGGGCTTATTCTTCTGCGGCGCGCGGCGTGTAGAGGCCATCGAATGCGACGGTCCAGGTCTCGCCGCCATCGCTCGACACTTCCCAGAACTGGCGCACAGCGCCGCCCTCTTCCTGCGACCAGGTAACCCGGTTGATCGTGCCGGTGGCCGTGCTGATCGGGAGATCGGCATCACTCAGCACCATCGCACCCTCGGCATTGAGATTGCCTTCGAGATATATCGGGATGCCATTATTCGCCATCCAGCTCTGGTGCCAACGCCCGGTTGTTGAATCGACGAAATTGATGCTCATTCCGGTATAGGCGCCGGCGTCAAACTCTTCGAGAACGACACATCCACCATGTTGCGAGGAAATCCGGCTGCTCGCGGTTTGCGGGCTCGAAGGCGTGTTTACATCCCATTCGCCAAGCCAGAAATCGAACGCGCGATAGACGGGATCGGTGCAGGGCGCCATCGCCGCGATCGCGGCGGCGAACCGCGCATTCTCAGCCAGATCGCCAAATTCCGCTGTCGCCTGGATCGTGCTGCCGAGCGGCGTTCCACTGGCCGCAATCGCTTCGATCTGGGTCAGTGCGCCATCGGTGTCGCCCAGCGTCATCAGCGCGCGGGCAAGATGAAAATGCGCGCGCGCTGCCGGGGTATAGCCGGCCTCAATAGCTTGCAGATAAGCCGCGCGTGCCGCGGACAAATCTTCCGCCGAATGGCGGGCCCGTGCTAAATTGAACCAGTTGGCGCCGTTGGCGGGGTCAGTTGTGAGCAGCGCGTCATAAGCCTCGGCTGCCGCCGCCCAATCCTCCGCCGCAAACAGCGCATCGGCATCCTCTTGGGGTGTCGCCAGCGCCCCGCTTGCCGCCATCAACAGCCCGGCAGCCGCCAAGCCAATACAGGTTTTTCCAATTCGCGTGTCGCGCATAATCCTATCCCCTCAAAGAATTGGACTGGTGCGTATCGTACTATGAGGTCTTGTGGAAATCGCCGTTCGACGAACAGGCAGCAGCCATCGATCAGTCGGGCGCCGCCGCACCGGCCCGATCCAGCACCCGCTGCGCCTGCAACAGATGCGGCCGATCGAGCATTTTGCCGTCTAGCCCGATCGTGCCGAGATCCGGATTCTCCGCAAATAGCGCCACAACCTTGCGCGCATGCGCGATTTCTTCGGCGCTCGGCGTAAAAGCAGCATTGATGATCGGCACCTGGGCCGGATGAATGGCGAGCTTTCCGGTAAAGCCTTCGCGGCGCCCCTTATCGCAATCCGCTTCAAGGCCCGCATCGTCCCTGAAATCGCCGAACAGGCTGTCGACCGGCTGGACTTCGGCGGCAACCGCACCCGCCAGGCAGAGCGAACGGGCAAGCTGATAGGTGAAACTCAACTCCCCATCGGTATCGAACTTGCTCGACGCGCCGAGCGCTGCAGACAGATCTTCTGCGCCCCAGGTCAGTGCAGCCAAACGGTCGCTCGACCCGCCATAGCTGCCCAGGCCGAACAGGCTGGCGGCGGTTTCCGTCGCCACGGCACTGATCGCCGTCGCGCCCGGTGTGACATCCTGCTTCGCTTCCTCGCTATCCAGCATCGCATGCAGCGCCGCGATATCATCACCGCTTTCGCTTTTCGGCAACATGACGCCATGGGGCTTGGCGCCAATAATCGCCGCCAGATCATCGGCAACCATGCCGCTATCAAGCGGATTGATGCGCACCCAGATCTGCGCCGCATGATCGGCAGCGCTGCGGATGGCGTCTGCCGCGACGCCGCGCGCCGCAGGCTTGTTGGCTTCGGCTACCGAATCTTCCAGATCGAGGATGATTGCATCGGCCTCTCCGCCCAGCGCCTTGCCGATCTTCTTTTCGCTATCGGCTGGCACGAACAGCCAGCTTCTTGGAGATTGGGTCACGATTGCCTGCCTTGCCATTTGCGCCAGTTTACCGAGCGGACAATGCCGGAACGGCGCGATGCGTGCAATTGGCGAAAGGGGCGGACAGCAACCTTGACACAGGGAGGACGATGAAACAGGCCAAAGCCTGGTTTTCAGCCATAGGGCCGGGATTTCGACCATGTTGCCATCGCTGATCGTGATCGACGATTTTCTGAAAGATCCGCATGGCGCGCGGCGCCAGGCCATGGCGCTCGATTATGATCCGGCGTTCAAGAAGGGCAATTATCCAGGCCTGCTCTCAACCAAGACGCTGGATATCCAGGGGCTGGACGACACGGTGTCGAAAATCATCGGCGTACGGGTGAAGCCCGATCCCAACACCAGCCATGGCCATTGCCGATTGACGCTCAAGGCCGACAAGGGGCGCAGCGGCGTCCATATCGATCCCTGTTTCTATTCGGGCATTCTCTATCTCAGCCTCGATGAGCATTGCCGTGGCGGCACGGATTTCTTCCGACACCGCCGCACCGGGCTCGATGCGATCCCGCATGATCCGGCCCAATTGGCCGCCACCGGCTATCCCGATGCCAATGCGCTGATCGAAGATGTCGTCAACAAGGATACGGTCATCGCCAGCAAATGGGAGCGCACGTCGCGCATCCCGATGCGCTTTAATCGGCTGATCCTGTTCAAGCCCTGGCAGTTTCACAATGCGGGGCCGGGCTTTGGCAAGGATCATGAAACCGGCCGGCTCGTCCATCTGATGTTCTTTGCCGCTGACCAGTAATGCTCGACTCGCATCCGCGCGCGCGGCATAACTGCGGGCAGAGCATGATGGGAGCGCGCAATGGCCGACAATAACAGCAAGGATCCGATGGATACGCTTCGTAAGGCGATGGGCGATCTCGAAACGCGTTTTGACGAAATGTCGAAAGCGATATTCGGCACCGAAGGCTTTGCCAAAACAACCGGTGTGGCAACCGAACTCGGTGCCAAGATGCAAAAAGGCATGACCGACCAGATGTCGAAGAATCTGGAATTCTTCAACATGCCCAGCCGCGCCGATATCACAGCCATTGGTGAGCGTTTGATGACCATGGACGAACGGCTCGTACGGATCGAAGAAGCCTTGTCGCGGCTTGCCCCGCCGGAAGCGGGCGCATCATCGGGGCCCCGTCGCACGCGCAAGCCAGCGGCGAAAAAACCCGCAAAGAAGAAGTCGGACTAAGCAATAATGGCGAGCACAGCCGAACAGGATGGTGGGGCCGGATCGGGCGCGGCGATCCAGAAGCTTGTCGAGCGAACGATCCAGCGCAACATCAAGGGCGTTGAGTATTTCGCCTCGGCGGCGCCAGCTGTCGGCCTGACCGCTAAGGATGTGATTCACAAGCGCGGGACGCTGAACCTCTATCACTACAAACCGCTGGTCGAGGAAGTCTATCGGGTGCCGATCCTGATGGTCATGGCGACAACCAACCGCGGCTATGTGTTCGACATCGCCGAAGATCACAGCTTTGTCCGCTTCCTCTTGAATGCCGGATATGATGTGTTCGTGATGGACTGGGATGCGCCGCGACCCGAGGAGAAGGGCCTCAACCTCGATAGCTATGCGAATGACTTTATCGGCGATTGCCTGCGCCGGGTGCGTGAGACGACCGGCGAGCAGGAGGTGTCGCTGGTCGGCTATTGCATGGGCGGCGTGCTCTCGACCATTTATGCCGCGACCCATCCTGAAGAGCCGATCAAGAATCTCGTCTGCTTCACGACGCCGATCGATTTTTCCGAAATGCACCTGTTTGCGCATATGTCGCAGCAGAAATTTTTCGATGTCGATCGCCTGGTCGATTCGGTGGGCAATGCCTCGCCCGATTTGCTGCTGACATCATTTGACATGCTCCGCCCCTCCGGCCGTATCGCGGCCCAGCGCACGCTGTGGGACAATATGTGGAACAGCGATCTCGTCGAGTTCCAGCGGAAGATGGAGCGCTGGAGCAATGACATGCTGCCGCTTGCCGGCGAATATTTTCGCGACACGGTGAAAAAGCTGATGTGGCGCAATGAGCTGAAAGAAGGCACGCTCGAAGTCGGCGGCCGGATTGCCGATATCGGCAATATCAAGATACCGCTTTTCCATGCGGTGGCGCTGCATGATCACATCGTTCCCTATGAGGCGAGTAAACATCTGGTGCCGCTGGCGGGATCCAAAGACAAAACTGAAATCACTCTGAAAGGCGGCCATATCAGCCTGATTGCCGGGCCCAATGCGGCGCGGCGGCTATGGCCCACCCTGGACGAATGGCTTGGCGAAAGGTCCGTATGACACGCGAACGCAATCCCTCGACACATGCCATGGGCGATGCCGAGATTTCACTTCGACCCATGACGGCGGACGACAAGGCCGGGCTGCTTAGCTTTGCGAAGGCGCTACCGCCGCATGATCTGCTGTTCCTCACCCGCGACATCACCAAGCGCGGCGTGGTGGATGCCTGGATCGCGCAGACCGATAGCGGTGCCATCGAAACGCTGGTCGCCGAACAGGATGGCCGGATTGTCGGTTGTTCAGCCCTGATTACCGACCCGCTGAGCTGGTCGCCCCATCTTGGCGAGCTGCGCGTGTTGGTCGATCCGTCCGTCCGCAAGCATGGGCTTGGCCGGGTGCTGATCGAGCAATGTTTTGCCAAGGCGCTCGACAAGGGGCTGAAGAAATTGACTGCCCAGATGACTGTCGACCAGAAAGGCGCGATCACGCTGTTCGAGGAACTCGGCTTTCGCGGTGAAGCGTTGCTACGCGATCATGTCCGCGATGCGGACGAAGCGCTGCACGATATCGTGATCCTTGCGTGCGACGTGGAACAGGCCGCGGGGCGGCTCGAGGCCTATGGCATGGCCGAAAGCAGCTAGGCCGTTTTTTCTGCGATGAAGGCGCCCATTTCGGCAATCGATTGACGGGCTTCTTCGACCATCGGGTAAAAGGCCTGGAAGACATGGATCATGTCCGGCCAGACTTTCAGCGTTACATCGACACCGGCTTCTTCCGCCCGCGCGGCGAGATCAACCGAATCGTCGAGCAGCACTTCGCGATCCCCGACATGAATGATCATCGGCGCAAGGCCCGCAAGATCCGCCAGGATCGGTGACGCGAGAGGGTTGCTGGGGTCAGTATCGCCAAGATAATGCGCGGCCATCGCGCTGATCCCGTCCTTGCGGACCATCGGATCCGATTCCTTGCGGCTCTCATAGGCCTTGGCGACGATCCGGAGATCGGACCAGGGCGAGAGCAGCGCGGCACAGGCCGGTTGCGGCAGGCCGCGTTCACGGGCCGCGAGGAGCAGGGCCAGCGAGAGACCGCCACCGGCGGAATCCCCGCCAATCGCGATCTTTGCCGGATCGCGGCCTTGCTCGAGCAGCGCATGATAGACCGCGACGGCATCTTCGACCGCTGCGGGAAACGGATGTTCGGGCGCCAGGCGATAATCGACCGAGAGCCCGGTTATCCCGGTCGCACCGCTAAAGCCCGAAACGAGCCCGCGATGCGTGTTCACCGATCCGATCACATAGCCGCCGCCATGAAAGTAAAGCAGGACGGCATCGTCTTTCGCGCCCTCCACCGATTGCCATTCGCACGGCACGCCGGCGATGGTTTCTGCGCGCTGCTGTGCGCCTTCGGGAAGCGGGAAGGATCCGGCGAGCGCTTCCATGCCAGCGCGTTGCTCTTCAACGCTCGGATCGCCGTCCGCCTGATTGGCGTTGAGCAGTTGAATAACCGCGTCCATTTCCTGCTTCGACATTGCGCTCTCCCGAATCTTGATGCGAGCGCACACGCTACGGACCGGGACGAGGGCGGTCCAGCCCGACAAAAGCCTAGCCAATACCCCCAATAGTTTTCCGCCGTGGACTCAGCCGCCGTGATCAGCAATTCTCGCGTCACGCAATCAACAGAAAGAATCGATCATGAGCGACGAAGCAGAAACCCCCGAAAACCAGCCCCCAGGATATAAACCCGCAAAGATCTGGACCTGGGACAAGGAAAGCGGTGGGCGTTTTGCTGCCATCAACCGGCCGATTGCCGGACCGACCCATGACAAGGACTTGCCGGTCGGCGAGCATCCGATCCAGCTCTACTCGCTCGCCACGCCAAACGGCGTAAAGGCAACGGTGATGCTCGAGGAGCTGCTCGCGCTCGGCCATGAAGGCGCCGAATATGATGCCTGGATCATCAATATCGGCGAAGGCAATCAATTCTCCTCGGGCTATGTCGACATCAATCCGAACTCGAAAATCCCGGTGATGGTCGATCGCAGCGTCGAACCGCATCAGCGCGTGTTCGAGAGCGGATCGATCCTGCTCTATCTTGCCGAGAAATTCGGCGAGTTCCTGCCGAGCGACCATGCCTCGCGGACCGAAGCCCTGAACTGGCTGTTCTGGCAGATGGGCAGCGCGCCTTATCTCGGCGGTGGCTTTGGCCATTTCTACGCCTATGCACCGATGAAAATGGAATATCCGATCGATCGCTTTGCCATGGAAGTGAAGCGGCAGATGGACGTGCTCGACCGGCATCTGGCCGAGCATGACTATATGGCCGGCAGCGAATATTCGATCGCCGATATGGCAATCTGGCCCTGGTATGGGGGCCTGGCCAAGGGCGTACTCTACGAAGCGGCCGAATTCCTGCAGGTGCATGAATATACGCATGTGAACCGCTGGGCCGATGAGATAGCCAAACGCCCGGCCGTCGAACGTGGCCGGATGGTCAACCGCGTCTGGGGCGAGCCGGAAACCCAGCTTCCCGAACGGCATGATGCCAGCGATTTCGAGACGAAAACGATGGACAAGCTGATGCCCAAGGAAGACGCGGCCGAATAGGCCACTCACCGACGCGAATTGACAGCTGCGCATCGCTGCACCAGACCGTGGCGCAGATGGTGCCGCCTTCATCGGCGGCTAAGAGGGAACCCGGCGAAAATCCGGGGCTGTGCCCGCAACTGTCAGCCGATAGCTGACGGCCGATATGCCACTGGCTCTGTCCGCACGGGATGGGAGCCGGGAAGGCGGCCGGAGGCGACCATCGGTGAGCCAGGAAACCTGCCATCGCGTCGTTCGCCTGGAGACCGGGATCAGCTCTCGACAGGCGGGTAAGGTGTGGGTGCCGGGATCCGATCCGTTCGGCCCGCGCCACTTCCCCTGAAGCGACAGCAGACAGGCTTGGCCGTCCGCGCGGAGACCATTCCGTGAGGCCCGTTGCCGTTGGGATTGCATCTGTCGCGGACGGCGCGGTGCATTGGGGAGTGATAATGGGGCGCATCAAAAATGCTGCACCTGTTTGGCGCGGGATGGTTGTGCTTTCCGCTGCCCTTATGCTCGCCGCGTGCCAGCCATCGGGCGGCGGCGAAGACACCCTCGCGGCCCAATCAACCGAGCGGCCCATGCGAATAGTCAGCCTCGATTATTGTGCCGACCAATATCTGTTGCAGCTCGCCGATCGCGAGCAGATCCTCGCCATCTCGCCGGGCGGGGTGGAAGATTTCTCCTATATGCGCGACGCCGCGATCGGCATGCCGACCGTGCGCCCCAATGCCGAAGATGTGCTGATCCTCGAACCCGATCTCATCATTCGTTCCTATGGTGGCGGGCCCAACGCGGCCGGCTTTTTCGAGCGCGCCGGCGTTCCGGTGTTACAGCTCGGCTGGATATCCAGCATCGATGGCGCGGAAGAGGGCTCGATTGCCCAGCAAATTGCGCATGTCGCAGACGGCCTCGGCCAATCCGAGCGCGGTGCAGCGTTGATCACCAAGTTCCGATCCCGATTGGCCGCCATAAGCAAACGCAGCAGCGATGCTGCCACCCTTTATATGACGCCCGCTGGCGTCACGAGCGGGCCCGGCTCGCTGATCCATGAGATGCTGATCGCTGCCGGCCTTTCCAATTTCCAGGCGGAGTCCGGCTGGCATTCCCTGCCGCTGGAGCGGCTTGCCTATGAGCAGCCGGACCTTGTTGCTGCGGCCTTTTTCGATTCCTTTTTCAGCACGCCGGATGCCTGGGGCGCCGCCCAGCATCCGGTTGCCCGCGCGCAGCTCACCGATCGGGACGTGGTTCCGCTCGACGGCGCATGGACCGCCTGTGGCGGCTGGTTCATCCTCGATGCGATCGAGGCCCTGGCCGACGGAGCGCGCGGATGAAAGCGCATAGCTGGCTCACTCCCGGACTGGTTATCGCGTGTTTAGCGGCGATATTCGCGGCCTGCCTGATCGGATCGACGCCGATGCCGGTCGATCGGGCATTCGCCGCTTTTCTCGGCAATGGCTCGCCCGGCGATCTGCTGGTGATCTGGTCGATCCGCCTCCCCCGCGCGCTCGCCGCTTTTCTCGTCGGTGCAGCGCTCGGTGTCAGCGGCGCAGCGCTGCAGGGGCTGCTCCGCAATCCGCTCGCTGAACCCGGCGTGCTCGGCGTATCGGCATCGGCTGCACTGGCGGCGACCTTCTCGCTCTATTACGGCCTTGCCGCACTCAGCATCTGGGTGCTCCCGATCGCCGCGATTATCGGCGCACTGGCGGCCACCGCATTGCTCGCGCTCGCCGCGATCCGCACCCAATCGGTCGTCACCTTGATCCTGATCGGCGTCGGGCTATCCAGCTTTGCCGGCGCGGCGATGAGTTTGCTCATGAATCTGGCGCCCAATCCCTTTTCCCTGTCAGACATGATCAACTGGATGCTCGGCTCGGTCACCAATCGCAGCTTTGCCGAGATCGGCCTGACCTTTCCGTTCCTGATTGCGGGCTTCGCCATCCTGTTCGCCACCCGGCGCGGTCTTTCAGCGCTGACCCTGGGCGAAGAAGCCGCCAGCGGGATCGGGCTCAACCTGCGCAACCAGCGCATCTTCACCGTTCTCGGCGCGGGCCTGGCGACCGGCGCATCGGTCGCGCTGGCCGGGGCGATCGGTTTTGTCGGGATAGTCGCGCCGCATCTGGTCCGACCCTTTGTCGGCCATGATCCGGCGCGATCGCTGGTGCCGTCTGCGTTGCTCGCCGGGCTCATTCTCGTGCTGGCCGATATCGGCGTGCGGGTCCTGCCTACGGAATCCGAACTCAAGCTCGGCGTTGTCGCGGCGCTGATCGGCGCGCCGGCCTTTATCTGGATAGCGATGCAGAGGCGGACGATCCGTGGTTGAGCTCGTCGCCGCCAACCTCTCGCTCGCCGTCGGCGATGCCCCGCTTGTGCGCGATGCCAGTTTCCGGCTTGGGCCGGGAGAGCTGGTCGTCCTGCTGGGCCCCAATGGGGCGGGCAAGACGAGTTTGATCCGTTCAAGCATCGGACTCGAACCACGAACCGGGGGCAGCGCCACGCTCGATGACAGTGAGTCCTGCCTGATGAACCCCATCGCACGCGCCCGGCAGCTTGCGTATCTGCCCCAGGCCCGCCCGCTGGCCTGGCCCAATAGTGTGCGCGATGTTGTCGCCCTCGGCCGCTTTAGCCATGGCGCGGCGCTGGGCCGGCTAACGGACACAGATGCGCAGGCTGTCGACACGGCAATCGACGCATGCGGCCTGTCTGCGCTCGCGAACCGGCGAACCGATACATTGTCCGGCGGTGAGCTTGCCCGGGTCCATTGCGCCCGCGCGTTCGCCGCAGAAGCCCCGCTGCTGATCGCCGACGAGCCCACCGCGGCGCTCGATCCGCTCCATCAGTTCCGTATCATGGATCTGATCCAGGCCTTTGTGGCAAACGGCGGCGGCGCGCTGGTCGTGCTCCACGATATCCAGCTCGCCGCGCGCTATGCTTCCCGTTTGATCTGGATGGATGACGGCCAGATCGTCGCCGACGGTCCGCCCTCCGAAACCCTCACCGAAGCCCGGCTGGCCGACGTCTATGGCGTCAAAGCCCAGGTCGATGGTCGCACCATCACGCTCGACGGCGCAGCATAACGGCCGAGGCCAGCCGCGTTAAATTCGGATTCGCACTGTGAGAGAAAAATGGAGCGGGCGAGGCGATTCGAACGCCCGACCCCAACCTTGGCAAGGTTGTGCTCTACCCCTGAGCTACGCCCGCTCGGCGCTCTCCCCTATGACGCCAAATTCTTGCCATCGGGTGAAGAGGCGGCGCAGCTAGCATGGGATTAGCGGCAGGGCAAGTATATTGCGGTCAATAATCCGGCCGACCAATCGGCCATTTACACGCTGCAAGTCATCCGGCTAGTTCACCGACAACGGACAGGAGGTTACCCAGATGCGCTCGCCTTATAGCTCGCTCGCTCCGCGCGCCTTTTGGAGAAACGGCGTTGCGGGCAAAAACCCGTCTTCTGTTGTCGATCTCTACCAACCGAAATTTCCGATATCCCAGGATCTGAAAATCGCGACCGCCGGCAGTTGCTTCGCACAACATATTGCCCGCCACCTGCGCCTGCGCGACTATAATGTCCTCGATCTGGAGCCGCCATCCGCCGCGATTCCGGATTCCGTTGCCAAGCGCTTTGGGTATCGCATGTTTTCTGCGCGGTTCGGCAATATTTATGCCGTGCAACAGTTATTGCAGATCGCCGAAGAGACGATCGGTAACACGCCGTTGCCTGAATCGCTGGTCGTTTGGGAGGCGGAGGGCCGATATTTCGACGCCATGCGCCCGTCGGTCGAACCCGAGGGGCTGGACAGCGCTGCCGAAGTAATGGCCCACCGGCAGCAGCATCTTCACTATGTAGATCGCCTGTTCAGGCTGGCCGATATCTTTGTCTTCACACTGGGCCTGACCGAAACCTGGCGCGACCGGGAGAGTGGAACAGCCTGGCCAACGGCGCCGGGAACCATTGCTGGCTCTTATGATCCGGATCGGCATGAGTTTCATAATGCCGGCTTTGCCGAGATATTGGGGCAGTTCGAAGCGTTTCGCACACTCATCCGCCGTGTGAATCCGGAAATCAAATTCTTGCTGACTGTCTCGCCCGTACCGCTGACTGCGACGGCTTCGGACAATCATGTGTTGGTCGCAACCACCTATTCGAAATCCGTGTTGCGCGCCGTGGCCGGCGAACTCGCTGCGACCCATGACGATATCGATTATTTCCCATCCTATGAACTGGTGGCCTCTCCGCTGGCCCGCGCAGAACTTTATGAGCCCAACCTCAGGACCGTTCGGATGGATGGTGTGGACATGGTGATGCGGCAATTCTTTGCGGCCCATGGTGTGGAAACGCTCGACACTGATGCGGCGGGACCAGCCGATAGCGACGCAGATACTGCAGCATATCCTGAGATTGATGCCGATGAAGAGGCATTGTGCGATGACGTGCTGCTCGAACAATTTGCGCCTGGCAGCTGAATGGCGGACGATGACATCCTGTTGGATTCGCTTCAACGCCCGATAGATCCGGCGGCACCGACCGTCTGTTTGCTCGGCAATTCGCATAGCCAAGCCTATCGCCATGCACTGGCATCCAATTCCGCGCCATTCGATGGTGTAACGCTTGATTTCTTCTCCGGGAATCTCGCCGCCCTGCAAACCCTGTCTGTACAAGGCGATGCTTTTGTCACCGACCATGATGGCTTGTGTAAAAGATGGAGCCGCAATCCACCGCATAAGGCCAAGATCCGTCCGGCAGATTATGATGCATTCGTCCTCGTGGGCCTCGGCGTTGATTATATGCTCGCGCTGCGCGCCCTGGCCAAGCTGGATCTATTCTCGCACAGCGCCGGTCAGAGATTGATAAGCCGCGCTGCGTTCCGCGCGATCATCGCCGAGAATTTCAAGCTCAGTTTTGCATATTTCATGGTTCGCAACCTGCGCGAAATGACCGATGCGCCGATTGCCCTGATCGTCACGCCGCGCCCGGGCGAAACCTTGATCGAAAGGCCGGCATATAGCCGCTACACGCAAGATGATGGCATGGCCGTGATTGGCGAGGCAGGATCGATGACCGAGGAGGTGGCGTACGAAATATTCGGTGGCGATGTCCGGCTCGTCCTGCCCGATCCGGCCCTATCGGCCAGCTCCGGCCTGACCCGCCGGGATATGATGCGCAGCGGGGGTGAAGAATGGGACGGCCTTGAACCGCATGACGACGGTTATGACCATGTCCATATGAACGCCGGCTATGCTCGCCATATGCTGGATTGCTTTGCGCCTGTGTTCGCCGAGTTGCTGGCCAGCCGATAGCCGGCACGCAATGCTGAGCCTCCCCTTGGGTTATGCGCTGCAATACCCCATATATGCCCAAACCCCGAAAAGGAGTCGTACGAAGTGGCCACGCAATTGGGATTGACCGAAGACCAGAAGGCCGAGGTCGAGAAATTCCGCACCGATGTTGTCGAACCGTCAATGTCGCAGCTCGTTATCCTGGATTTCTGGGCCGAATGGTGCGGCCCGTGCAAGCAGTTGACGCCAATGCTCGAAAAGGTGGCAGCGGACTATGCGGACAAGGGCGTGATCCTGAAAAAGGTGAATGTCGACGAAGACAAGTTCATCGCCTCCCAGTTCCAGATCCAGTCAATCCCCACCGTCTATGCGATGTTCCAGGGCAAGCCGATCGCGGATCTTGGCCAGGCGCGCACCGAAAGCGCGCTAAAGCAGATGCTCGACCAGATTTTGACGCAGCTGCCGGTTGAGAGCGACGAGAAGCAGCAACAAGCCGAAATCGAGCCGCTTATCGAAATGGGCGAGCAGTTTCTTTCGGATGGCGATAATGAGCGTGCGCTTTCCGCCTTTGCCCAGATCATGGAAATGGCACCGACCGAACCCAAGGTCATTTCGGGCTTTGTCCGAGCGCTGGTTGCTATGGACAAGATTGACGAGGCACGCGAAATGCTCGCCCAGATACCCGAAGAGGTGGCCAAGGACCCGGCGATTGTTCGTGCCCAAGCGGCCATCGATCTGATCGGCGATGCCGCAGACAGCGAAGATACCGCACCGCTGCGCGCCAAGGTCGAAGCCAATCCGGCCGATCATGAGGCGCGGCTCGAGCTCGCAACAGCCTTGATCGCCAATGATGCGCGGGACGATGCTGCCGATCAGCTGTTCCACATCATCGAAGCCGATAAGGACTGGAATGAGGGCGCGGCGCGGCAAAAGCTGCTCCAGCTGTTCGAGGTTGTCGGCCTGGAAGATGAATGGGTGTCCCAGCAACGCCGGCGGCTCTCGGCTATCCTGTTCGGATAATGAGCGAAAGCCCGGTCCGCCTTTCCATCTTTCCGCTCGCCGGCGCGATCCTGTTGCCGCGCGCGCAGCTGCCGCTGCATATATTCGAGCCGCGCTATCGGGCGCTGGTGCAGGATTCCATGGCCCGCGATCGGCGCATCGCAATGATCCAACCGCGCAGCACGGAAGATGCAGACGGCCATAAACCGGCCCTGTTCGATATTGGCTGTATCGGCAAGATTTCCGAAGTCGAAGCGATGGAAGATGGGCGCTTCAATCTGGTGCTGGATGGCCTGACCCGGTTCCGGCTGGTGCGCGAACTTGATGCGACCACCGCCTTTCGGCGGGTCGAGGCGGTTACCGCAGAATTTGGCGATGAGGCCGAGGCGGAGCCGCTCTCGATTGCGATGCGTGGCGGGCTGATGGATGAATCGAAGAAGTTTGCGACCTTGCTCGGCTATGCCGTGGACTGGGATGCGGTTGAGACGCTCGACGATGAAACGCTCGTCAATATGGTCGCCCAGGTTTCGCCGTTCGACACGGTCGCAAAACAGGCATTGCTCGAAGCACCGACGATCGAGGAGCGGTCCGAACTGCTGATCCAGTTCATGCAATTCTTCCGCATGCACCAGCAGACCGGCGGCGATGACCGCGCGACTCTGCAATAGCGGACCAATGACCAGCGCCACTCCGCTCGACCCTGAACTTCTCGCCATACTCGTCTGCCCGGTAACCCGGACACCGCTGCGCTATGATCGCGAGGCGGATGAGTTGATCTCCGAGGCAGCAGGATTGGCCTATCCGATCCGCGATGGCGTCCCGGTGATGCTCGTTGAAGAAGCGCGCAAGCTGGGCGCAAGCCGCTAGCGCCCCCCTATTGCGGCGGCTGCAGGGCGAGCGTCTTCAGTTCCTTGGCAAGATAATCGAGCACGGCCCGGATACGCGGCACATGGCGGAGGCGCTCATGGGTCAGCAGCCACAAGCCGTTTTCATCCTCTCCGCGCGGCGGCAGGCATTGAACGAGCTCGGGATCATGATCAGCGAAGAAGCTCGGCATCACGGCAAGTCCGCCCCCGGCCCGCACGGCGGACAGTATCCCGGTGGCGGTCGCATGATGCACGGCAACCCGATCTTCCAGGCCATTGTCGCGCAGCCACTGGCGATAGGTGCGCCAGAAATTCTCGCCACCCCCGCCGATAAAGGCGTGGTTGACCAGATCGGCTTCGGACTTGGGGATGCCATTTTCACGCGCATAGGAGCGGCTGCAGTAAATCGTCCAGCCATCATCGGCGATACGCCGCCCGACCAGTCCGCCCCCTGTCGGCCCATTGCTGTTGCGCAGCGCGATATCCGCATCGCCGCTCGCCAGGTCGCGCGGCTCCTGGGTCGTTTCAATCTCGATCCGGATTCCCGGATAGTCGGTCCGCATCCGCTTCAGCATCGGCGGCAACAGGGTTTCGGCATAGATATCGAGCGTGGTGAGCTTCACCGATCCGCTGATATCGCGGACCTGCGAATCCGCCGCCTTGGCGAATTCGTCCGCAGCACTGCCAACCGCGCGCGCCGATTCGAGCAGCGCCTCACCCACCGGGGTGAGCGTGTAACCGGTCCGGCTGCGGTCAAAGAGAGTGAGATCGAGCGCGTCTTCGAGCGCCGCAATGCGCCGCGCCGCGGTGGTTTGGCTGACATGCAGCTTCTTGCCGCCGCTTAATGTGCTGCCGGTTTCCGCGACGGCGATAAAGTAACGAAGATCGTTCCAGTCCATCATATTACCTGTTCTGCAATTCTGCAGAACATATAGGCAATATCGTTGTTAGTTGCAAATCGCAACCTATGTTACATCCCTTCTTGTCAACTCAACCCCCTCCCCAAGGAGCATGACAATGAAGAATATTAGCGCACTTTTGATTCCCGCCACCCTGATGATCGGCGCAGCGATGGCCCAGCCGGGCGTCGCCCAGGCCGCACCGGCCGGCAATGCCACGGTCGCCGTGAACCATGCCGATCTCAACCTTGCCAATGAAGCGGATCGCAACACGCTTCAGCGCCGCCTTATCGCAGCTGTCCGCGAAGTCTGCGGTACCGGCTACAGCTTTGACCTGCGCAGCCGCATCGACGCCCGCGACTGCCAGGAAGAAACGCTGCAGAGCATCGCCATTCCAATGCCCGGCGTCTTCGCAGCCGCCGAATAATCCGTACGGAACCCTCTTCCGTATCCAAACTGGCCGCCATCCCTCCCCGGGTGGCGGCCTTTTTTGTCGTCAATCGGCCGCCCATCGGAGCGGTTCTGGTAGCTCGACCGTCGAATAATCGATCTGCAGTACACGCCGTTGCCGGTCTCCGGACGCCAGGTCAGAGCGGTGAAGGATCGGCGTGGAGTAGGCCCAAATACTACCCGGTTCGGCATGGCAAGAGTGCAGGGCACAGCGGCCAACGACGTCATCAATCTGTGATACGGCTATGCGACCCGTTTTGTGCGACCCCAAGGCGATAACCAAAGGTGCATTCTCATCATCGACGGCATCGATATGAACGCGCAGGGTCATCATTGATTCCATCACCGTAAATGGTGGTTCGACATGGGGAGTGCCGTTTTTCACGGTCCATGGGCCAAACCCTGGTTGATCATGGCGTTCTGCCACCGCAATTGTCCTGTCCTGGTGCCATCCCAAGGCCCAGTTTGTCCCGGGGGTCTTGTTGAAGATCACGGCGCGCACTGGCCGTGCCTTTTCGCCAAGGCAGCGGTCAGCAATGCTGCCAATCTCACTGCCGACGCCCAGCAGAGTTTTGAGTTTTGAACCAATCTCAATTCGCAAACCGGGCCGCGCGGCGGCGCGTGCGTCGAACATTTCAGCCAATCTGGTACGATCAGCATAACTAACCGCCGCTGGAAAATATTCGGCACCGTCTCTTTCAAGGGATAGCCCGTGGTGCATTGGACTAAAGCCCTAAACCGTGACGCCTCGGAGGAGCAGGGGGAGTTTTCCGCTGCTGCCGCGCGCTTCGTCGACAAAGCGGCGTTTTAGGGGCGGGATGCGATCGACGGCGGTCATGCCAATGCGCCGGATCTTCGAAGCGGTTTTGCCGGGAATACCAAACAAACGCGTCAGGCCGTCTGTCGCCATCGCGACCATCAGCGTATCGAGACTGCGCCAGGTCTCATAGCGTTTCATAAGCTGCGCATCGCCGGGATCCATGCCGAGCCGGACGCCTTCAACCAGCACTTCGGTGAGCGCTGCAACATCGCGAAAGCCGAGATTGAGGCCCTGGCCGGCAATCGGGTGAATGCCGTGCGCGCTGTCGCCGACCAGCGCCAGCCGTTCGCCGGTGATGTGCGCCGCATGATGGAATCCAAGCGGATAGCTGCCCCGCGGTCCGGCCAGCGCCAGATCGCCCAGGAACCCGCCCATCCGCTTTTGGGCTTCGGCAAGAAAGGCGCGCTCAGACAGCCCGAGCATCGCCGGGCCATCTTTTTCGTCGACTGTCCAGACCAGGGCCGAGCGCGGGCCATTCGCATCGTCCAGCATCGGCAGCAGGGCAAAGGGCCCGGCCGGATAGAAAATCTCATAGGCAATCGCGCCATGGGGGCGTTCATGATTGATCGTCGCGACGATCGCGTGATGGCGATAGCTCCAGCGCGCAATCTTGATGCCCGCCGCATCGCGGGTCGGCGAGCCCCGGCCTTCGGCACCAATCAACAGTCCGCCCTTGAGCACCGTGCCATCGTCCAGCGTAACGGTGACGCCGCTCGCGTCGCGGACAACATCGGCTGCGCTCTTCGCCATATGGAGATCGATATACTCGGCCTTCTGCGAGACTTCGAACAAAGTCGCGCGCAACAACCGATTTTCAAACATCGTGCCGAGCGGGCCTTCGCCCTCGCCCGGTTCGAAATCGAGCCGCCCGGGCGCCAGTCCGTCACTCGCCCGGATCGATCCGATTGCACAGCCCTTGCCGTCCAGCGCTTCACCGAGGCCGATCGCATCGAGCATATTCTTGCTGGCGCTCGCCACAGCGGAAACGCGCCCATCATAGCTGCTGTCGAGCAGAGCTTCGCTTGGCATCCGATCGATAACCGCGCTGGACACCCCATGGGTGTCCAATGCGAGCGCCAGAGTCTGGCCGACCAGTCCGCCGCCCAGAATGATGATATCTGTCCGATTTTCGCCGTTCATCGCCATAGGGACTCGCTTTAACGCAGGCGGAGCGAGCCGCATAGACGCAAATGCTTGACGCGGAGTCCAGCGCAAGCGCATTAGAGGCAAACAGAAGAACATAAAGCGCACAAAGCGGGAGGCGCGAGATGGCACAGGGTGGATTGGCGGCACAGCTGCCGGCCTGGCGAGACGCAATGCGGCGCGCAGCCTCGCGCTCGACCGCATTACTGGCATCGCTCGGCCTGTTGACGGTCACCGTGCTGACCGCGCTCTCGCTTGTCAGCTATCGGCCCAGCGATCCGGCGCTGAATACGGCAGCAGCCGGCCCCGCACAGAACTGGCTTGGTAGCGTTGGTGCCTATACCTCCGAAACCCTGCTGACGGTGTTTGGACCGCTGGTCGCGCTGCTGCTTCCGCTGGTTGTCCTTGTCGCCTTGCGCCTGTGGCGCGATGCACCGCTTGGCCGCTGGGCGCGATCGGCATTGCTGATAGCCGTGGCGATCATGCTGGTTGGCTCGGCCATGACTTTACTCAGCGGCGCCAGTGTGCGCGGGCTTCCGCTCGGCTGGGGCGGCGTGCTCGGCTATGGCGGCGGTGCAGCAGTTGGCGGTTTGCTCGGCCTGATCGGCAGCCCCGATGTCGCACGCTATCTCGGCTGGGCGCTGGCCGCCTTGCTTGGCGGTGGCGGCGTGTATCTCTGGTATCGCGGCCTCGGTTTTAACGAGGATGAGCGCGCCTTCCTGTTCCGTCGGCGCGAAAAACCGGCACCCGTACGGATTACAGATCCCAAGGAAGAGGCGAAGAAAACGCCGCAGCCGCGCAAGAAAGTCGCGCCGCCCGAACCCGAAGCACGCGCGCCGGTCATCACCGATCCCAAGGCCAAGCGCAAAGCTCCCGACAAGAAACCGCGCCAGCGCACGCTCAACCTCAATTATGAGCTGCCCTCGCTCGAACTGCTCAACCCGCCTTCCGATGAAGGCGGCCAGGCGCTCGACAAGGCGGCGCTCGAACGCAATGCGCGCCTGCTTGAATCCGTGCTCGATGATTTTCATGTCAAAGGACAGATTGTCGAAGTCCGGCCGGGCCCGGTCGTCACCATGTATGAGCTCGAACCCGCGAGCGGCATCAAGGCAAGCCGGGTGATCCAGCTGGCCGACGATATCGCCCGCAACATGTCGGCCATCTCCGCGCGTGTCGCGGTGATCCCGGGACGCAGCGTGATCGGCATTGAACTGCCCAACCAGCATCGCGAGATGGTGGTGCTCTCCGAAATGGTCGCGAGCACCGCCTTTGAAGATCATACGGCCAAGCTGCCGATCATCCTCGGCAAGAATATCGCCGGCGATCCCGTGATCGCGGATTTGGCACCGATGCCGCATCTGCTCGTCGCCGGGACCACCGGTTCGGGTAAGTCGGTCGGGCTGAACTGTATGATCCTGTCGCTGCTGTACCGCCTGACCCCGGAAGAATGTAAGCTGATCATGATCGATCCCAAGATGCTCGAGCTGAGCATCTATGACGATATCCCGCATCTCCTATCGCCCGTCGTCACCGAACCCGCCAAGGCAGTCCGGGCGCTGAAATGGGCGGTCGAGCAGATGGAAGAACGCTATCGGATGCTCGCCTCGCTATCGGTGCGCTCATTGCAGGGCTTCAACGACAAGGTCCGCGCGGCCAAGGCCAAGGGCAAACCGCTCGGCCGACGCGTGCAGACCGGCTATGATGCGGACACCGGCCAGCCGGTCTATGAGGAAGAGGAGCTTGAATATGAGCCCCTCCCCCAGATCGTCGTCGTGGTCGACGAGCTTGCCGATCTGATGATGACGGCGGGCAAGGAAGTCGAATTCCTGATCCAGCGATTGGCCCAGAAAGCCCGTGCAGCCGGCATTCACCTGATCATGGCGACGCAGCGCCCCTCGGTCGATGTGATTACCGGCGTGATCAAGGCGAACCTGCCAACCCGCATTTCGTTCAGCGTGACCTCCAAGATCGATTCCCGCACCATCCTCGGCGAGCAGGGTGCCGAACAGCTGCTCGGCAAGGGCGACATGCTCTATATGCCCGGTGGCAAGCAGATTGCCCGCGTCCATTGTCCGTTCGTATCGGATGAAGAGGTGCGCCGGGTCGCCGATCATTGGCGCGAACAGGGCCAGCCGGAATATATCCAGGCGGTTACCGAAGAGCCCGAAGATGGCGGCTATACATTCGATGGCCAGCCCACGGGTGAAGATTCGGCTGAAGACCAGCTCTATCGCAAGGCCTGTCAGATCGTTGCGGAAAGCCAGAAGGCCTCAACCAGCTATATCCAGCGCCAGCTGCGCGTCGGCTATAATAACGCCGCACGGCTGATCGAGCGGATGGAAGCCGAAGGCAAGGTCAGCGCCGCCAACCATGTCGGCCGCCGCGAAGTGTTGATCGATCAGGAAGGCAATCCGCTCTAGGGATCGCCTGAATGTGCGCGCAACCGCGGGTTCAGTTTGCATTCAACGGCGCAAACCCATTAGGCGGCATCGTTTAGACTATGGATGGACATATGATCCGGATTATCGCCCTTGCCCTTGCTGCCCTGCCGATTGCGATCGGAACCGGTGCGGTTCTCGCGCCGAGCCCCGTCGCCGCGCAGCAGGATACACTCGCCCAGGTCCAGCGGCATCTGCGCAGCGTCGACACGATGCGCGCCGATTTCATCGAAACCAACCGCGCAGGCCAGTCGGTGCGCGGCGAAATGTTTCTGAAGCGTCCGGGCCGGATCCGCTTTTCCTACGAAGAAGGCGTCAACATCCTGGTCGTGTCGGACGGGCGCGCGCTGACCTTTGTCGATTATGATGTCCGCCAGGTGCAACGCTGGCCGATCGGCGATTCCCCGCTTTCCGTATTGCTCAACCCCGATCGCGATCTCGCCGAATTTGCGCGCGTCATCCCGTCGGCGCGCAATAGCGAGGTACGGATCGAGGCACGCGATCCGGAGCATCCCGAATATGGGACGATCCGGATCATCTTCTTGCGCAGCCCGGGATCGCCCGGCGGATTGATGTTGCAGGGTTGGACGGTGCTCGATTCGCAGAATAATCTGACGACGATCAACCTCGCCAATCAGCGTTTCGGCATGGAAATCGCCAACCGGACCTTCCGATATCGCGATCCGCGCCCGCGCAACCGTCGTCGCTAACGGACGCAGTTGAGCGGATTGTCGCACCAGACAGGCGGCTTGGCGGTAACCCGAACAATAGCCGCGATAAAGTGCGTGACGCCATTCATGCGCGCGACAGGAACAGCCCGCTAGAACAAGGCTGTGGAGAGGCGAAAAGGCCAAGCGGGATTCCCCCTGTTACCCGTTCTGGCTGCATCTCCCGCCTAGCGTGACGAACGACTAGGTTTCGACCCCCGCTCCAAATGCCCCCGGAGCGGGGGTCATTCGTTCCAATATCGGTGGCGTTGCGGGGCGTTGGCCGCTAGACGCTTTCCCATGGCTTCAACCGTGAAAATCGCGACCTGGAATATCAATTCCGTCCGTTTCCGCATCGGTATCGTCGAGCGCTATCTTACCGAAGAAGCGCCGGATATCTTGTGCCTGCAGGAAACCAAGACGGTCGACGAGACCTTCCCGGTCGAAGCGCTCAAAGCACTTGGCTACGAGCATCAGGCGCTGAACGGCCAAAAAATGCATCACGGCGTGGCGATCGTCAGCAAGATACCCTTTGATGCAGATGACCGGCTCGACTGGCAGGATAATGGGGAAGCGCGCCATGTCGGCGTGCGGCTCGATTGCGGTTTCCATCTCGACAATGTCTATGTTCCGGCCGGTGGCGACATCCCGGATCGCGAAGAGAATCCCAAGTTCGGCCAGAAGCTTGATTTTCTCGGGCGGATGACGAAATGGTCGAAAAAGCTCGATCGGCCGACGCTTCTGGTGGGCGATTTCAATGTCGCGCCGCTCGAATCCGATGTCTGGAACCACAAACAGCTGCTCAAGGTTGTCAGCCACACGCCGATCGAAGTGGAAACGCTCGATAAGCTGCAAAAAGCGCATGACTGGGTTGATCTCGGCCGCCGCTTCATTCCGGCTCCCGAGCGCTATTATAGCTGGTGGAGTTATCGCGCGAAGGATTGGGCGGCTTCGGATCGCGGCCGGCGCCTCGATCATATGTGGGCGAGCCCCGAACTCGCAGAGCAAGCGGTGGCGCATAGCATCCATGAGCCGAGCCGCAGCTGGCACAAGCCATCCGATCATGTTCCACTGGTGACCGAATTTAGTGTCTGACGCATCCTCCCCATCCGGCGATAGCCGCAAGGTCGCGCGCGCGATCGATGCGCTGCGGCGCGGTTGGCCGATTTCCTGCGGGAGTGGCGATCAGGCGATCCGCATCCTGGCGGTGGAGACGGCCGACGAAGCAGGACTGGCCGCGTTCGATGGAGATGCACCGGCCGACATATTGATCGGCGCGGGGCGCGCAGAAACCTTGAAGCTCGCCAACCAGCGAGAGGCGGCGACACCGGGCGCGCCGGTTCGTGTGCAACGCGAGGACTGGCATGACCTTGGCGCGGCAATCGCGATCGCCGATCCGGCTTTTGATCTCAGCACCCCGCTCAAAGGCCCGTTCCGGGCATTACCGATTGATGATGTCGAGACGGCCACCGCCGCGCTTAAGCTCGCCCGGCTCGCCAATCTCCTGCCAGCGGTGTTCGTGACACCGGGCGGAGCGGATGATGCAATCGCGCTTGCCGATATCGATAGCTATGACGATCCCAATGACCTGGTGATCGCGGCGCGGGCGCGCTTACCGGTGGCAGCGGCCGAGCAGGCAGAAATTATCGCCTTTCGCCACCGCGCCGATGCCGCCGAACATGTCGCACTGATAATCGGCGAACCCAATGGCTCCGCACCGCTTGTCCGCATTCATTCCGAATGCCTGACCGGCGATGTGCTGACCTCTCTCAAATGCGATTGCGGGCCGCAGCTCACCGGCGCCATGGCCGAAATGGCGGAACAGGGCTGGGGCATCCTCCTCTATCTGCGCCAGGAAGGGCGCGGTATCGGTCTGGTCAACAAGCTGCGCGCCTATGCGCTGCAGGATCAGGGCTTCGACACGGTCGATGCGAACACGCGCCTCGGCTTTGCAGTCGACGAACGCGATTTCGGGATTGCCGCCCGGATGCTGGCCCTGCTTGGCCAGGATCGGGTGCGCCTGATGACCAATAATCCGGACAAGAGTGCGGGATTATCGGCAGCCGGTATCACGGTCGAAGAGCAGGTCGCCCATCGCCACGGCGAAAATCCGCATAATGAGAAATATCTGGCAACCAAGCGCGACCGCACCGGCCACCAGCTCTAGCTAGCCCCGTGCGCCGAACAACGCGGTTCCCACCCGCACATGCGTCGCGCCGCACATGATGGCGGTCTCATAGTCAGACGACATGCCCATGCTGAGTTTTTGCACGCCATTCTCCGCCGCCAATTTGGCGAGCAGCGCAAAATAAGGTGCAGGCTCCAGCCCATTGGGCGGGATGCACATCAGTCCGGTAATTTCGAGGCCCTTGTCGCGCGCGCTGGCGAGAAGCGTCGGCAGAACCTCGATCGCACAGCCGCCCTTTTGCTCTTCCGCGCCGATATTCACCTGAACATAGAGCGCCGGTCGGCGATCCGTCTTGGCGAAGGCCTTGGCGAGTGCTTTGACGAGCGATGGGCGATCAACACTGTGAATCGCATCGAATAGCGCAACCGCATCATCCGCCTTGTTCGATTGTAGCTGGCCAACCAGATGAAGCTCGATATCCGGGGTTTCGGCTTTGAGCGCCGGCCATTTCTCCTGCGCCTCCTGCACGCGATTCTCGCCAAACACGCGTTGGCCGGCAGCGATCACCGGCTGGATTGCCTCCGCGCCATGGGTTTTCGAGATTGCGATCAGCGTGACATCGGATAGCGAGCGGCCTGCTTTTTTGGCGGCGCGCTCCATCACCGTCCGGACATCATCGAGCCGGTCTGCCGGAGTGGATGGGTTATCGCCTGTTGCCATGGCCGTTGCTATAGATAGGCGCGTGCGACGCCGCCACCCTCTCGCGCCTGCGCTTCCCAAGCTCTGGCTGATGACCGATGAACGCCAAGGCGATCAGCTTTGGCCGGCGCTCGACGCATTGCCGCGCGGCAGCGGGGTGATTGTCCGGCACTACAGCCTCTCTCCATCTGAGCGCCGGGTGCTGGTTGCACGGATTCGAAAGATTGCCGACGGGCGGGGTTTGGTTCTTGTGACAGCCGGATCCGCCAAACTGGCGCGATCCAGTCACGCCGATGGTTTTCATGCACGCTCTGGCGAACGCGGACCGCCGGGCCTCATTCGCACCATGGCGGCCCATAATCTCGCCGAGCTGCGCCTCGCCGAACGGGTTGGCGCAGATCTGGTGTTTTTTTCTCCGGTATTCGCCACAGAATCGCATCCCGGCGCCCCATCGCTCGGCCGTGTGCGATTTGGAGAGCTGGTCCGGCAATCGCGAATTCCCGTGATCGCGCTGGGCGGCATGACGAACAGCCGCGCGCAATCGCTGGCCGGTTTCAATATCTATGGATGGGCGGCAATCGGGGCGCTGACGCCAGATCGCAATTAGAAGCGGAACGCTGTCCCGACATAGACGGCCTGGCTATCCTGCCGATCAACATCTTCCTGGGCCAGGCGATGCTGGCGCTGATAGCGAACACCACCGGTGATCGCGATGTTGCGGGCGATGCTGTACGAACCGCCGACATCAACTGCGACGCGTTCTTCATTGTCGATCAGGCTCGGAGCCGATTGCGGCGCGGGCCGATCAGCCGATACCTGGACCCGTGTGCTCCAGCGACGGCCGGAATAGCTCAAACCAACATCTGCCGATTCGCGTGAGCGACCCGGAATGATGGCATTATCAACACGGGCGACATCGCCGGAAATGGCAAACCGCCGCCAGCCGACCGAAACGCCCAGATTATAGGCCGAAGGCGTGATCGCCGTTACGCCGGTCGACGAGGTGTTGGCCATCGCGATTTCGGCATTGCGTTCCGCCTGTTCCGTCGTCGAAGCGCGCGCCCGAACGGCCACGGTGACCGGACGATCGCCCTGACGCGAGGCAGACGGCGTGAACCGCATTCCGCGACTCGAGATGCCCGCACGGCGCAAAGCGCGCGCCATTGACGGGTCGCCAGATGCCGGTGTGAAGGTGCCCATGGCTCCAGGAGCGTTGAGAGAAAGCGACCGAGCCTGCGATTCGGCAGCATCGGGCATCGCGGTCAAACCCGCGATAAACAGGGCGGAACCCGCCACTGCAGCCAATGATACTCGCCCAAACATCGCTCAGTTATTCTCCTTGCAACATTGCCCTAGCATGAAGCTTTCGAGTCGCGCCACTATTCGGAGTCGAATCCGGCTTGGTGTTGCGCATCCTCCACAACTCTCTTTTTGCTCAGCAAAAAAGCGCGCTTGCGGGGGTGGCCCGAGCGGCTATAAACGCCCTTCGTTTCGCTTTTATGTCTTCGCAGGTGAGTTTCATGTTCCGTTTGCACCACGCCGCTATTGCCGCCCTCCTTCCGCTGAGCCTGGCAGCCTGTGGCGGTGGGGACCGTCCGTCCAATACTTTGGCTCCGGCACAGGTCTCCACAATCGGCGTAAACAGCTATCTTTGGCGCGCGTCGCTCGAGACTTTGTCCTTCATGCCGATGGCCCAGGTTGATTCGGCTGGCGGGGTTATTGTCACCGATTGGTATGCCAATCCGGCAGCGCCAACCGAGCGGATGAAACTGACGGTTACGATCCTCGATCGCGATCTGCGCGCCGACGCGCTGTCCGTAGCCGCGTCGCGCCAGCTCTATAACGGCACCCAATGGCTCGAAGCGCCGGTACAGGCAGCAACCGTCCAACAGCTTGAGGCTATCATCCTCACCCGCGCGCGCGAACTGCGTCGCAGCACCGTAATCGGCTAACCCTTTCGTCATGGCGTCACGCTTCAATCCGCAAGCGGTGGACTCGCATTGGCAAAAAGCCTGGAAAGACTCCCAGACTTTTGCCGCAGACACATCGTCCGCCAAACCCAAAAGCTTTGTGCTGGAGATGTTCCCCTATCCGTCGGGGCGCATCCATATGGGTCATGTTCGCAACTATACGATGGGCGATGTCCTGGCGCGCTACCGCCGGATGACCGGCCATGAAGTGCTCCATCCCATGGGATGGGACGCCTTTGGCATGCCGGCTGAAAATGCAGCGATGGAAAAGAAGGTACATCCGGGCGAATGGACCCGCGCCAATATCGCGGCGATGCGCAGCCAGCTGAAGCGCCTCGGCTTTGCGCTTGATTGGACGCGCGAACTCGCAACCTGCGAACCCGATTATTATGGCCAGGAGCAGGCGCTGTTCCTCGATCTCTTCGCCGCCGGCCTCGTCTATCGCAAGGAAAGTGCGGTGAATTGGGATCCGGTCGATATGACCGTATTGGCCAATGAGCAGGTGATTGACGGCAAAGGCTGGCGCTCCGGCGCGATGGTCGAGCGGCGCAAGCTCAGCCAATGGTTCCTGAAGATCACCGATTTCGCCGATGATCTGCTGGCTGGCCTTGATGAGCTTGATCAATGGCCCGAGAAAGTTCGGTTGATGCAGGAAAACTGGATCGGCAAGAGCCGCGGCCTGCGCTTCCGCTTCACGCTCAATGAACCGATTACCGGACAGAGCCAGCTACAAGTATTCACAACCCGGCCGGATACGATTTTCGGCGCGAGCTTTGTCGCGGTGGCGCCCGATCATCCACTCGCCGAAGCGGTGGCCTCGAAAGATTCTGCAGCGGCTGACTTTATTGCCCAGTGCCAGGCAGGTGGAACCTCCGCTGCCGATATCGAAAGCGCAGAAAAGCTGGGCTTCGACACAGGATTGAAGGCAGCACATCCGTTCCAGGCCGAATGGGAGCTACCCGTTTATATCGCGAATTTCGTGCTGATGGACTATGGCACCGGCGCGGTTTTCGGCGTGCCTGCGCATGACCAGCGCGACCTTGATTTTGCGCGCAAATATGGCCTGCCGGTGCGCCGCGTCGTTGCCGATGGCGATGAGACGGATCCGGACTATGCGGGCGATGAAGCCTTTTCCGGCGATGGCCCGCTCGTCAATTCGCGCTTCCTGGACGGCATGGACGTCGAAAGCGCGAAAAGCGCGGTAATCACGCGTGCCGAAGAAGAAGGCTGGGGCGAAGGCACGACCGAATGGCGGCTGCGCGATTGGGGCGTTTCCCGGCAACGCTATTGGGGCACGCCGATCCCGATCATCCATTGCGAGGATTGCGGACCGATTGGCGTGCCGAAGGATCAGCTTCCGATTGTCTTGCCTGACGATATCGACTTCGAAACACCCGGCAATCCGCTTGATCGTCATCCAACATGGAGCAAGATCGATTGCCCCGAATGCGGTAAGGCCGCGCGGCGCGAAACCGATACGCTCGATACGTTTGTGGATTCGAGCTGGTATTTCATTCGCTTTGCCAGCCAGCCCGATGATCAACCGTTCGACAAAGCCGAAGCCGAGGCCTGGCTTCCGGTGGGCCAATATATTGGCGGCGTCGAGCATGCGATCCTGCATCTGCTCTACGCGCGCTTCGTCACGCGGGCGCTGAACCGGATTGGCCGGCTGGATGTGAAAGAGCCTTTCGCCGGCCTCTTCACCCAGGGCATGGTGACGCATGAAACCTATCAAATGGCCGATGGCAGCTGGCTCTCGCCGGACGAAGTGCAGCGCGATGGCGCGGATTGGGTGCGGATCGAAGGCGGAGAACCGGTAAAGACGGGCCGCATCGAGAAGATGTCCAAATCCAAGAAAAATGTCGTCGATCCCGATCCGATCGTCGATCAATATGGCGCGGATGCGGTGCGCTGGTTCATGCTGTCCGACAGCCCGCCCGAGCGCGATCTCGAGTGGAGCGAAAATGGTATCGAAGGTGCCTGGCGATTCATGCAGCGCTTGTGGCGCCTGATCGATAGCGATTCCGAGGCCAGCGGCGAAGATGCCACGCTCGACCGCAAGCTGCATCAAACCATCGCGGGCGTGAGTGAAGATATCGAGGCCTTGAGCTTCAACAAGGCGGTCGCGAAAATCTACGAACTGACCAATGCGATCGAGAAAGCCGATCCGAGCGCCAGCCGCGATACGGCTGTGCATACACTGGTCCGCCTCGTCGCGCCGATGGCCCCGCATCTTGCTGAACAAGCCTGGCAGGATATGGGCGAGAGCGGGATGATCGCCGATGCCGATTGGCCGGACGCCGATCCGGCGCTGCTCGTCGAGGATGAAGTGACGATCGCCGTCCAGATCAACGGCAAGCTGCGCGATACGGTATCGGCTGCGAAAGGCGCGCCCAAGGCCGATCTTGAAGCGCTCGCGCTCGGCTCGGACAAGGTTCAGCGGCAATTGGACGGCGCTACACCGAAAAAGATTATCGTCGTGCCCGATCGTCTGGTAAATATCGTCGCGTGATCCGGAATATCGCCCTGTGCCTGGGCCTGTTGACCCTGTTGACCGCCTGCGGCTTACGGCCGCTCTATGGCGGGGCGCAATCCCCTGCCCGTGATATGCTGGCGGCGGTCGAAGTTGGCGGCATTCCTGGGCGTTCGGGCTATCTGATGCGCGGCGCTCTCGAACAGCGTCTGGGCGCAGCGGGCAATGCGGCGCCGCGCTACCGGCTCGAAGTGACGCTGGACGACCGTATCGAAGGCTTTGGTGTGCGGGCAGATAATGCCGTGACCCGCGAGCGTCGTACTTTGCGCGCACGTTTTCAACTGGTTACGATCGATCGCGGGACAGTTTTGCTCGATGCGACGGCCGGTGGCGATGCCGGTATCGATGTGGTGTCTTCGGAATATGCGACGATTGCGGCGGAAGATTCTGCGCTGGAGCGGCTCACCGAACAGGTGGCTGACCAGATCGTCGCCCGGGTTGCGCTCTATGCGGCACGCCGTCCGCCTCCCGCCGCGGCGGATCCCAGCGCGGAACTGCCCTAGGTGAAGGCCAATCGGGGCCAGATCGCACGCGCACTATCTGCGCCAAGCGACGAAATACGGTTCTTCCTGCTCTACGGCCCGGATCGATCGGGTTCAGAAGCCCTGGTTGCGCTGCTGTCCGATGCAATGGGTGAAGATGCGGAGCGGATCGATCTCTCCGGTCCCGATCTCAAGGCCGACCCCGCAAAACTCGCCGATGAAGCAGCCGCGATATCGTTATTCGGCGGCGCGCGGTTGATTCGTATCGACCCGATTGGCGATGAGAGTTTTGCCGCGGTCGAAGCGTTGCTCGAGGCCGAAAAGGCGGGAAATCCGGTGGTGGCAATCGCCGGCGCGCTGCGCGCGACCAACAAGCTCGTGAAACTGGCCTTCGGAAGTGAACAGGCCATGGCCTGTGCCAGCTATGCGCCCGAAGGCCGTGATGCCGACCGGATGGTCGTCGAGATGGCGCAAGATTCTGGCCTGCAGATCGCCCCGGATGTGGCGCATCGTTTGGCGCGCGGATGCCATGGCGACCGCGCGATCCTGGCGAGCGAGCTGGAAAAGCTGTCGCTGTATCTCGATGCTGCGCCCGACCGCCCCCGCCGGGTAGAGCATGACACGCTCGATGCTCTAGCGGCGAGTAGCGAAGAAGGCGATCTCTCCCGGCTTGCCAATATCACTCTGTCAGGCGATCTGATCGCACTTGATCGCGAGTTGACGCAATTGGCGAGCGAAGGCCTTGTCGGGATACCGCTGCTACGCGCGATCCTGCGACGGCTGCACCTGCTCACCCGCCTCCGCGCGCAAGTCGAGCAGGGCAATAGCGCCCAATCCGTTATCGCCAAGGCGGGGCGCGCGATTTTCTGGAAGGACAAGGCGGTCATCACCGATCAGGTGGAACGCTGGCGCAGCGAGGCGCTTTCAACCGCGATCCAACGCGCCAATGCTGCCGAACTGGCCCTCAAGCGGTCTGGCGGACCCGGCATGGTGAGCGCGGACGAAGAGCTGTTCGCGATCGCCCGCAAGGCGCGATCGCTGCGCTAATTATCTGATATTTATATCTTTTCGCCAGACAATCTCTGGCAGATCAGGTCAAGCTGATCGAGCGATTTATAGGTGATTTCGACGGTGCCTGTCTTCCCGTTATAATCGATAGACACCGGCAGGCCGACAGCCTCACCCAATTGGCGTTCCAGCGCGACAATATCTGCATCGCGTTCCGCCGGCGGCCGCCGGGACGTTGATCCGCCACCTGGCTTTGCCCGGCGGGCGAGATCTTCCGCCTGGCGCACGGACAGGCCCTGCGCGGCAATCAAGCGCGCCAAAGCTTCGGCATCCGGCGCTGAGATAATCGCCCGAGCATGGCCCATTTCCAACTCGCCAGACACAACCATCGCTCGAACGGCGTCAGGGAGATCAAGCAGACGCAGCAAATTGGCGACATGGCTGCGCGATTTGTGCACCAGCCGGGCAAGCGCGGCCTGGCTATGCCCGAAATCTTCGATCAGGCGCTTATAGGCTTCCGCCTCTTCAATCGCATTCAGATCCTCTCGCTGAATATTCTCAACCAGCGCGATCTCCAGCGTTTCTGCCTCGTCGAAATCGCGAACGATGACCGGGACCTGATGGAGCTGCGCGCGCTGCGCGGCGCGCCAGCGGCGCTCGCCGGCAACGATCTGGTAATGCGTGCCCTGCGGCCGCACCACAATCGGCTGGATCATACCGCGCGCTTCGATCGAACGGGCCAGCTCGCCCAGGGCTTCCTCATCGAAATGGCGGCGCGGCTGATCGGGATGCGGCGTAATCTTGCCAACCGGCAGCATTTGCACCGTGCCTTCGTCCGGCGCGGCATCGATCGGCGCTTCCTGTTCGACTTCGCCCATCAAGGCAGAAAGACCGCGCCCCAATCCGCTCGGTTTCTTCTTGGCCGGGGCTTTCTTGCTCTTCTTTGCTTGGGTCATGGCTATGTCTCTCAGGCGGCTTTGGCGGTTTTCGGCAGGCGCGCGATGGTTTCACGGGCGAGCGCCATATAGGCCTCAGATCCCGGGCAGCGATAATCATAGATCAGCGCGGGCAAGCCATGGCTTGGCGCCTCGGACAGCCGCACATTGCGCGGAATAACCGTATCAAACACAAGCTTGCCCAAAACGGCGCGCACATCCTCCGCTACCTGTCCGGAGAGGTTATTGCGACGATCATACATCGTCAGAACGACGCCAAAGATCGAAATATCCGGGTTGAAACGCTCCCGTACGCGCTCAACTGTTTGTAATAGCTGACTTAATCCCTCCAGCGCAAAGAATTCGCATTGCAGCGGAACCAGCAAAGACGGCGCGGCGACCAGCGCGTTGATCGTCAGCAGGCCCAGTGACGGCGGACAATCGATCAGGCAGACGTCCCATTGGCCGTCCGGCGCATCGCTCAGCGCCATGTTCAAACGCTCAGTTCGGGCTTCATAGTCGACAAGTTCAATCTCGGCACCCGATAAATCGACTGTCGCAGGCACAACCGAGAGCCTTGGAACCCGGCTTGCAATCGCTGCCTCTTCCACAGTCGCCTGTCCGATGAGCAATTCGTAGCTCGATAGCGCGCGTTGTTCCTGGGTTATGCCAAGGCCGGTCGAGGCATTGCCCTGGGGATCGAGATCGATCAACAACACCTTGGAACCCGAGGCTGCGAGCGCGGTTGCGAGATTTATCGCCGTCGTCGTTTTGCCAACTCCACCTTTTTGATTGGCAATCGCGATGCGGATCATGAACGTCTCCTTGGCCTCACATTATGCGCTGTCACAATGAATGCGTCATCGCTGGTCTGACTTGGTGTCAGTACGAAATCACCCTGCCATGATCGCTGCGCCTGTTCCAGTTCTTCTTGCGCAGTTCGTCCTTTTGGAAGCACCCATTGCGTTTTCGGGGTCGAAAAACGATGCGCGAGCGCAAAAAGTTTGGGCAGGGCCGTAAAAGCACGCGCCGTGATGACGTCAAAGGGCTGCGTTTCGACCCGCTCGAGCCGACACCCCTCAACCGTAACGGAGGCGCCCAGGTCCAAAGCTTCGATCGCCTGATGGAGAAATTCGAACCGCTTAGTCCGCACCTCAACAAGGGTAATCGGCATATTGCCGATTAGCGCCAGGACAATGCCGGGAAGGCCGGGACCAGAACCAAGATCGATCCACTTACCGGATCTAAGCTCCGGGCCCGCGAGCTGGTAGAGCTGGGCAGAGTCCCGGATATGGCGGTCCCAAAGCGTATCGAGAGTCGAACGCGCGATCAGATTCTGGCGAGCGGATTCTTCTCGAAGAAGAGCAACAAAGCGATCAATCCGCTCGAGTGTTTCACGTGAAACACCCAATGACGTTTCGAGCCAGGATTTGACGCTTGCTTCGTCCATCTGGTTCAGGCGGCGCGGCGGCGAGAGTGCACAAGGATGGCGGCAAGTGCTGCTGGCGTCACACCGCCAATCCGCCGCGCCTCGCCCAGGGTGGCGGGTCGTGCACGGTCCAACCGCTCAACCATCTCGTTGGAAAGACCGGGGATATCGGCATAGATCAGCGTATCAGGAATGCGGAGATTTTCATCGCTATCAACGCGCGCAATCTCGTTAGCCTGGCGCTCAAGATAGGGCGCGTAGCGGACATCTTCGACCACCTCATCAATGATGTCATCCGCGATATCGGCAATTTCCGGCACGGCCTCACGCACGGCATCAACTGTTCCACCGGGCAGTTTGAGCCATTCGGCAAGACTGCGTGTTTCGCGATGCTGGCCCAGTTGTACCCCAGCCGCCTCGACAGCATCGGCGCTCAGTTTCTGCGCCATTGCAGACTGCAGGCGCGCGCGCTTCTCTGCGCGATCTTCGGCAAGAGATTTGAGGCCTTCGCCGACACATCCCCAGGATATCGCCGTATCCGTCAATCGTGTGACGGCATTGTCAGCCCGCAGCCGCAGTCGATGTTCGGCGCGCGCGGTGAGCATGCGATAGGGTTCGGTGACGCCTTGGAGCACAAGATCATCAATCATCACACCGATATAGCTGTCGGACCGCTCAAACCGGACCGGTTCTTCCCCCTGCGAAAAACGCGCAGCATTGATCCCGGCAACAAGCCCTTGGGCGGCGGCCTCCTCATAGCCTGTTGTCCCATTGATCTGGCCGGCGAGATACAGCCCCGGCATGGAACGCACCGCCAGATCATGGCCGAGGATCCGCGGATCGACATGATCATATTCAACCGCATAGCCCGGCTGATCGATCTCAACCCGCTCCAGGCCAGTGATCGTCCGCAGGAACTCAAGCTGTACATCCACCGGAAGTGAGGTCGAGATGCCGTTCGGATAGACATTGCTGTCATCAAGGCCTTCCGGTTCCAAAAAAATCTGATGTCCGTCACGATCGCCGAAGCGATGAATCTTGTCTTCGATCGATGGGCAGTAGCGCGGCCCCTCTCCCTGGATCTCGCCGGAGAATAATGGCGAGCGATCAAGCGATGCACGAATGACGTCATGCGTGCGCTGGTTGGTTCGTGCAATGGCGCAGAAAAGCGCGGGTTTCTCGCGTTTCTCGCCCTGTACGGACATCGTCCAACTGCCGCCATCCGATGGCTGCTGCTCGAGCACCGACCAGTCAATCGTCCGGCCATCAAGCCGCGGCGGCGTCCCGGTCTTCAGCCGCGCCAAAGGAAGTTCAGCCGCGTACAACTGTTTCGCCAAAGCCGTCGCCGCCCGCTCGCCAACCCGACCCCCAGCATGATTATCCATCCCGAAATGGAGCTTGCCGCCGAGAAAGGTGCCGGTCGCCAGGATAACCGCAGCGGCGTGGATCACCCGCGCTCCGCCATCCAGGACCATGCCCTGTACCGTCAGTTCATCATCCGCGAGAACAAGCTCTGTCGCTTCCGCTTCGATGATCTCCAGTTTTGCCTCTGCCGCCAGCATCTCATGAATCGAATCCCGATAGAGAATGCGATCGGCCTGGATGCGCGGGCCGCGGACCGCCGCGCCCTTGCTCTGATTGAGCATCCGATAGTGGATCGCCGCTGCATCGGATGCCCGGCCAATCAAACCGTCACAGGCATCGACTTCGCGAACCAGATGGCCCTTCCCCAATCCGCCAATCGCCGGATTGCAGGACATGGCGCCGATCATATCTTTCTGCATCGAAACCAGCGCCGTACGCACACCAATGCGCGCCGCAGCCGCTGCGGCCTCGCAGCCTGCATGGCCGCCGCCAACAACGATTACGTCGTAGCGCTCAAAGGCTTCGGATTTCGCCATGCCGCGCCTTTATCAGCGCAGCGGGCCAAGTCCAACATGTTTCACGTGAAACGCCTCAGCGCTGGGACGGACTATTTCCCGATGCAGAACTTGCCGAACAGCGCATCCAGCATATCTTCGACGCCGCCCTGCCCGGTCAGGCGATCAAAGCTGGCGCGCGCCTGGCGCAAGGTCTCGACCAGCAAGATCCAGTCATCTTCGGGTGGATTGGCCAAAATCTCCGCGGCTTCGCGCAAAACCCCTCGCTGCCGCGCGTTAAGAGCCAGCTGATCTTCGCGCGGAACCATCGCGCGGGCGCGCTCCAGAATTAGAGCGCGCAACGCATCGAGCCCCTCGCCACTAACCGCCGAGACCGCCAAATCTGTATTCTCCGGGATGTCCGACCGCTCCGCTTCGTCGCTGCGCGCATGAAGCCGAATAACCGTCTCTCCGTCCGGTGCTTTGTCAGGATCGCCCAACCAGAGCAGAATATCCGTGCGCTCGAGCGCATCGCGCGCGCGCCGGACCCCCTCATCCTCGATCGCGTCCCCTGCCGCGCGCAAACCCGCCGTGTCGGAAAACACAAAAGCGAGCCCATCAATTTCGACCGGTGCCTCGATGATATCGCGCGTTGTTCCTGCCGTCGGCGAGACAATCGCCGCTTCGCGCGCAATCAGCGCGTTGAACAGCGTCGACTTGCCGGCATTGGGCGGGCCAGCCAGTGCCACCCTCACCCCATCGCGTATCCGTTCGGCCGGCGGCGCAGCCAATGCCGCGCGAATTTCATAGTTTACATCGCGAATTGCGGCCAATGCCGCCTGTTGGTCGGCTTCATCGACATCGCCTTCATCGGAAAAGTTGAGCACAGCCTCGAGCCGCGCTTCCGCTTTCAGCAATCGCTCGCGCCAATCGCCAATCTGCCTAGCTAGCCCGCCCTCACTCATCGCGAGCGCCTGGCGCCGTTGCGTTTCGGTTTCCGCCGCGAGCAAATCACCCAGCCCTTCCGTCTCGGAAAGATCAATCCGGCCATGAAGAAAGGCGCGCCGCGTAAACTCCCCGGCTTCGGCTGCCCGCAGGCCCGGCATGTCATCGAGCACCGCCAGCATTTTTGCGGCGACTGCGCGGCTGCCATGGATATGGATTTCGGCAAGGTCTTCACCGGTTGCGCTATCGGGCCCGGGAAACCAGAGGATCAATCCGCGATCAATCGGTGCATCATCCGCCGGATCGCTCAACAGCGCCAGCGATGCGTGACGCGGCTCGGGCAGGCGACCGGCCAGCGCCGCTAACGCGGCACCGCTTTCGGGTCCACTGACCCGGATCACCGCAATCGCACTGGGAAGGCCTCCGGTGGAGAGCGCAAAGATTGTCGCGCTATCGTTGCCCGTCAGCGCCATGGCCGAAGGATCACTTTTTCGTGCCGCCAATCTGATCGAAGAAGCGCGTCCACATCGAAAGCCCGGCTTCGCTCATCGGGCCCCAGCTGCTCATCAGCTTCTCGACTGTATCGGGCGTGATGCCATTTTCCATCGTCTCTTTCATCTTGTCGAGATAGAGATCATGCACCGGCGTGAGATCGGGCAGGCCCAGGAAACGCCGTGCTTCTTCGGGCGTGCAATCGACATCGACGGTGACTTTCATGGGTGCGCTCCTCAAAATGCTGGCCTTTCCATACGCAATGCGCGAAACCGCGTCCATGACCTGCCATATTATTGCCAGCCCGATCGGTTCGATTTCGATTTCCGCGAGCGCGGACGCGCTCCAGGCGATCGACATGGTCGGGCAAATGGAACCGACAGGCCCCACCGAACATCCATTGCTGCGCGAGGCCGAGCGCCAGATAAATGCCTATTTTGCCCATGATATCAAACAGTTTGATCTTCCGCTCGAACCGGCGTCCACTAAGCGCGGCAATGAGCTGCGCGCCGCGGTTGTCGCGATCCCCTATGGCGAAGCGGCAAGCTATGGCGAGGTCGCAAGGCGCGCCGATTCCGGTCCGCGCGCAATCGGCCGGGTCTGCAGCCACAATCCATTGACACTGGTTGTACCGTGCCATCGCGTGATCGCAGCGGGCGGGAAAATCGGCTATTATTCGGGCGGGGAGGGCATCCCGACCAAGCGATATCTTTTGATGCATGAGAATAAGGAGGCGAGCCAATGGGCAGCATGATCAAGATTCCAACCCTGAGCGGAGAGGAAAGTTTCGGCGTCTATGTCGCAACGCCCGAAGGCGATGCCACCGCAGCGGTAATTGTCATCCAGGAGATCTTCGGTGTGAATGCCGGGATCCGCGCCAAATGCGATTATTGGGCAAGCCAGGGCTATCTCGCCGTTGCACCCGATCTCTTCTGGCGGATCAATGAGGGCACGGACCTCGATCCCGATGTCGAGGCGGAATTCAACACAGCGCTCGATCTGATGGGCAAGTTCGATCAGGACCAGGGCGTCCGCGATATCGAAGCAACCATCCATGCCGCGCGCGACCATCTGGGCGGTGAGACCCGGGCCAAGGTTGGCTGTGTCGGCTATTGCCTTGGCGGCCGGCTCGCCTTCATGACCTCGTCGCGCACCGATATCGATGTTTGCGTCGGCTATTATGGCGTGGGCATCGATGGACTGCTTGGCGAGAAACACGCCATCGCCCATCCGGTGATGCTGCACATCCCGACCGCCGATGGTTTTGTCCCGCCCGAAACCCAGGCCGCCATGCATGAAGGCCTGGACGATCATGCCAAGGTGACACTGCACGATTATGAGGGCTTGGATCATGGCTTCGCCACCGAGTTCGGCAACCGCCGCGACGATGAAGCCGCCACTCTCGCAGACGGCCGCACGGCTGAATTTTTCAAGGAGCATCTCGGATGACGACAGACCCCCGCCTCCAACGCTGGTTCGATCATATGGACGGCGATCGCAGCCCGGAGAGTTTGCGCCCGCTGCTCGCCGATGATGCGACCTTCCATTCGCCGGTTGTTCATACCCCGCAACGCGGTATTGAGTTGACGCTTGGCTATCTGACAGCCGCCGATACGGTTTTCGGCAATGGCACGTTTGAATATGTGCGGATCATCGTCGATGGCGATAATGCGATGCTCGAATTCACCGCCGAGCTCAACGGAATCCACATAAACGGCATCGATATCATCCATTGGAACAGCGATGGTTTGATCGATGATTTCAAGGTCTTGGTACGACCTTTGAAGGCGATCAACATGCTCTGGGAAATGATGGGCCGCCAGCTCGAAAAACAGGCTGGTTAACGTTAACCCTCTTTATTGAAACGAAATTCACTACAGGCCGCCGCGATAGGCTAGACTGGCGCCATGCTTATCGTGCGCCAGATAGCCAATGTGATTGCCGGCCTGTTGGCGATTATCATCCTGCTCAGCGTCGTCGCAGCAGGCTATTCGCAGCGCGTCACCAGCATGGCGCTCTCCGCGCCCTGGCATGGCCTGCCGCAGATTTCGGTGACGCTCAACGATAGCGTCCAGGGCCGCTTCATTGTCGATACGGCGGCCAGCAAGACGATGTTGACGCGCAGCATGGTCGGCCAGCTCGGACTTGCCGGCCATGGCCAGCCGGCACGGATGCTGGGATCGACCGGCAGCGCAGCGATTGAGTTCTTCAACCTGGCAAGCCTTAGGATTGGTGCCCGTGAATTCCGACAGCTCGGCGCCTACAGCTTGCCGGGCTTTGCTGGCAGCGATCATGGCGATGGACTGATCGGGGCCGATATCCTGCGTCAGCATGTCGTCGATTTTGATCTGCCGGGAAATCGATTGCGTTTGTTTGCGGCCGAAACCGATTTTTCCAGCAATGGTACCGACTGGGTTTCAATTCCCTTTATCGAGCGCGCGGATGGCTTGCTGATCGTGCCGGTTACAGTCGGTCGTATCGAGATGCCCGCCCTGTTCGATACGGGCGCTGCCCATTCGATCATGAATCAGGCGGCCGCCGAACAGACTGGCCTGCAATCCTATCTCGCCACTGCGTCGCGCGGTGCGATCGGCGGTGCGTCTGGCCATGCGGTGGCCATGCAGCAGATTCGCCTGGACCGCTTCACTGTCGGAGGCTTTGCGGTCGATGAAGCGCGCATGGGTATCGCCGATCTTGCGATATTTGAGACGCTCGAACTCGGCGACGGACCGGCCATGCTGCTCAGCGCAGATGCCTTTGCCGGGCGGCGATTTGTTGTCGATTATCCGCGCAACCGGCTATTGGTCGCGCCGCAGGCTAGTTCGTAGATTCAGCTAGCCGAATAGCGTCATCAGGCCGATGTCGGGATCGATCGTGCCTTCATAGATCATCCGCACCGCGACCCAGAGGATCACGACCAGGCCGAGATAGGCGATCCATTTATAGCGTTCGATATAGCGCGCGATGATATTGGCGGCGAGGCCCATCAGCGCGACCGATAACAGCAAGCCGATCACCAGGATCCCCGGATGTTCGCGCGCTGCGCCGGCAACGCCAAGCACATTATCAAGGCTCATCGATACGTCCGCCGCGGTCACCGCCCAAACGGCGCCCCAGAAGCTGCGCGCTGATTTGAGGCCTGAATGCTCGTCACCAACAATCTCTTCAGAACCGGGAGACTCACTGACATGCCGAAGCTCGCGCCAGAATTTCCAGGCGACCCAGAGCAGCAGCAAACCGCCAGCCAGGATCAGCCCGACAATGCCCATCAACACGCTGACAATCAGCGCGAAGAAGATCCGCAACACCAGCGCTGCGCCAATCCCGATCAGGATGACCTTGCGGCGCTGATCGGCAGGAAGCCCGCCCGCAAGCGCGCCCACGACAATTGCGTTGTCGGCGGCAAAGACGAGATCGATCAACACGACCTGGCCAAATGCGGCCATCGCCGATGGCGTGTTCAGATTGCTGAAGTCATGGACGATCGCCGCCCAGATTTCAGCGAGCGACCCCAATCCGGGGGTTACTTCCGACACATTGGCAAGAAATTCGAACATCGTTGCTGGCTAGGCCCTACTGATTCATCGAGTCGAAGAAATCTTCGTTGGTCTTGGAATCCTTCATCTTGTCGAGCAGGAATTCCATCGCATCGACGGTACCCATCTGCATGAGGATCCGGCGAAGCACCCACATCTTAGCAAGATTATCCTTCTCGACCAGCAGCTCTTCCTTGCGGGTGCCGGACTTGCCGACATCGAGAGCCGGGAAGATGCGCTTGTCGGAGACCTTGCGATCCAGCACGATTTCCGAGTTACCGGTGCCTTTGAATTCTTCGAAGATGACTTCGTCCATCCGGCTGCCGGTATCGATCAGCGCGGTGGCGATGATCGAGAGCGAACCACCTTCTTCGATGTTACGCGCCGCACCGAAGAATCGCTTCGGCCGTTGCAGGGCGTTGGCATCGACACCGCCGGTCAGCACCTTGCCGGAGCTCGGCACGACCGTGTTGTACGCGCGGCCAAGCCGGGTGATCGAGTCGAGCAGGATCACAACGTCTTTCTTGTGTTCGACGAGGCGCTTGGCTTTTTCGATCACCATTTCGGCAACCTGGACGTGGCGCTGCGCTGGTTCGTCAAAGGTCGAGGAAATCACCTCACCATTTACCGAGCGCTGCATATCGGTCACTTCTTCCGGGCGCTCATCGATGAGCAGCACGATCAGATAGACCTCGGGATGATTGTCGGTGATCGCCTTGGCGATATTCTGCAAGAGCACCGTCTTACCGGTCCGGGGCGGTGCCACGATGAGTGCACGCTGGCCCTTGCCCTGTGGCGAGATGATATCAATGACCCGGGCCGATTTGTCCTTGATCGTTGGATCATCGCTATCGAGCGTGAGCTTCTCATCGGGATAGAGCGGGGTCAGATTGTCGAAATTGACGCGGGTGCGCAGATATTCGGGATCATCGAAATTGATTTCGGTAACCTTGGTGAGCGCAAAATAGCGTTCGCCATCCTTGGGACCGCGAATTTCGCCTTCAACCGTATCGCCGGTGCGCAGGCCAAATTTGCGGACCTGGTTCGGAGACACGTAGATATCGTCGGGCCCGGCCAGATAATTGGCTTCCGGGCTGCGCAGAAAGCCGAAGCCATCGGGAAGCACTTCGATCGTGCCCATGCCCATGATGAGCTCGCCTTCTTCGCTTTCGGCTTTCAAAATGCCGAATAGCAGGTCCTGCTTGCGCAGGGTCGAGGCGCCTTCGACGCCGAGATCTTCGGCCATTTTGACGAGCTCGGCCGGTTTTTTCTGTTTTAAATCTTTGAGATGCATGTTGGTTTCCTGGCGGAAAATAAAATGGGGGATTGCGACGGTGTCTGAGAAAGATGCGTCGAAAACATGAAGCGCTGCGCAAGGACTGGCAGCGGCTGCTTGGTGTGCGAACTAGTGAGCCAAGCCCTTCAAGTCAAGCGAAACGGCCCGCTGATGGTCCCGCTAGAAAGGCCGTACAACGACAAGAATAACAATGATGGCCGCAGCAATACCCGGCACTTCGTTGAGCATTCTCAATCTTTTGCCGGACAATGGCCGTTCGCCGCGGGCAAGTTTCTTGCGATAGCCCATCAACCATCCCTGATAGCCGGAAAGCAGGACCACAAAGACCAGTTTGGCGATGAACCATGGCTGCGCCCAGAGGTTGAGATAATAGGCCAGCGTCAGGCCCAGCACCCAGACGATGAGCATGGAGGGATTCATGATGATCGTCGCGAGCTTGTCCTCGCGTTCGACCCATGCGCTCGCTTCGGATGATCCTTCCGCGGCTTCCTGATGATAGACAAAGAAACGCGGCAGCATGAACAGGCCGGCCATCCAGAAAATCACGAAGATGATATGGGCAGCGCGCAGCCATGGATAGGCGAGGGTGAGCAGCTCGGTCATCGCATCGCCCCTCGCTTAACCCTGACGAACCAGCGCGAGCAGATGCTCGACATGCGCGATCGGGGTATCGGGCAAAATTCCATGGCCCAGATTGAACACATGCGGTCGTCCAACGAAAGCCCTTTTTATCCGGCCGACAGCATGGTCGAGCCGCTCGCCACCGGCAATCAGCGCCAGCGGATCGAGATTGCCCTGCACCGGCAGTGATGCCGGCAGCGCTTCATCGGCCCATTCGGGATTGATCGTCTCATCGATCCCGACCGCATCGACCATCGTCTCGCGCGCATAGGCGGGCAGCTTTTCTCCCGCACCCTTGGGAAAACCGATCACCGGCGTATCGGGATACCGATCGCCAAGCTCGGCCACGATCTTAGCGTTGGTCGCGATCACCCAGCGTTCGAACTGGGCCGGAGACAAGCTCCCCGACCAGCTATCAAACAGCTGCACGGCATGGACACCGGCCTCGATCTGCTTGCCGAGATAATCGACTGTGCTGGTCGTGATCGCATCGATGATTTCGCCAAAAGCTTCGGGATCGCCATAGGCCATGCGCCGGGTATCGGCCTGGTCCCGGCTGCCTTGTCCAGCCACCATATAGGTCGCCACGGTCCACGGACTTCCGGCAAAGCCCAGGAACGTCTTGTCAGGCCCCAACTCATCGGCAACCAGGCCCACCGTCCGGTAAACCGGATCAAGCCGCTCAGGCACCGCTTCCAGCGACGCCAGTGTGGCATCGACCAGCGGAGGGGAAAGCCGCGGACCTTCGCCAGCAACAAAACGCAGATCCTGACCCAGGGCATGGGGGATCACGAGAATGTCGGAAAACAGGATCACGCCGTCAAAGCCGAACCGCTTGATCGGTTGCAAAGTCACTTCGGCGGCCGCTTCGCTATCATGGACAAGATCGAGAAAGCCGCCTTTCTCGGCGCGCAGTGCACGATACTCAGGAAGGTAGCGCCCGGCTTGACGCATCAGCCAGATTGGCGTTGGATCGATGCGCTGGCCCCGCAAGACATCGAGGAGAGGACGGCCGCTTGTCGGATAATCTGGCACTTCGGAACGCTCTCCTACTTCTATATATATATTTATAATAATAAGATTGATGGAGTCAGTTGTAGGCTTGGCAGCGGGGCTTAATCTCTTTTCAGCACGAGGCCAACAGCTTGACTCATGCGGGAATCGCGCGGCTGCTTGGAGTCGAATCTGTTATCCCGATGATTCACATCCTGTGTGCATATTTCATTCCCTGTGGATCGAGTGCGGGATGGAATTGGAGTCTGCGGGTGTCGTTTGCCGACTTGCCTCTATCCCCGAATTTCAGCTAGCGAAATGGGCAGGCTTTTCCACACGCTTATCCGCCCCAATCCCGACCACACTCAATCTTCTAGCATAGGCACTTCATGATCCGACTTCACCTCCATCTGATATCGGACTCGACGGGCGAGACGCTGGAAAATATTGCCAAGGCCGGTCTTGCGCAGTTCGATGATGTCGAAACGATCAAGCATTTCTGGCCGATGGTCCGATCTGAAGGCCATGTCGATCGGGTGCTCGACGATATTGGGAAACAGCCGGGGCTCGTTCTCTATACATTGGTCGATCACAATGTCCGGCGAAAGCTGGAGACGCGCACCCGCGCCATGGGTCTGCCGGTAGTGTCCGCGCTCGATCCGGTGATCGATGCCCTGTCGCGTCTGCTCGGCATGGAAGCCAAGGAACTACCCGGCGGCCAGCACGCCCTTGATGCCGCCTATTTTCAGCGGGTCGAGGCGATCCAATATACGATTGCCCATGATGATGGCGTGGCGCCTGAAGATTGGGACCGCGCGGATATTGTACTTGCCGGCGTCTCGCGCACCTCGAAAACCCCGACGAGCATCTATCTGGCCAATCGCGGGTACAAGGTTGCCAATGTACCATTGGTTCCGGAATCGCCACCGCCCGATACGCTGTACAGGCTCAAAAATCCGCTGATCGTTGGCTTGACCACCAGTCCGGACCGGTTGGTGCAGGTTCGCCGCAATCGGTTGCTCAGCCTCAACCAGACGCCCGAGACCGATTATGTTGACCAGGACCGGGTGAAACAGGAAGTCGCCTTTGCGCGCCGGATCTTCGCTGACAATGAATGGCCGGTTATCGATGTGACCCGCCGCTCGATCGAGGAAAGCGCGGCCGCGATCCTCAACATTGTGACGGCGCGCGATACCGAAAGCGCGGATGGCGGTGCAGGGTCTGTGCCATCCAGCTGATCCTTGCCTCGCAAAGCACCAGCCGTCGCGCGATGCTGAACGCTGCCGATGTGCCGTTCGAACCAATGGGCGCCGGAGTGGATGAAGACAGCGCAAAAGAGGCGCTGTGTGCCGATGGCATTTCGCCACGCAATCTGGCTGACGCATTGGCCGAGCTGAAAGCGACGAAGCTGTCGCAACGTTTCCCCGAAGCGCTTGTCCTGGGATGTGATCAGGTCGCGTCACTTGATGGAGCAATCTACGACAAAGCAACGAGCCGCGAAGAGGCGCGCGATCATTTGCGCGCGCTGCGCGGTGAAACCCATCAGCAGATCAGTGCGGCGGTGATCTGTGAAGCCGGCAAGCCGGTCTGGCGGCATATCGATATTGCCAAACTCAGCATGCGTGAATTCAGCGATGCGTTTCTCGACAGCTATCTCGATCAGGAATGGCCTGCGATCGGCGGGTGCGCTGGCGGCTATCGGCTCGAAGGTCGCGGTGCGCAGCTCTTCTCGCGGATCGATGGTAATTATTTCACGATCCTGGGACTCCCCTTATTGCCGCTGCTCGAATATCTGCGGGTGCGGGGAGTGATGACCGAATGAGCAACGCCTATGCCGAGGTGATTGGCGATCCGATTGCCCATAGCAAATCGCCGATGATCCATGGCTTCTGGCTCGAAAAGCTCGGCATTGATGCTGCCTATCGCGCCCATCATGTCACCCCCGACACTCTCGCAGACTATTTTGCACAGCGTCAGGCCGATCCGAACTGGCGGGGCTGCAATATCACCTTACCGCACAAGGAAGCCGCGCTCGATCATGTCGAGGATCGCGGCGGGCTGCGCCAAAGCATTGGTGCGATCAACACCGTGCTGCGCGATGAGGATGGCATTTTGATCGGGACGAATACCGATGCCGCGGGTTTCTACACACCGATCTCCGGACTTGATCTGGCGGGCGAAACCGTGGCGCTGATCGGGGCTGGCGGCGCGGCGCGTGCGGTGTTGTTCGCATTGAAACGCGCTGATGTCGGTGCGGTCGTCTTGCTGAACCGGACCCCGCTCAAGGCGGCCGCCTTGCTCGCCAGTTTCGATCTCAAGGGCGAAGCGCTGCCACTTGATGCACCGGTGCCGGCTGTGCCCTTGCTGGTGAATGCCAGTCCACTCGGTATGGCAGGGCAGGAGCCATTGGCGCTGGATCTCGATCCACTGCCTAACGATGCGATAGTCTATGATCTCGTTTATGTGCCGCTGGAAACCGAATTGCTTGCCGCGGCGCGTGCGCGCGATCTCGACACGGTCGATGGTCTCGATATGTTGATCGGCCAGGCAGCGATCGCCTTTGAACTATTCTTCGGCAAAGCCCCGCCGCGCGATCACGATGACGAGTTGAGAGAGGCGCTAATTTCATGATGCCCAACCAATGATATTGCTCGGCCTCACCGGATCGATAGGGATGGGCAAGTCCACGGTCGCCGCCATGTTTGCGGCCGAAGGCGTGCCGGTGTTCGATGCCGATGCCGAAGTCCATCGATTGCAGGGCCCGGGCGGCGAGCTGGTCCAGGCGATCGAGGAAGTCTTTCCGGGCACCACCGGTCCGGACGGTGTTGATCGCGCCAAACTCTCCAAGGCGGTGCTTGGCGATCGGGAGAAATTGCGCGCGCTTGAAGAGCTGATCCATCCGGCGGTCGGCCTTAATCGCATGGCGTTTCTCAAAGAGCATGAAGATGCACCGATTGTGCTGTTCGATATACCATTGCTCTATGAGAAAACCGGCGATGCTGGTCTCGATGCCGTGATCGTGGTGTCCGCGCCTGCAGATGTACAGCGCGAGCGGGTACTTAAACGCCCGGGAATGACGGTCGAAAAGTTCGAACATATTCTCGGCCTGCAGCTGCCTGATGCCGAAAAACGCGAACGGGCCGACTTCATTATCGACACCGGAACAGCGCTAGAAGAAACCCGTGCCCAAGTTGACGCACTCGTCACTTGCTTAAGGGAGCATGACATCCGATATTGCAAACAATGCGTGAAATAGTTTTCGATACGGAAACCACTGGATTGAGCCCCAAGGACGGGCACCGGCTTGTTGAGATCGGTGCGTTGGAAATGGTCAATCGAGTCGAAACTGGGCGCAGCTTCCACATCTACTGCAATCCCGAACGCGAGATGCCGAGCGAAGCCTTTGCCGTGCATGGTCTCTCCGATGCATTTCTCGCCAGCAAGCCGCTATTCTCGAGCGCGGCCCAGCAGTTCATCGATTTCATCGAAGATAGCCCGCTGGTTGCGCATAATGCGCAATTCGATTTCGGCTTTTTGAATACCGAACTGGAACTGGCCGGCCATGCCCATGTCAGCCTCGATCGCATGGTCGATACGCTGGCGATCGCGCGAACCAAGCATCCCGGTGCCAAGCATAGCCTTGATGCACTTTGCTCGCGCTATGGTGTCGATCGCAGCCAGCGCGTATTGCATGGCGCACTGCTCGATGCGCAGCTGCTTGCCCAGGTCTATGTCGAGCTGACCGGTGGCCGCCAGATCGGACTGGTTTTGCCAGATGATGAGAAAGCGCCGGTTGCAGCAGGTGATGGCGAGGATCGCCTCACGCAGAGCAATGATCGTCCGGTTCGCGCGCCGCGCCCGCATCAGGCATCGGATGCAGAGCGCGCCCGGCATGCCGCATTTATCGCCCAGCTGACCGACCCGTTATGGCCGGACGAGCAGGCCAAGAGTTGAATAGACGGTGTCGCGTCAGATGGGCGCACACCCCATGATGAAGGAATAGCGTAATGGACATTCGGGTATCGGGTCATCAGGTCGAAACTGGCGATGCGCTCAAGGATCATGTCGAAGATCGGATGACGGCGATCGCCGACAAATATTTTGCCCGCGCCATTTCTGCCAATGTGACCTTTGGCAAAGGCCCGCATGATCATGGCTTTCGCTGTGTGATTGTCGCCCATGTGATGCAGGGTGTGATCCTGAAAGGCGAAGCGGAAAACCAGGGCGATGCGCATGCCGCCTTCGAAGAAGCGGCTGGCCATGTCGAAAAGCAGCTGCGCCGCCATATGGATCGCCTCAAAGATCATCACAAACATGCCAATGGCGATATGCCGCCCGTAATGCCGGAGCCGAGCGCTGGCTATACAGTCTTTGGCGGTGGCGAAGAGGCAGAGGATGTGCCGGACAATCCGCCGATCATTGCCGAAACCAGTGTCGATATTCCCGATGCGAGCGTTTCCAATGCGGTCTGGATGCTCGATTTGCGCAATACCAACGCTCTGCTCTTCAAAAATAGCGATACTGGGGTATATAATATGGTGTACCGGCGCCGTGACGGATCCATTGGTTGGGTCGAGCCCGAGCGGCCGGTTTAAGACAAGCCATCCCCTAACGCCGGCGTTCGCCGGTATTTCGCTGTGTAGTCAAGGTGTTAAATGTCAGAGTTTGAGTTTCCGGATCCTGCATTCGTCGTGTTCGCCGATGCGGTCCCCAACAAATCCGCGCTGTTTCGGCTGATCGCCAAACATGCTGCCGATATTGCCGATGGCGATGCCAAGGCACTGGAAGCGCAGTTGAATATGCGCGAAAAGCTCGGTTCGACAGGCTTTGGCGACGGCGTCGCTATTCCCCATGGCCGAATCGATTCGCTTGAAAAGCCGTTCGGGATCTTCGTTCGCCTGGCGACGCCAGTTGATTATGATTCGGTCGACGATCTGCCGGTCGATTGCATTTTTGCGCTCTTCTCACCCGAAGCCGACGGCGCCTCGCATTTGCGGGTATTGGCGCGGATCAGCCGCCGGCTGCGCGACGGGGAATTTGTCGCCAAGCTGCGTGGTGCGCGCTCTACCGATGCTGTCTATGCGCTGCTCGCCAATTTCGAGGCGGCGGACGCTGCCTGACCAGGACCCAGCGGATGCACCGCTGGCTGGTGCAGAAGCGCATTTTCGGGCGCTTGAGGCGCTCTACGATTCTGCGCCGATCAACGATATCTGGGATTCCCGGCTGGCGATTCCGGAAAGCGGCGTCTCGCGGATCGAATTCGATCTGGACGAGCGCTATTTCCATGCGGCGGGTGCGATCCACGGCACCAGCTATTTCAAGATGCTCGACGATGCGGCCTTTTATGCGGCCAACAGTCTGGTCTCCGATCGTTTCCTGCTGACGACCGGTTTCAATTTGCTGTTCACGCGCCCGATGACCGGGGGCACGGTCACCGCCGAAGGCCGATGGGTGAGCGGCCAGCGCCGCGTATTCGTGGCCGAAGCCCGGCTGCTCGATGCCGAGGGCGAGGAAGCAGCGCGCGGTACTGGCACCTTCATGAAATCGCGCATCCCCCTTTCCTCACTCGATGGCTATCGGCTGTCCGAATGAGCGCGCGCATCACCAGCAAGACCCTGGTCTCGGCGCTGCGGAGGCGGGTCGAGGCGGCAGGCGGCCATGCCATGGTGCTGACCAAGGGTGATGAGATTTCCGGCGCGGTCATACTGGCGCTGGCCAGTCGCGGAGTCGTCAGCGGCCTGCGCGAACGCGGGCTCGCGCCAGACGGCAGCTATCAATGGGTCACGGCCGGGCCGGACGATGCGGAAGATCCTGCTGCGGTATCGGCCTATATCGAACGGCGGCGCAATTTTGATCCCGATATCTGGGTGGTCGAGCTTGATGTCGAAGAGCCCGAGGCCTGGCTCGACGAATTCATCGGGGCCAGTTAGCACTCTCTTCCAATCGTTCATTCTTTGTTCTAGTCACGAAGCATGGCTGATCCGGCGATTCTCGAGGGCGATGTCTTAAAGGCAGAGCATGTCGCGCGCGGCGTATCGCGGCTCCTGTTTCGTCAGGAACTGGTCGCGCTGACAGAGGTTACACTCGGCAACGGCCGGCGGGCTGATGTCATGGCGATCGACAGCAAGGGTCAGATCGTGATCGTCGAGATCAAGGTCAGCCGGGCTGACCTGCTCGGCGATCGCAAATGGCCCGACTATCTCGATTATTGCGATCGGTTTTTCTGGGCCGTGCCGGCGGGATTCGATCTTGCACTGTGCGAACGGGAAGAATTGCAGCCGGATATTTCCGGGCTAATCGTCGCCGACGCCTATGATGCCGCTATTGTACGAGAAGCCGAACGCCGCAGCGTTGCGGCATCGCGCCGGCGAGCAGAGACCTTGCGTTTTGCGCGCCGCGCCGCCGGCCGGTTACTGGCCGCAGACGATCCGCATCTGGCGGGTTTCGATTAGCCTCTAGTTGGGCGTCGGGCCAAAGGTTGGCGCGGCTTCCGCTTCCGGTTCCGCTGAATCCAATATTTCCAATATGGCTTCGGATCGGCCGTCGCGCGCCGCATAGTCCCGGGCCGACAATCCAACCACACTATCGGCAATGCCCGGATCAGCTCCGGCATCGACAAGCTGGCGGACCAGCGCGCCGTGGCGCTGCTGAACGGCAAGGATCAACGGGGTTTCCCCGCGATTATTGCGGGCATCGAGATCCGCGTTGACGATGCGCAGCCAGTTGGCGGCTTCGGCAAAGCCAATCTGAGCGGCGATATGGAGCGGCGTGTTGCCTTCGCTATCGCGGATGTTGGGATTGGCATTTTGCCGGAGAAGATAGAGCACCCATTGCGAATCCCGCCGCCGGGTCACGATATGAAGCGCGGATTCGCCCGTTGATCGATCCCGCACATTGATGACGGTTGAGCTTGGCGCTTCAACCAGGTCGCGCACGGTCGCGAAATCCCGATCGCGTACCCCGCGAAGGAAATTATAGGTGTCCGAAAATTGCGCGGCTGCCGGCATTGGCAGCATCAGCGCGCCAAGGCTCGCAGTAGCGAGCGCAAAGCTGCGGCGCGTCATTTTTGGCGAAGCCCGGTCGTTCATCGAAATCCTATCCCTTTGCCACTTGCAAGCCCGTCCTTAGCAAAGCATGACTGGCCCTGTCATGAACGATCTCAAACAGTTGAAAATCGCCTTGCTCACCCTTGGTACCGGTGTCGCAATTGCCGCCTGTTCGCCCGAAGCCCCGCCCGCTCCGCCGCCGCTGCAAGGCGCGGCCATCGGCGGGGATTTCGAGCTGGTCAGCGAAACCGGGGAAACCGTTCGCGAAGCTGATTTTGCGGGCCAGAACCGGGTGATCTATTTCGGCTATGCCTTTTGCCCGGATGTCTGCCCGGTCGATATGCAGCGGCTCGGCCAGGCGATGCGGATCGTGGAAGAGCGCGATCCGGAAATGGCCGAACGGATCACGCCGATCTTCGTAAGCGTCGACCCGGATCGTGATACTCCTGAAGTGCTGGCGGAGTTCACCGACAATTTCCACCCGCGCATGCTGGGCCTGTCGGGCTCGCGCGAAGCGATCGATGCCGCGGTCGATAGCTATGGTGTCTATTATCAGCTTGGCGAGGATGATGGATCGGGCACCTATCTCGTCGATCATAGCAATAATGCGATCCTGTTCGGGCCCGACGGCGAACCGCTGGCGATCCTGCCTTTGCAGGATCAGCCCGAAGCCATCGCAGACGCCCTGCTGCGCTGGGCGCGATAGGATGCGTCGGTGAGCGGCAATTTCTGGGAAACCAAGCGGCTCGACCAGATGACGCGCAGCGAATGGGAATCGCTATGCGATGGCTGCGGCAAATGCTGCCTCCACAAGCTGCAGGATGCGGATACGGGCGAAGTCCAGGCGACCAATGTCGCGTGCAAATTGCTCGATCTCGATACGGCGCGCTGCACGGACTATAAGCATCGCAAGATCCGGGTGCCCGATTGCCTGCGGCTCACCGCGCGCAACATGGCCGATACGCCCTGGCTGCCGCGTACCTGCGCCTATCGCCTGCTTGCCGAGGGTGAGCCACTTCCCGACTGGCATTATCTGGTCTGCGGCGATCGCGACGCCGTGCACCGGGCCGGAGAATCGACGCGCGGCTGGACGATATCCGAAATCGATGCCGGCGATCTTGAGCATCATTGTGTCGAACGCGAACTCTGAGCTGGTTTTTGAAGGCGGCGGCCATCGGCGCGCGCTCACCCTGAATCGCCATCCACGGGTGCGATCCTTTCGCCTGCGGGTCGATCCGCGCGACGGGCGCGTATTGCTCAGTCTCCCGCAACGCGCAAGCCTCACCAAGGCGGAGCGCTGGGCCGAAAGCCAGCGCGATTGGGTCGAGGCCCAGCTCGCCGATCTGCCTATGCCGCGACCGATCCTTCCGGGCGGTACCCTCCCCTATCGCGGCACGGATCTGCGGATCGACCACAGGCCGGAGCATCCGCGCAAGCCCGCATTATCCGGAGACAGCATTCGCGTTGGCGGACCACAAGATGCCGTGAGTGCGCGCCTTGTTCGTTGGCTGAAAGACGAAGCGCGTCATACGCTCACCGAAGAATCGGCGCGATATGCGCTGGCGGCGGGTGTGACGATCGGCCGGATCAGCATCGGCGATGCGCGGAGCCGCTGGGGCAGCTGCGCGTCGTGCGGTAACATCCGCTATAGCTGGCGGCTGATCATGGCGCCGCCGGAGGTGTTGAGCGCAACTGTCGCCCATGAGGTCGCGCACCGCGTCCATATGCATCACGGCCCCGAATTTCACGCAGTGGTGGCTGATCTGTTCGGCCGTGAACCGAAAGCAGAACGCCGTTGGCTGCGCGATCATGGCGCGGCGCTTTATTGGGTGGGCACTTCTTCCTGATCGCGGATCGCCGGCGGCGGGTCGTCGCGCTCTTCATTGGGAAAAGGCTGGGCGGGTTCCTGCTCGGCCCGGCGATCGCCCTCGCTGCGGCGAAGCACTTCGTCGAGCCAGTCCTCATCCATATTGCCGGGCTGGCTGCCATCGCCATAGCGATCGGGAATGGGGCCACCGGGCGTGCCTATCGGCATGCCATTTTCATCGACGAAAATCTCGTCCTGGAACGGATCGCCGAAATAGGCGTCGTCCTGATCTTCCAGCTGCCATTCGGGAAGCGTTACATCGGTGGCAAATTCTTCGACCGGTCGGCTCGATACTGCATAGCGCATGAAATCGGCAAAGGCGCGGGCCGGAGCCCGGCCACCCTGGAGCCCGCCAACCCGCCGCGCATCGTCACGGCCCATCCATACAGCTGTGGTGAGGCCGGATGAAAAGCCGACAAACCAGCCATCGCGATTGGAGCTCGTCGTCCCCGTCTTGCCGGCGACCGGCCGGCCGATCTGGGCGGCGCGTCCGGTGCCCGTTGCGACTGCCGTCTGCAACAGATCGGTCATCTCGGCAGCAACATAGGGCGCGACCAGTACGCGCGACTGATCAATCTCGGTGACATGGAGATCGATTTCCTCGCGGGTTTCCGGATCCTCCATCGTGACGCGGACAATGCCATAGGGATCGACGGCGACGCCGCGCGCGGCAACCGAAGCAAAGGCGCGCGCCATTTCGATCACGCGGACTTCGGACGTGCCGAGCACCATGGAGGGATGGGTGTTCACCGGGGTCGTGATGCCAAAGCGCTGGGCCATATTGGCCACCGTATGCAGCCCGACTTCGGCGCCAAGCTGGGCGGCCACCGTATTCACCGAATAGGCAAAGGCCGAGCGGACATCCATTTCCCCGGAAAAACGTCCAGAGCTGTTACGCGGTTGCCAGCCATTCCAGTCGATCGGCTCGTCGACGACGCGGTCTTCGGGCGTGTATCCATTCTCAAGCGCTGCGAGATAGACGAACAATTTCCAGGACGATCCGGGCTGTCGGACTGCGGTTACTGCACGGTTATAGTTGGACGTCACATAATCGGTCCCGCCAACCATTGCGCGTACCGCTCCATCTCGATCCAGCGCGACAAGTGCGCCCTGCGCACCTTCTGGCGTATGGGCGCGGACCGAATTGACGGCCTGGGCCTGCATTTCGAGATCCAGCGTTGTCCAGACATCGATCGGCGCGCGGGTTTCATTGACCAGCAGGTCGAGCTGATTGAGCACCCAGTCGGTGAAATAGCGCACCGAATTGCGCCGCGGCTGCGGAGCCAGGGATACATCATCGGGCGCGGCGGCAGCAGCTTCGGATTGGGTGATCTGGCCGGTCTCGACCATCAGATCGAGAACAACCCCTGCCCGACCGATTGCGGCTTGGGCATCCGCGGTCGGCGAATAGCGCGAGGGTGCTTTGACGAGGCCAGCGATAACCGCGGATTCGGACAGATCGAGATCGCGTGCCGAATGGCCAAAGAAGCGCCGTGACGCCGCATCGATCCCATAAGCACCACCGCCAAAATAGACGCGATTCAAATAGAGTTCGAGAATCTGTTCCTTGGTAAAGGTCCGCTCCATCGCGAGCGCGAGAATCATCTCGCGGATCTTGCGGCCAAAGGTGCGGGTGTTGGTGAGGAACAGGTTGCGGGCGAGCTGCTGGGTGATGGTCGAGCCGCCCTGCACCCAGCTGCCGCGTTCAATGCGCACGCGCACCGAGCGGGCGATGCCGATCGGGTCGACGCCGAAATGGCTTTCGAAGCGCCGATCTTCGACCGAGATCATCGCATCGCGCATGATTTCCGGGATTTCGTCATGGCGCAGCCATTGGCCATAGCTTGGCCCCATGGCGAAGATCACCGAGCCATCGGCGGCGCGCACGCGAACCGTTTGCCCATTGGGCGAGGATTGCAGTGTCTCGTAATCGGGTAGCGACGACATGGCGATGCCCACCGCCACGGCCAGTGCGACAAAGGCCAATAATGTCACATACAGGCCGAGCTTGATCAGCCCGACCGTGATGCGCCAAACCGGCCCACGCGTCTTTGCTCGAGATGCCGCCATATTCGAATTAGCCCTATGCGCCTACCCAGCCTGCCACAAGCGCCTAATGTGACTGAATGTGGGCTGAATCGCCCGGAATATGGACGATCAGCCGGAAAATCGGGACGGGTAGATTCCGCCCCGGGTTTCGGGCTTTATTCGCTGTCGAGCGGCCGAAATTCGAGCGCCAGGCTGTTCATGCAATAGCGCAGGCCCGTGGGTGGCGGGCCGTCAGGAAAGACATGACCGAGATGGCTGTCGCACCGCCCACAGCGTGATTCGGTCCGGATCATGCCGTGGCTCATGTCGCGATGATCAGTGACGGCCTCTTCGCTCACCGGCTGGGTAAAGCTTGGCCAACCCGATCCGCTGTCAAATTTGGCCTTGCTCTCGAACAGGGGCAGCGCGCACGCGCCGCACAGATAGTCGCCCGCGTCGTGATTATCATTGAGCTCACCAGCGAAAGCCGGCTCAGTGCCCGCCTCGCGCAACACATGATAGCGTTCCGGGGTGAGGAGTTCGCGCCATTCGGCGTCGGTGCGTTCGATTTTGTCCATGCCGGAAATATGGGGTCTGGTCCCGCTCCTATCAAGCGCGGATTCGGGTTGCCTCGCCGAGAAAGCCGACCAGTCCCGGCAGTGCGGCGAGCGAGAGCGCCCGGCGAGCCAGTCTTGGACGATCGGCGATACGCTTCAAGGCGCTGGCCACGGCCACCGGCCGCCGGGTGGATCGTGCGAAACGGCGCTGGAAATCGGGCGCGGCTTCAGCGCCGCCGGACAGATAGGCCTGGGCTGCCTGGACACCGCTGGCGAGTGCTATGCCGATACCCTCCCCTGCCAGAGACGGGATCACGGCCGCCTGATCGCCAAGCCGGAATATGCCATGCTGACCCTCTCGCACACGCCAGCCATAGGGCACGCGGCTCACCGCATCGACACTGTCCGGGATTGTCTCGCCGTCCAATCGATCAGCAAGGCTCGGTGTTTCGCGGGAGAGCAGTCGCAGCAGTTCGCGTGTATCGCCATCCGCTTCGCGCAGCCGCGATCGCCGCACGGCCATGCACAGATTTGCACTGCCATCTTCCTGCAGCAACAGCCCGGCATAGCCATGGCGCACGATATGCATTTCGATCGCGCCATGCAGTGTGTCCTGCAGCCGCGCCGAGGCGGGCAGGCGATAGCGGATTCCCATCCAGGGATCTGCAGACGGTTCGCCGACCGGGCGTTTGAGGCCGCGCAGCTCATATTTGCCGGTGGCCAGGAACAGCGCCTCAGCGGTGATCTCGCTGCCATCGGCAAGCCGGGCCTCGCCGTCGCTATTGGCGGCGCTGAGGCCCGTACCGGCTTCGATCTCGGCGCCCGCTGCCTCGGCCGCCTCGCGCAACAGACTGTCCAGCCGTCTTCGGGAAAGCCCCATCCCTTTGTTCGGGAGCCTGGCCGCTCTGCTTTGATCGCCTGCGTACAGCCCCACCCGATCGATCGCATGCCCGCCAAGCCGTGTCGGTTCGATGCCGAGCTCTTCGATCGTCTCCAGTGTTTGCCAGCTGACAAAGCCGCCGCATAGCAGGTCCGGCGTCTCGCGATGGCGCTCGACCACCAGCGGTTTCGCGCCGCCGCGGGCAAGCCCGATGGCGGCTGCCAGCCCGGCTGGGCCTGCTCCGGCGACTAACGCAGCCGTTCGACGCATAGCCGGTACGGAAAACGCCGCACGACCCGAGCCGTGCCGGGCGCGATATCCGCCTCTGTCAGTAAGGATTGCCATTCTGCCGGGCGATAGCTGCGCGCGATCGACAGCTGCCCGTCCTGGCGGACCATCGGGTGCCAACCCATCAGTCTTGCAAGCAGCGGATAGCCGAAATGCGCAAATCTGTGCCGGTGAAGATCATTGACCAGCCACCCCTTCCCCGCCCTCGCTTCCATATGGCGCAAGAATGCGATCAGCTGGTCATGCGTCATATGATGCGCAACGAGATTGGACACGATGAAGTCTGTGGCTTCGCAATCGGCATAGTCACCGGTGCGATAATCGATGGTCAGATCGTCTGGTGTGGCTGCCTCCGCTGCCGCCTGGCTCTTGGCATTGAGATCGACGCCGATCAGCCGCGCCGCGATCCCGCGTGACTTGGCCCAGCGCGCAATCGTTCGCAGCATGCCGCCCTCGCCATAGCCGACATCGAGCAGGCTGAAGCGATCAAGGCCAGCGGTGGCGCGCTGGAGATAGCTGAGCGTCGAACGCGCCGAGAAGGTCCAGCGGTTCGCTTTCTCGAGATCCGCCAGCACGGCGGCATAGATTTCGGGTGCGAGGTCCGGCGCATCCATCTGCTCTTCGGTAATGGCGCGCTGGGCGAGATTGGCCATCAGGCCGACCGATAGCCAAAGCCTTCGGCGGCAAGGCCCGGCCCAAAGGCGATCGCAACGCCGGTTTCAGCCGGCGGTCCGCGCATCACGCGCTCCAGCGCAAACATCAGGGTGGAGGAGGACATATTCCCCTTCTCGCGCAGGATATCGCGCGAAATGGCAAGCGCGTCCGGGGCAATGCCCAGCCCCTTCTCCACTGCATCCAGGATTGTCCGACCGCCGCCATGCACCGCCCAGCTGTCAATGCCTTCCGGGCCGGTGCCGTTGCAGATCGCGCCGCGAAACTCGTCGCTGCTCAAGGCGTCGCCGATCCGGCCGGGCACTTCGCCCGAAAGATGCATGGCAAAACCGGTATCGCCGACATGCCATTGGATCAGCGCCTGGGATTCCGGCAAGGTTGCTGCAAACTGCCGTTCCATGGCCAATCCCTGCGGCTTTGCGCTGACAATCGCCGCCGCGGCGCCGTCGCCAAACAACAGCATGGCAAGCAGCGGCTCGAGCGCGTCATCCGGCTGGAGATGGAGGGTCGATAGCTCGGTCGTGATAACCAGCACCCGCGCCTCAGGCTGGGAGCGAACGATATGATAGGCGTTTCTGAGCGCCGTCACCGCGCCATAACATCCCATAAAGCCCACAAGTGTGCGCTCTATCGATCCATCCAGGCCCAGCATCCGGGCGACGATCTGATCGAGGCCGGGGGCCGTAAAACCCGTGCAGCTTGCGACCACCAGATGGGTGATGCTGTCGGGATCCAGTTCCTCGGGAAGGTTGGCGACAGCATTGACCGCCAGGCGCGGCGCGGATTCGGCATAATGCTGCATTCGCCGCGAGGTGGGCGGCATGCCATTGGCGTAAAACCCGCCCGGATTGATCGGCGATCCGCCATCTTCGCCTTTTGGCAGCACGGACCAGCGATGCTCGATCCCGGCGCGGTCGGCCATGCGGTGGAACACCGCCTTGTCGCGATCATCGCGCAACTGATCGCCCGCCCAGCCGATAAAGGCATGGTGGATATCGTGATCCGGCGTTGCGGCGCCGATGCCGTTAATATGAGGCGTGGTGTGCGACACTATGGAAATCTTTCGTAATCGACGCGTCGGGTAGCGCAATCCCTTCATGACAGGCTTTGCGCTTTAACGATATATTGAATGGTTAACCCCAATTAAGGGCATAATGGCACGGGTTATCTTCATTTTGCCGGCGTTCGTCGCGGCGATTGCGCCCTTTGTTGCGCCTGATGCCGCTACGGCACAGGGGAGTTGTCGTCTATGTGACGATGCCGCACCAATTGTCGAGCGCGGTCAGCCAAGGCGTCCGTTACGCATCAATATCCAAACCGATCTCGATTTCGATCGCATGGCCTTGATGGATTATCAGGGCGGACAGGCCGAAATCGACCCGCAAACCGGACAAAGACGCCTGACTCGTCTGATTGATCTGGGCGGCATGGCCATGCGGGGCAGTGTTACGATCGAGGGCGAACCCGGCCGTGCCGTGCGCGTCGATCTTCCCAATGAAGTGGTTTTACGGGCGCCTGGCGGGCGCCGCACCGAACTGCGGGACCTGCAAAGCGATCTGCCTGCCCAGCCTCGCATCGGCAGCGATGGATTCCTGCGCTTCTCGTTCGGCGGGCGGCTCGATGTTGATGGCACCGATGTCGGCAGTTTTCGCGGCACCATGAGAATTAACGCGGAATATGAATAGGTTATCGCCAGCAAAAAGTTAAGCCCGCTTTAACCATAGTCATTTGCAATATCTGAAACATGATCCGCCAGAAGGGATGCTGAATGGCGCGGGGGACACGTTCCGTTCGACCAAAATTACGGATGTGGAAAAAGGGACATTACCAATGAAAAAGCTTATCACTGTACTCGTTGCCGGTTCGGCTATGGCCATGGGCACGACTGCTGCAAATGCAGCTACCGCCAGCGCTACTGCAACTGCCGAAATTCTCGAGCAGGTTCAGATTGTTAACACTGCCGGCCTCAACTTCGGTACGATCGTTCCGGATACGGCTGCTGCAGCAAACGTTTCGGTTTCTGCAGACGCAGCCGGCACCCGCAACTGCGGTGGCCTGACCTGCGCCGGCGCTGCCAGCGTTAGCTCGGCTGCTTTTGACGTTACGGGCGCCAATGGCCTTAATGTCGACATCACGCTCGGCACGCTGACTTCGCTTTCCGATGGCGGCACGAACAGCATGCCGATTTCTCTGTCGGGTTCGGCTGGCACGCTGGCAATGACCGGTTCGGCTGTGGCTCTGTATGTTGGCGGTACGATCACCGTTGCTGCGAACCAGGCTGCGGGCACCTATACGGGTAGCTTCGACGTTACTGCTGATTATCAATAACATAGCAGTGCGGATCGCCTAGATCCGCGCAGCTTCAAAGACCTGGCCCGGCCGTGCATCAGCGCGGCCGGGCTTTTCTTTGCGTTCAGCCCCCAATTCTTGACGGAAAAGTAACCAGTTTTTGCAAGGTTCTGTGAGCACTTACGGGGGGGACGCATCGTCCTCGACTATGAATAGACGGAGACGGACTCATGCTTTGCAAAAGCCTTTCACTGCGCACTCGCTGGGGTGTGGCTGCCCTTGCGCTTGCAACGGCGGCAATTGCCGCGCCAGCACCGGTTGAGGCCAATGACCTGCTGGTCGCGCCGACCCGGGTGGTCCTCGAAGGATCGCGCGGTACCCAGGTCATCCTCAACAATATCGGAACCGAGGAAGCAACCTATCGGATTTCGCTCGAATTGCGCCGGATGACGGCCGATGGTGGGCTTGAAGAGGTTGAAATTCCTAACGAAATCGAAGAAGCCGCACTCGGCATGATCCGCTATGCGCCGCGCCGTGTCGTGCTGCCGCCGAACCAGCCGCAGGCGATCCGGATCGGTGCCCGGGCCCCCGAAGGCCTGCCTGACGGCGAATATCGCGTCCATATGCTGTTTCGCGCCATTCCGCGGCCGCGTCCGGCGGCTGAGCAGCAGGATGCAGCCAGCGGAGAGGGGTTTCAAATTCGTCTGATCCCGATTTATGGCGTCACCATCCCGATTATCGTCCGCCACGGCAGTCTTTCGGCCACCGCCGCTATCGCTAACCCCCGGATTGTAGGGGAAAATGGCGGTCAGGCGATTGCGTTTGACGTCTCGCGCCAAGGCGATCGATCGACCTATGGCCAGGTCACTATCACCCGCCCAGGCGTCGATGTGCCCTTGGCCCGCGCCCGCGGTGTAGCGGTCTATCCCGAAATCGGTCATCGCAGTGTGACGATCCCGGTTTCCGAGGAATTTCAAGGCAGTATCGCCGGTCCCGTGCGGATCCAGTATCGCGAGCCCGATAGCGTCGGTGGTGGTTTGATCGCCGAAGTCGAGGCGGTGCTCCGCTAAGGGGCATCGGGGGGAGCGAGGCCTATGCTTCGCTGGAAACGCACAACAACCCATATATTTGCCGCGCTGGCGGCCCTTTTCGGGGCGGCCGGCGCTTCTGCGCAAGGTGCATGGGAAGCGCACCCCGACGATTCCCTCCTGTTTGACGTCCGGCTCGGCGAATATCGCCTGGGAGACGGCGTCAGAGGCTATCAAACCCCGGGCAGCATTTGCATCGACCTTGCCGATACGATTGCCGCGCTCGATGTGCCGATTACCATCGATGAAACCGCGAACCGCGCCGAGGGCTGGGCATTTACTGAAGAAAATCAGATTGTTATTGATCGCGCGCGCAATCGCGTCCGCCATGGAGAATTATCGGAAAACCTGCCCTCCGGCCTCGTTTTCGACACGCCAGAGGGCTGGTGTGTGTCGACCCAGGCGCTTGCCGCCTGGTTTGGCGTCACAATGGAAGCAGATCTGCGCAATGCGGTGCTAATCCTCAGTTCCGACCAGCCTTTGCCGGTCGAACGCGCGCTTGAGCGTCAGGCGCGAGCCAGTTCGCTGCGTCCGCAGCTGGAATTTGACCTTTCCGGGCTGCCACAGGCCGATACGCCGTATCGCATGTGGCGCACGCCGTCCGTCGATGTCGTTGTTTCCATTGGTGGATTAAGCGATCGGCAGCGCGGCGATAGCGGATTTGAGCGGCGTTACGAGATTTATGCGGCCGGTGAAGTATTGACGGCATCGGTTGATGCCCGACTGGCGTCAGATGATCGCGGTGTCCCCAGATCGTTGAGAATGCGCGCTTTTCGCAGTTCTCCTACTGCTGATCTGTTGGGTCCGTTGCGGGCTACTCATTTCGCAATTGGCGATGTTTCAAGCCAAACATCGCCGATTGCCGTGCAGCCGACGCCCGGGCGCGGTGCCATCATCACCAACCGTCCGCTTGACCAGCCGTCCAGCTTCGATCGCCGCACTTTTCGCGGTGAATTGCCCGATGGCTGGGAAGCCGAACTCTACCGAAACGGCCAATTACTGGCCTTTTCGATGGATCGCGGCGATGGCCGGTATGAATTTGTCGATGTCGAGCTGCGCTACGGAATAAACCGGTTCGAGATCGTCCTTTATGGCCCGCAAGGCCAGATTCGGCGGGATACCGAGGTTATCAATGTCGGCGCGGCGAGTATTCCGCCCCGGAAAACCTGGTATTGGGCCGGCGCGAGCCAGGATAATCGCGATCTGGTCAATCTCGACAATCGTCGATCGACCCGCGGCAATCATTGGCGGGCTGGTTTTGGTCTCGAACGCGGCCTGAACGCCCGGACTTCCTTGGCATTTCAGCTCAACAACCTGGTCATCGCGGACGAACGCGTGACGGTGGTGGAAGGATCGGTGCGCAGGGCAATCGGCCCCGCCCTTGTCGAAGTCACCGCCGCATGGGCGGATAATGGCGGCTATGCGGCCCGCGCCCAGTTTCTTGGGCGCTTCGGCCGAGCCTATATCAGCGCTGAATCGATGATCGCCCGGGATTTCCGGACCGAACGCTATGCGCTGAACACAACCGGCCGCCACAGTATCGCCGTCGATCATAGTTTGAACCTGGGCCGGGTCGTCATGCCGGTTCGCGTGCAAGCGACCTATCAAACCCGCGCAGATTCCTCTGACCAGCTGGACGTTGCAGCCCGGATTTCCGCCAATTTCCGCCGTTTTGCGGTAACCGGCGAGCTTGGCTATCGACGTCAAGGCGCCACGGGTGCAATCGGCCCGCCGGATCAGACCGATGCCGCGATCCTGGCCAATGGCCGGATCGGGCGCGTTCGCCTGAGAGGTGAAGCGCGCTGGCGCCTGTCTCCCAATAGCCGATTTGAAAGTGCGTCGCTCACCGCTGACTGGGGGAGCGGCGAAAATAGCGCTTGGCGCGCAGAACTGGGCTATCAGGCCACTTTGAACCGCGCTCGCGCGAGTGTCGGCTATGTGCGGCGCTTCGATCGCCTGGCTTTGACGGCGTCTGCGGAGGCGGCAACCGACGGATCTGTCGCGGCGGGCCTCAATCTCGCTTTCAGCCTGGGCCCGAGCCCGCGCGGCGGGCTGCAGATGACCGCCGACAAGCTCGCGAGCAGTGGCCGTGCCGTCGCCCGGGTCTATCGCGACCTCAATAATGACGGCGTCCGCCAGGCAAATGAGCCGTTTGAAGAGGGCGTACAGGTCACGACCGGTCGCGCGCCCGCCAATGAACCGACTGATGAGAGCGGAACCGCGGTTGTTACCGGATTGACGCCGCATCGACCGATTCTCGTCGGTATCGACACATCTTCGCTGTCCGACCCCTTTGTTCAGCCGCGTGGACCGGGTGTCGTCATCACGCCGCGGCCCGGAATTGCGTCGGTTGTGGAGATTCCTCTGGTCAGTGCCGGAGAGATTGACGGCGTATTGGTCCGCGCTGGCGGTGGTCCGCTCGAAGGCGTGGATCTCGAGCTGCTCGATATCGAAGGCCGGGTCGTAAAAACAGTCCGTACGGATTTCGACGGCTTCTTCCTCTTCGAAGGCGTGCCGTATGGCGAATATAGCATCCGCATGGCGGAACTCTCGGCCCAGGCGATTGGTGCCAATGCCATGCTTGGCCGGCGTGCCTTTGTTACCGATGATAATGATATCGTCCGCCTCGGCACGATCGCGATCGCCGGCGAAACTGCGTCGGCGGAATAGCGGGATTTGGGTACTCGTTTGTCAGGCTCGACCTAGCGGTTGAGCGCGGCACCAGCCCGCTCCCCCTCCCGGCCGCCCACAGGGTACACTTAATGGGCGGTCGGGAGGGGGAGCGGGCTGGTGCCGCGAACTTCCGCAAGGAAGTTTCTGACAATCCAAACCGGGTACCGCGCTCAACCGCCAGGTTGAGTCTGACAGACGCAAAGTCGCGCCGCGCAACTTCTTGCGACGCCAACCTTTTGAAATTTTTGGAAAATGGTGCGGTCGAGAAGACTCGAACTTCCACGGGCGTTAGCCCACAACGACCTCAACGTTGCGCGTCTACCAGTTCCGCCACGACCGCACTCTATATTGTCACCGGCCCGAAGCCGGCGTCTGGCAGGCGCGTGCCTCTAGCAAAGGGCAGGGGCAGGCGCAATGGCCGAAAAGCGCCCAATGGCCTGCTGATGCGGAATAAATGCGCAATTCGCGCCATTAAGCCTCTTTTCTCCACCCATTAACCATTTGTTTACCTTTTCGGGCCGATTCTTGCGGCCTAGCCATAGGGGCATGGCATTTGTCTCTGCCCTTTTCCTGATCGCGGCTGCGTCGGATAGCGGCGCCGTGGTGCGCGCGCGCGCGACTGCCACGATCCTGCCAGCCGAGCGGATCGACTTCAGCCAGGCTGAAACGCCTGCAAATCTGCGCTTTTCGGAGAATTGGCGCATAGTGACGCGGTACGAAGCTTCATCGGCAGTATCGGGTGAGAATCGCGCCTATCGATTGGTCGAATTCGAATAATTTCCTCTAATAGAGGAACATCGGCATGCCTTCGATCCGCAACAGCTTTGCCCGATACGCGTCACTGTCATAGAGATTGGCCGTATCCACCGATTTTTCCTGCTCAAGCAGTGTCGCGATCGGCACATGACAGTAATTTCCGTCGGTAAGCGCTACCATCCGCCCCTTCTTGCCATCCCGCAGCAGCTGGATCGCCAAACCACCAAAGGCAAAACCCACCATTCTGTCCATTGCATCGGGTTCGCCTGACCGCATCAGATAGGCGAGTTCCTGGACAACGGTGCCAATCCCGGTATCCGCCTCGATCCGGCGTGCGAGGCGCTGGCCAACACCGCCCTCTTTGCGGTGGCTCGCGGATTTGGCGAGATCGCTATTGGCCTCTTCGCCGGAAATCCGCGCGCCTTCGGAAATCACGCACATCGCGTAATTTTCACCGCTATTGGCGCGATCTTCCGCAAGGAGCGGGATCAGTCGGTCCGGATCAGCGGGAACTTCGGCAATTACGGTGCGCGCAACCTGGGCGAGATAGCCAGAAAGCAACGCCGTTTCGCCCGATCTTCGGCCAAATAGCTCGATCACGCCAATCCGCTCATGGCTGCGCGTCGTGGTGCGCAGCGCGTTGATCGCGGCGACCGAGCGGGTGATTGCGGTGGAGAATCCGATGCAATAATCGGTACCGAACACATCATTATCCATCGTCTTGGGCACGGATATCACGGTAAAGCCTTGATCGGCGAGATGCGCGGAGAAACGCAGCGTTCCGTCCCCACCCAAGGTGATCATCGCATCGATACCGAGGTGATCCAGCACGCGCAGCACATGATCGGTGCGATCGCCGCTCTCCTGGGTGCGCGGATCGGTCCGCGATGTATGGAGGATAGTGCCACCGATCCGGTCAATCCCGCGAACCCGATCACGATCGAGATTCCAGGTCTGGGCCTCGATGCTGGCCGGATCATCGGGATCGATGGACAGGCAGCCGCGCCAGCCGCGTCGGAACCCGGTGACTTGCCAGCCTTCGTCAAGAGCGCCGAGCGTAATCGCCCGGATACAGGCATTGAGCCCGGGTACATCGCCGCCGCCAGTCAATATCCCGATATGGATGCCGGCCTCCTGACTATGCCCCTTCAAATGGCACGAAGCTGAGATTGAGTTCCTCGGCGTTGCGCGGAATATCGATCTCGGCCGAGTTGAATTCTACCATTTCGCGCGCGGGAAGGGATTGTTGTGGCGCCTGGATCGTCCAATCATAAACAACCGCGCCCTGCGCATTGCGGAGCTCTGCCCGAATATCGGGCACCCGCTGCTCCTCATCAGTCATATTGACGATCCGGCCGGAAATAGAGAGCAGCTCATGCCCGCTGGCGAGCGTGCGCCGTTCCGGCGAACGCACAAGTTGAACATCAAGCGCGCTATCGCCAGCCTCACTGCCCAATCCCGCAACAAAACTAGGCGGACCGAACCATGCAATTGCGCCAATCCCGGCGCCGAGCACAAGGAACAGGCCGACAGCTATCGCGGTCCACATTTTTGCTGGATTGCGACGCGGTTTGAATGGCGGTTCATGGGCAAACGGATCGGGATCGTCACTCGCTGGCGCCTGGTAAGACGGTTCTTTGGCCGCTGGCGCTGCTTCTTCGTCATGGTGGAGCGGTGGATCCGGAAACTCCTGCTGGACCGGCGCGGGCGGAGGCGGAGGGGGAGGCGGTGCGGGCGCGACAACCGTTTCCGCGCCCTCGGCAAACCAACTGTTCTTGCAATTGGCGCAGCGCACCTGGCGGCCTTCGACACCGATTGCCGTGTCAGGCACCAGATAACGGGTAGAACAGGCCGGGCAAACGAGGATCATCCGAATGGTACGCCAACTGATTGCAAAGTCTGGTGTGATCTACGCGCGCAGGGGGTCGGCTGGCAAGATGGTCGCGTCCTGCGTTGTGTGCTTTACGGCAGATGGCGCGCTGTGCCATTGCTGCGGCGATGACATCGACAATCGCTCAGTTCGAAAATGTGGGACTACGCTACGGAACCGGGGCGGAAACACTGTCTGACGTCAGCTTCTCGCTCGACGGCGGCGGCTTCTATTTTCTGACCGGCCCGTCCGGTGCGGGCAAGACGTCATTATTGAAACTACTTTACCTTGCCCTGCGGCCCAGTCGCGGCTTGATCCGCCTGTTCGACGAAGATGTCGTGACTTTGCCGCGCGATCGGCTACCGGGCTTTCGGCGCCGGATCGGTGTGGTGTTTCAGGATTTCCGGCTCGTGCCGCATCTTTCTGCCTTTGATAACATTGCGTTGCCCCTGCGGGTCGCAGGTGTTGATGAGGAAGAGCTGGCGACGCCAGTGAATGAAATGCTGGCCTGGGTCGGCCTGTCCGATCGCGCAAGTGCGCGACCCGCGACCTTGTCTGGCGGTGAGCAACAACGTGTTGCTATCGCCCGGGCGGTGATCGGTCGACCGGAATTGCTGATTGCCGATGAGCCGACCGGCAATGTCGATCCCGAAATGGCCGCGCGCCTGCTGCATCTCTTCGATGCGTTGCACAAGCTGGGTACGACTTTGGTGGTGGCGACGCATGACGTGCATTTGTTGAGCCGGGTGTCCGCAGCTCAGATGATGCGACTCGAAGGCGGGCGTTTGTCTGACCCTACTGGCTTGCTCCGCAATCCGCCGCGCGAACCGCGCACAGGCCGGAAGCGCAAGACATGACGTTACCTTTTGCCGCCACGCCTGCCGAACGCCGATTGCTGACCGAAGGCCGGCTATCGGGCCCGATGCCCTGGGTGATTGCGATCATGATGTTTCTCACCGTGCTGGCGGCAGCCGGCGGATTGGCGCTCAACCATGCCGCGAGCAATGTCACCGGCAGCATAGCGCAGCGCATCACCGTCCAGATTGTTGAGGCCAATCCCGATATTCGCGAACAACAGACCAGAGCGGCAATGGCCGCATTACAAGCAATGGACGGGGTGAATGAAGTGATCCGTGTCCCGGATTCCGAAATCGACGCGCTAATGGAGCCCTGGATTGGTGCCGCCGGACAGGAAGAAGGGATCCCCGTCCCGACTATGATCGATGCGGACCTGAACGCCGAAACCCATGCCGACCTTGAAAGCGTCGAAGAAGCGATCCTTGCGGTCGCGCCCTCTGCCCGGGTGGATGATCATGCGCAGTTCCTCGCGCCGCTTGCGGGATTGATTGGATCACTTACCTGGCTTGCTTTGGCGCTGGTTCTGCTGACGGCGAGCGCGTTGGCGGCGTCCGTAATCCTTGCCGTGCGCGCGGCGCTCAACACGCACCGTGCGACGATTGAAGTGTTGCATTTGATGGGCGCGACGGATGTTCAGATTGCGCGGCTTTTCCAGCGGCGGATTGCAATCGATGCCTTGCTCGGCGGGATTGTCGGCTTTTTGTCCGCCATCATCGTCCTTCTGCTGCTCGGCCAGCGGATCGGCGCGGTTGGCTCGGAACTGTTGGGCTCGGCGTCGCTGCCGCTCTGGGGTTGGTTTACTCTGCTCCTTTTGCCGCTATTGGGGGCGGTCATGTCGACCTTTGTAGCACGGTTCACCGTGATCGGTGTGCTCAGGAAGATGCTATAAGGCTGTTCCATGGTTCGTCGCATCCTCTCTCTGATCCTGCTCCTATGGGCGCTTGGCTTCGCATTTTTTGTGATCACCTTGCCCGGCCCGGCGGGCCCGCAACATACCGATGCGATCATTGTCCTTACCGGCGGTGAAAACCGGATTGAGCGCGGCGTTGAACTGCTCGAGGCCGGGGAGGCGGATCGCCTGCTTGTTTCCGGCGTCAATCGCACCGTCCGCCCGGTGGAACTGGCGGAGGAAATCGGCAAACCAGAAGCGCTGTTCGATTGCTGCATCGATCTTGGCCAGGAAGCCGTCGATACACGCAGCAATGGTGCAGAGGCTGCGCGCTGGATGCGCGAAAATCGCTTCACGACGGTTCGGCTGGTGACGACAGACTGGCATATGCCGCGTGCACGCTACGAATTGGAGCGAGAGCTGGATGCCGGCGTGACGCTGCTGCCCGATGCGGTGGCGAGCGATCCCAGCTTCATGCAACTCTTTCTGGAATATAATAAATATCTGTTGCGCCGGGTGAGCGCGCTGGTCGGGCTGTAGCGCGAAATGGCGGCAATCCGGTCCATTCTCTTCTTCATCGTCTTTTATGGCATGACCATTCCCTGGGTGATTGCAGCGCTGTTTGGCGCGTTGCTCGGCGAGCGGCCGATGCATGCGGTGATCTATGCCTGGGTGCGTTTCCATCGCCAGTGCGCACGCGTCTTGCTTGGCATTCGGGTGCAGATTGAGGGCGAAGTGCCTGATGGCCAATATCTGTTCGCCGCCAAGCATCAGGCGATGTTCGAAACGCTCGATTTTCTCAACCTGCTCGATACGCCGGCCCCGGTGCTCAAAAAGGAGCTGACCGAGATTCCGGGCTGGGGCTGGTTGGCGGTTCAATATGGTGGCATTGCCGTGGATCGAAGCGGCGGTGCTGCGACGATGCGGGCGATGCTGAAGCGCACGAAAAAGGTACTCGCGCATGGGCGATCGGTTGTTATCTTCCCGGAAGGGACGCGCGTCCCGCCGGGCGAACAGCCCGAACTTCAGGCTGGATTTGCCGGGCTCTACAAGATGTTCAAACTACCGGTCGTTCCGATTGCGATCAAAAGTGGCCATGTCTGGCCCAAGGATAGCTGGATCAAATATCCCGGCACGGTGACCTATCGCTTCTTCGATCCGATCCCCGTCGGCTTGCCCCGCGAAGAGATTGAAGAGCGTGTGCATGCACTCATCAACGCATTCGAGAAAGAAACTACAGAGTAGCGGAAACCAGGCCTTCCAGCGCCGCGGCAACTCCCCGGGTTTCCTCTTCGGTCCCGATCGATATCCTGAGACCATCGGGCAGGCCCTGTCCCGGCAGCCAGCGGGTGATGTAGCCGCGCTCCATCAAGCCTTCATAGGCGGCTTCGGCGGATAGCGCGCCATCGAACAGGATCAGCAGGAAATTGGTTTCAGAGGGTATCGCGCGCAGCCCGGCATTGCCCATGGCCGCGATCCGCGCTGCCAGCCAGTCGCGCCATTTTTGGTTATGCGACCGGCTCATTTCCACAAAATCTTGATCAAACAGTGCTGCCAAGGCCGCCGCCTGGCCTGCCGTTGTGACATTGAATGGTCCGCGGATGCGGTTCAGCGCTTCGATCACCGGTGCCGGACCATAGGCCCAGCCGACCCGTTCAGCCGCCAGTCCGTAAATCTTTGAAAATGTCCGTGTTACCAATATGTTATTGGCTTTACGCGCCAGCTCAAGCGGCAGCACCGCCTCGTCCGGATCAAGATATTCGGCATAGGCCTGGTCGATTACCAACAGGCAATCCTCCGGCATGGCGTCATGAAGTCGCGCAATCTCTGCGATCGGCGTGTAGGTGCCGGTCGGATTATTCGGATTGGCGAGGAATATCACCCTGGTTGCCGGTGTAACTGCCGCAATCAACGCATCGATATCGGTCGCATAGTCGGCATCGTCGGCCTCGACCGGTGTCGCTCCAACCCGCCGGGCCGACAGCGGATAGACCATGAAGCCATAGCGGACATAGAGGATCTCATCACCGATACTCGCATAGGCGCCGGCGGCGAGATGCAGGATCTCATCCGATCCCGTTCCGCAGACAATGCGATCAACCTCAATGCCATTGTGCTCCGCGAGAGCGGTGCGCAAGGCGGTCGAATTGGGATCGGGATAGCGGGCCAATGTACCGCGTTCGTCGGCCAGTGCGGATTGCGCCTGTTCGCTGGTCCCAAGTGGATTTTCGTTCGACGATAGCTTGATCGTCGGCGCATCGGAACCGGAACTCGAGCGGCCGGGCGCATAGGGCGTGATCGCCGTGATCCAGGATTTGGGCGTTGGGCCTGTCATACAGGCGGGAATAGAGAGATTCTCGGGAGGCTCAAACCGAAAAAGATGTAAGATCCGAGTAATCCGCTGGCGCCGATCACCTATCGGCACAACTTCGAAGACCCCGTTTGCCCTGAGCCTGTCGAAGGGCTGCACTTTCTTTGGCAGCGCAAAGGTGAAGGGCAAGGCTTCGACAAGCTCAGCCCAAACGGGTGAAGACAAGATTGTCCGCCAATCGCCCGCTTTCGTTGACAAGCTGGCCTTTTGCGCCCTAGCGCCGCCTTTCCATGGCGGAAGATAGCTCTCCTTTTGGCGCCGCGCGCGCTGTGACCTTGCCCGGGCCGTTGATGCTCGATGGCGGTGGATCGCTGGCGCCGCTCGAGATCGCCTATGAAACCTATGGCGCGCTCAATGACGATTGCTCCAATGCAATCCTCATCTGCCATGCACTGACCATGGATCAATATGTCGCGTCCGAGCATCCGCTGACCGGCAAGCCCGGCTGGTGGACCTCGATGGTCGGCCCTGGGAAACCCATTGATACGGACCGTCATTTCGTGATCTGCACCAATGTGCTGGGCAGCTGCATGGGGAGTGCGGGCCCGGCGAGCGCCGCCGAAGACGGTGCGCCTTATGCGATGCGTTTCCCGGTGATCACGATCCGGGACATGGTGCGTGCACAGGCAATGCTCGTTGATCATCTGGGTATCGAGACGCTCCAGGCGGTGATCGGCGGTTCGATGGGCGGCATGCAGGTGCTGCAATGGGCGGCCTGCTATCCCGATCGCGTCCGCTCGGCCGTTGCGATTGCGACAGCGGCCCGGCATTCGGCGCAGAATATTGCCTTTCACGAGGTCGGGCGCCAGGCGATCATGGCCGATCCCAATTGGCGCGGCGGCGATTATTACTCTGACGGCGAACAGCCGACCAAGGGGCTGTCCGTCGCCCGGATGGCGGCCCATATCACCTATCTCTCCGAAGAAGGGCTGACCGAGAAATTCGGTCGCCGGCTTCAGGCGCGGGACGCAAAAAGTTTCGGTTTTGACGCAGATTTCCAGATCGAAAGCTATTTGCGGCATCAGGGGATCAGCTTTGTCGATCGCTTCGATGCGAACAGCTATCTCTATATCACCCGCGCGATGGATTATTTTGACCTGGCCGAGGAACATGGCGGCCTGCTCGCCAATGCTTTTACCGGATCGAACACGCGCTTTTGCGTGATCAGTTTTGACAGCGATTGGCTCTATCCGACCAGCGAAGCCAAGATGATCGTCCGTGCGCTCAATGCCGGCGGCGCGGAAGTCAGTTTTGTCGAACTCTCCTCGCCCTTCGGCCATGACGCCTTCCTGCTCGATACACCGGGCATGAATGATGTGATCGACGGGTTCCTGAAAGCCGGTGAGGGCCGGGCATGACCAGCGCGCTTCGTCCCGATCTGGCGATTATCGCCGATCACCTGCCCGAAGGCGCGCGCGTGCTCGATATCGGGTGCGGCGATGGTGGCCTCATGGCGGCAATTCGCGAAACGAAAAGCGCCGATGCCCGCGGGTTAGAGCTTGACGCCACCAATGTTGCCCAGGCGATGGCAAAGGGCCTGTCGGTGGTGCAAGGCGATGCCGATACGGACCTTGCAGACTATCCGGATAGCGCGTTCGACTATGCGATCCTCAGCCAGACGCTGCAGACGACCCGGGCGCCCGATGCGATCCTGACCGAGCTCTTGCGCATCGCCCCGCGCGCATTCGTCAGCTTTCCGAATTTCGCCTATTGGCGGGTCCGCGCAAACCTGATGTTTGGCGGCCGGATGCCGGTCACCGGCGCGCTGCCCTTAAGCTGGTATGCGACCGAGAATATCCATCACGTCACGATTGACGATTTCCGCGCGCTGATTGGCCAGCAGGGCATTGCGGTGGAACAGGCCTGGTACTTGAGCGGCAACCGCCAACGCGGCGCCGGCGCGGCAAACCTTCTCGCCGAACAAGCGGTATTCTTGTTGGGGCGGTAAGCACCAGCAGCTGAGGGCAGAAAGGCAACCATTCGACAGGCTCAGGGTAAGCGGGGTGGGGATTGGTGTTCAGAACCCGTTTGGGCTGAGCTTGTCGAAGCCTTGTCCTTACTACCCCCGCAACTCACCCCCAACCTTCGCCGCAGCAGCCACCAGTTTGTCCGAAATCGCTTTCAGATTTTCTTCGGTGAAGCTCTTGTCCTGCGGTTGCAGCGTCACTTCGACGGCGATCGATAGCTTGCCGTCAGGTACGCCTTCGCCGGCGAACACATCGAAGATGCGCGCATCGACCAGGCTTTGCTTATCCGCGCCCTTTATCGCGCGAAGCAGCGTATCGGCGCAGGAATCCGCATCCACCAGGAACGCAAAATCGCGGGTCACGGCCTGCAGGGCAGGGGGCGTGAAGGCTTTGCGCATATGGCCGGAATTGCGGCCCATCGGGATCGCATCGAGGTAGATTTCGCCAGCCATGGCCGGTCCGTCCAGATCAAGCGCCTTGAGCGTCGCAGGATGCAGTTCGCCAAACTCAGCCAGCATGTTCTTTGGGCCAAGGCAGAGCCGCGCGGAACGGCCCGGATGGTAGAGCGAGCTGGCGTCGCCAAAGAGCTGCAGATTGCCGACCGGCGCACCGGCGGCTTCGAGCAGCGCAAGGATTTCAGCCTTGGCGTCATAGACGTCGAACGGTGGTTCATTGCCTTGCCAATGCCGCGCGGCTTTTTCGCCGACCAGGATCAGGCCCAGTGTCGCACGCTCTTCCTCTTCCAGATAACGGCGGCCGATCTCGAACAAACGAATGCTCGCAGCGCCGCGATCGGCATTGCGCTTGGCCGCAGCGGCCAGGCCCGGGATCATCGAGGTGCGCATCACCTTCATGTCTTCGCTGATCGGATTGGCGAGGATCCAGGGTGCCTCTCCCGTCAGTGCTGCTTCGCTCTCGGGAATGAAGCTCCAATTGACGGCTTCATTGAGCCCGCGTGCAGCCGCAGCCCGGCGCACGGTTCGCTCGCGCTTCTGCTCCGGTGAGGCAGTTGGCGTCGCGACGCCATCGGCACGCGGCAGGGCGACCGAGGGAATTGCGTCCAGGCTTTCGAGGCGCAAAACCTCTTCGACAAGATCGGGCGCGCCGACAATATCGCGGCGCCAGCTTGGCGGGGTGACGCGAAACGGCCCATCGCCTTCTACGCCAAAGCCCAGCGCCTCAAGCGATGCGCGTTGCCTATCGTTCGGGATCGCCAGTCCGCCCAATGTTGCAGACAATGTCGGATCATAGTCGATTGTCCGGCTATCATCTGGCAGCGCGCCTGCTTCGACGGACCCAGACGGCGTGCCGCCGCACATGTCGAGCACCAGTTGCGTTGCAATGGCCAGGCCATCGCCCAGGAAAGCGGGATCGACACCGCGCTCAAAGCGTGCGCGCGCATCCGACATCAGGCCAAGCTTCTGGCCGGTCCGGGAAATGCGGGGTGGATCGAAATAAGCGCATTCGATGACGATCTCGGACGTCTCGTCCTGCACGCCGGAATGTTCACCGCCCATGATGCCGCCAATATCGTGGACGCCCATTTCGTCGGCGATCACGGTCATGCTGTCGTCGAGCGTATACTCTTTGCCATTGAGCGCGACGACCTGTTCGCCATTCGTCGCACGACGGGCGAAAATCGCATCGCCCAGTGACGAGCGGTCATAGACGTGCAGCGGTCGACCATGATCGATCATGATGTAATTGGTGATGTCGACGAGCGCGGAGATCGGTTTTTGGCCAATCGCGCGCAGTCGCTTCTGCATCCAGTCTGGCGAGGCGCCATTGGCAACGCCCGCCACGGTGCGTCCGAAAAAGGCCGGGCAGCCTTCCGGATCGTCTGTGCGGATCTCTATCGAAGGCGCGCGATCGCCGGCAATCGTTGGAACGGCGAGCGGTTTGAGCGTGCCGAGCCCGGCCGCAGCCAGATCCCGCGCAACGCCGCGCACACCCATGCAATCCTGACGATTCGGCGTGATCGCAATATCGATCACTGGATCGTCGAGCCCCGCCCATTCGACATAGCTGTCGCCGATATGCGCAGCCACGCTCTCGTCGAGATCGATAACGCCCTCATGCTCGTCGGACAGTTCCAGCTCGCGCTCTGAACACATCATGCCGAAGCTTTCGACATCGCGGATCTTGGCCGGGCCAAGCGTGACATCGATGCCGGGCACATAGGTGCCGGGCGCGGCAAAGACGCCGACCATGCCCTTGCGGGCATTGGGCGCGCCGCACACGACCTGCACCGGATCGCCCGAGCCGGTATCGACCTTGAGCAGCTGCAGCTTGTCGGCATTGGGATGTTTTTCCGCCGAAATGACCTGGGCGATACGGAATCCCTCCAGCGCATCGCCGGGATTCTCCAGGCCCTCAACCTCCAGCCCGACCGCCGTCAGCTTTTCGAGAACGGTATCGAGATCGGCATCGGTATCGAGATGCTCTTTCAGCCATGACAGGGTGAACTTCATGCGCCCACTCCCGCGCTCAACGTCGGCACATCAAGCGCCGAGAATCCATAATGTTCGATCCAGCGTAGGTCGCCGTCGAAAAAGGCGCGCAGATCGTCCATCCCATATTTGAGCATGGCGAGGCGATCGATACCGCAGCCAAAGGCAAAGCCCTGCCATATATCGGGATCCAGTCCGCAGGCTTCGATCACCTTGCGATTGACCATGCCCGAGCCGAGGATTTCCATCCATCCGCCTTCTTCGGTGTTCGGATCGCCGCCGATGATGCGTTTCCCGTCCTTCAGCGAATAGCCGACATCGACTTCGGCCGATGGCTCGGTGAAGGGGAAATAGCTCGGGCGCAGGCGCAGCACGATATCATCGCGCTCGAAAAAGGCCTTTACGAAAGTCTCGAGCGTCCATTTGAGATGGCCCATATGGATGTCGCGATCGATCACCAGACCCTCGACCTGGTGGAACATCGGCGTGTGGGTCGCATCGGAGTCAGACCGATAGGTGCGGCCCGGCGCAATGATACGGATCGGCGGCTCCTGATCGGTCATCGTGCGGATCTGCACCGGCGAGGTATGGGTGCGCAGCATCATCGGCTGGCCATCGCGCATCTGGTTTTCGCCGAAATAGAAAGTGTCATGCATCGCCCGCGCCGGATGGCTTTCGGGAATGTTGAGCGCGGTGAAATTGTGCCAGTCATCCTCGATCTCGGGGCCGGTGGCGACGGCAAAGCCGAGATCGGCGAAGATTTCGGCAAGCTCATCCATCACCTGGCTCACCGGATGCACCGATCCCTTGGGGCGATCCTTGGCCGGCAGCGACAGATCGAGCGTTTCCGAGGCGAGGCGTTTGGTCAGCTCGGCATCGGCCAGCGCGTCTCTCTTCGCTTCGATCGCATCGGCGATGTCACTGTGCAGGCCATTGATGCGCGGCCCTTCGACCTTGCGCTCTTCCGGTGTCATCGAACCGAGTGTCTTGAGGAGGCTGGTGACCGCGCCATTCTTGCCGAGCGCCTGTACCCGCACGGCATCGAGCGCATCGAGGCTGTCCGCTGCATCGATCGCCGCAGAGAGTTCCTGCTTCAGCTGTTCCATCATTCTGTCCGTTTCGAATAGCGTGATACGAAAAAGGGCGCGTGGAGCCGTTCCGCTCCCCGCGCCCTTTTAGTGTGAATTGCCGATGTTGCTACCGGCGATTGCTGTCGTTGCCTCAGGCTTTTGAGAGCGCGTCTTTGCTCTGGGCAACGACGGCGCTAAATGCCTCGGGTTCGTTCATCGCGAGATCGGCCAGAACCTTGCGGTCCAGCTCGACACCGGCCAGCTTCAGGCCATGCATGAAGCGGGCATAGGTCATGTCTTCGGTGCGTACCGCAGCGTTGATCCGCTGGATCCACAATGCGCGGAAGTTCCGCTTCTTAACCTTGCGATCGCGATAGGCGTACTGACCGGCCTTTTCGACCGCCTGGCGTGCCACGCGAATCGTATTCTTGCGGCGGCCCCAATAGCCCTTGGCTTCTTTAAGAAGTCGCTTGTGGCGGGTTTTCGTCGTTGTCCCGCGTTTTACTCGTGCCATTTTCGCTTACCTCCTAGCGCAGCCCGTAGGGCGCCCATTTCTTGACTGTCTTCGCATCAGCGTCGGACAGTTTGGTGGTGCCGCGATTTTGGCGGATATATTTCGAATTATGGCTGATCAGCCGGTGGCGCTTGCCAGCGACGCCGTGCTTGACCTTGCCGGTGGCGGTGATTTTGAAGCGTTTCTTCACACCGCTCTTGGTCTTCAGCTTGGGCATTTTCGTCTCCTCGGTTTTGACGATTTGCGAACGGCCTCGGCAGCCCATACTGGCCGGACAGTTCATTCAGCTTTCGTCGGAAGCGCGCGCTATAGCGATCCTGCATAGAGAACGCAATATTCTTTCGCGCCGAAACCCGGCGCAAATCTGTGGGCCTTCCATCGTCTCTTTGCTTGTGTTTCTGCTCCGATCTGCATTAGCATTCTACCCAAGCGAGCTATCGTTCGCTGGCCGACCATTTTTCGGCCCAAGGGGGTGTTTTGGCCGATATATTCATATCCTACGCGCGCGCGGATCTTCCGGCAGCGACGAGCATCGCCGCTCTGCTTGAGGATAGTGACCACAGTTTTTGGTGGGATCAGCTGATTGACGGCGGAGAGCGGTTTTCCGACGATATCGAAACGAAGCTGGATGCGGCCAAGGTCGTTATTGTTCTGTGGTCTGAACATTCCCGCAAGTCGCGTTGGGTGAAAGACGAGGCGGAAACGGCCGCTCAGAATGAGAAGATGATTCCAATCAGCCTAGACGGCGACCCCCCGCCGCTTGGCTATCGTCAGTTCCAGTCACTGGACTTTTCCGGGTGGAGCGGCGCGGTGCCGTCCGACCATACCGACAAGCTGCTCGATGCCATCGAGCAGAAGATTCGCGGATCGGTGAGCGAGCATCTGAGCCGGATCCCGGTCGGCATGTCCCGGCGGCAGCTGTTGAAGAGCCCCTTTGCGATACCCGTTGCCGTTGGCGGGGTGGCGGCATTGGCTGGCTTGTTCGTCATGTCCCGTGATGGTGAGGGGGATGCTGTTACGCCAGCATCTGACGGCCCGAGTGTCGCAATCTTGCCGTTCAGCAATCTGACGGAGAGTGACGATAGCGCGTTTTTTGCGCGCGGCCTGCATGATGAGCTGCTTGCACAAATGTCTCGCTTGAGCGGGTTATCGATTATCGCGCGCGAGTCAGTCATGGCCTATGAGGCGAGCGACAAGCCGATCGCTGAAATTGCTGCCGAGCTTGGCGTCAGCCACGTCTTTAAGGGATCGGTGCAAAGCGCAGGCGATCAGGCTCGGATATCGGTGACGCTTTCGATCGGCGATTCCGGAGACGATGTGTGGCAGGATTCGATCGTCACCGGGATCGATGCCCAAAATATCTTCCGCACCCAACAGCAGATCACATCTGGAATCGTGTCCGAACTCGGCACCGTCCTCACCGACGCCGAGCAACAGGTGATAGAGGAGACGCCGACCGAGAATGCTGAAGCCTATCGGCTCTATCTCGAAGGCCGCATTCTGGGGCGCTATGGTGATAACACAGAGGAAGGATTTGCCGAGGCAGTCATACTTTTCGACCGGGCGATTGCGCTCGATCCAGCCTTTGCCAATGCCTATGCCGAAAAGGCAATGTCGCTGCTCTCGCTATATTGGTCTGGCGCGGAACGCGAAACCAATCTTGCCCTGGCCGTTAATGCGCTCGACCAAGCCGTCGAAATGGCCCCAAACAGCCCGCTCACCCTATGGGCAATGGGATCCTATCATTATTGGGTATTGGGAGATCTTGACGCCGCCAGCGATTATCTGCGCCGGGCCTCGGAGGCAGGCCCGAGCAATTCAGATATCTGGTCTATGGCTGCCTCGGTTTCCCGACGCCAGGGCACATTCGACGATTCATTGAGCGCTTTTCGCCGCGCCCTCAGCCTCAATCCATTGCGCATCAATATCTTTGGTGACCTCAGCTATACGCTGGGCCTGGTCGGTCGCATCGAAGAGGCGCGCGGCCTGCTCGATCGGGGTCTGACGATCAGCCCGGGGGCGGCCTATCTGCTCGGTGCAAGCACAACCAACCATGTGCTGGCCGGAAATCTGCCGGCCGCCTGGGCGGATTGTACGGCGATCGATGCCTTCGATTCCGGCTCCTATGACATGTTTCGCACCCAGATGATTTTCTATGCGGGCAGTGACGAAGATATCCGCGGGCTGGTTGCCAAATGGCCAGCACCGCGCAACCAGCCGCCTTTTCTAAACTATTTCGATCTGAATCATGCTTTTGCTTTCCTGCGATTGGGCGATAGCGACGCCGCGACGAACATGGTCGCCGCGCTGCGGCCCAGGATTGAGCAAATTCTTGCCGAGGATCCCGACGATGTCGAAGCGCGAAAAATCCTTCCGGTACTGTTTGCTATCGAAGGCAATCCGGCTGAAGTGGAGCGCAGCACCCGGGGGCTGCTGGGCAATCCGCCGCCTGACAATCAGATGCTGATCGAAGAGGGTTTTGTTGTTGTCGTCGCCAATGCGATTAGCGACAACCGGGACACTGTTTTTGAGCTCATCGAAATGATGATGCTACGCACCTCGCCCGCGCAATTTATCCGCATCGTGCAAAGTCCATTTTTCGACGATCTGCGCAGCGATCCGCGCTATGACGCACTCAATCGGCGCTATCGCCAATGGCTGGCGGAAAGTTGATCGCCTAGTCGCTGCCGTGCAGCGCCTCGAGCACATCGTCGAGCCGCGCCGAATCGCCGAGCGCAATTACCCGCCCGTCGCTCTGGGCGGTTAAAGGCTCGCCCTGCCAGTCGCACATCTGCCCACCGGCACCTTCGACAATCGGAGCAAGGGCGGCGTAATCATGGATCTTCAATCCGGTTTCGATCACGACATCGAGATGGCCGGACGCGACCAGGCCGTAATTATAGCAATCGCCGCCATAAACAGGCCAGGGATGCTGGCCATAGGCAGCGGCGATCACGCGGAGATAGGCTTCGGCCTCATCATCGGAAAAACAATGCGGGCTGGTGGTTGCTACGGTTGCGCCTTCTAGCGCCTTGCAGCGCCGCGCCTTGACTGGCGTGCCGTTGAACTGGGTCGGGCTGCCCATTGCCGCAGTCCAGCGTTCGCGACCAATCGGCTGGTCGATCACTCCCATCACCGGCCAGCCATCCTGCATCAATGCGATCAGCGTGCCAAAGATCGGACGCCCGGCGATGAAGCTCTGCGTGCCGTCGATCGGGTCGAGCACCCATTGGCGCGTTGCCGATTCGCGTACTGCGCCATATTCTTCACCGATGATCCCGTCGTCGGGGCATTCCTCTTCAAGGATCGCGCGCATCGCCTGTTCCGATGCGCGATCGGCCTCGGTTACCGGCGAAGCGTCATCCTTGCTTTCGCTTTTGAAGTCAGAACGAAAAAAGGGGCGGATCGCTTCGCCTGCCGCATCGGCAAGGCGGTTTGCGAGCGCAAGATCGGATTCAATAGTGGCCATGAACGTCTAGTCGCGCGGACGCATCTCGGTGTCCATACCTGCTGTGATAAAGAGCGCGCTTGCCTCTCCATCGATATCGGCTGTGTGCCAGCAACCGGGTGGATTTATGGCATATTCGCCGGGGCCCAGCGTCACGGTGGCTTTGGTGCCGTCGGCCATTTCCTGGTGCAGCGTCATCGCCCCGGTCAGGCAGATCACCGCCTCTTCGCCCTTGGGATGCATTTCCCACACATCCCAGCTTTCGGTGAAATTATGCGCGCTGACGAGTCGGCCTTCGGCGCCGTCGCTGGCAGTGCGCATCCCATAGCTTTCATACCAGTCTACGCCGGTGAATTCGGGTTGGGGAACAGCTGTCGCCCCGAGCCCAAGGTGCATCGGATGGGTGAAGATATTGTCTTTTGCCATGGCCGGGAAGCTAGTCCTCCCGGGAATTCCGGTCAAACATTCCAATTTGCCACCTTCGATCGTCATTCCCGCGCAGGCGGGAATCTCTTGCGGGTTACGCGACGTCCGGTGATCGACTCCAGCCTGCGCGGGAGTGACGGTACGGTTTGGCGGCAGACACTGCTTCGGTGCCGCATTTCATGCTATGCTCGCGTCCGAAATTAGGAGGGCGAAATGACTGTTACACCCGCGATGATGCCGAATATCCGCTATAAGGACGCACTCGCTGCCATAGATTTTCTCTGCACCGGCTTCGGTTTCGAGAAACATGCGGTGTTCACGGATGAGGATGATCCTTCGATCGTCCATCATGCGCAGCTTCTCTATGCTGGCCAGATGCTGATGGTGGCGACTGCGATGGGCGGCGAATGGACAGATGTCGCATCGATGAAGACGGTGGCCGAAGCCGGCGGCAATACGCAGACGCTCTATCTGGTCGTTCCTGATGTCGCCGCGCATTGCGAGCGTGCCCGGGCGGCGGGCGCAACGATCATCATGGAACCCAAAGCGCAGGACTATGGCGGCAGCACCTATGGCGCGCTCGATCCGGAGGGCAATGCCTGGAGCTTTGGCGATTATGATCCGTTCGCGGACTAGGCCAGTGCATCCCAGTTGAAATCGACGAGCTTTTCGCTCTCCTCCCATAGCCATGCAGCGCGTTCGGCATTGCGACCGCGCATTGCGACCTGGGAGTCACCCACCGGTCCACGCGCATCGCCCCAGCCAGTCGGTCCATAATAGGCGCCCGATTGCGCTTCTTCCCCCGCAGCCGCGAGCACCGTCGGGATCGCGCCAAGCGCAGACGGTTGCGCCATGAGCGGATTGAGGAATTTATAGAGCAGGTTGAACGCGCCCGACGGCCCGGTGTCCTGCAGCGCGGTGTTGGAATAGCCGGGGTGGCAGACGATCGATTTGACCGCGCTTCCCTTGGCGGCAAGCCGGCGATGCAGCTCCAGGCCGAACAGCATATTGGCAAGCTTGGATTGGCCATAGGCCTGGGTCGGCGAATAGCTTTTCTCGAGCATCAGATCGTCTATGAAGATCGTGCCGAATTTATGGGCAATGCTCGACACGGTAACGATCCGGCCTGCTGCTTTCTCGACAAGATCGAGCAGTAATCCTGCCCAGAGAAAATGGCCGAGATGGTTGGTTGCGAGCTGCAGCTCATAGCCGTCAACCGTGCGGGTTTCGGGCGTTTGCATGATACCGGCATTGTCGATCAGGCCGTCGATCTTGTCATAGCGCGAACGCACGGTCTCAGCGGCTGCGCGGACATTGGAGAGATCGGACAGGTCGAGCTGTACGGTATCGATAGTGCCGGTGGCGCTGCCTTGTAGGCTCGCGGCAGCCGCGGTGATCTTTTCCTGGTTGCGCCCGGCAATCACGACATCAGCGCCCTTGTCGGCCAACATGCGGGCGGCATCGAGGCCAATCCCGCTATTGCCGCCGGTAATCACGTAAAGTTTGCCGGTGAGATCCGGCAATGCGTCTGGTTTCCAGTTGCGAACACCGGATTTGGTCACGTCGAGCATGAATTTCTCCTTTGCCGCAGGCGCGGCCAGTCAATGGGGGCGAATCACTATATTTACATAGTTGACAAAAAAGAACGATAATGTCAATTATGTCGTCATGAACCCGGAAGATCCCCTCACATCCGTGCTGCGCGTCTTCTCCCAATATGGCTTTCGCAAGAGCTCGATGGGGGATCTGGCCGATGCGATGGGGATTTCGCGCCAGGCGCTCTACAATCGCTATGGTTCAAAAGAAGCGGTGTTCGCCTGGGCCACGAAAACGCTCATCGAGCAAACGGCAGCGGACGCATTGGCGGCACTTGAAGATGATAGTCGCGCCATCCCGGATCGGCTGATGGCAGCCTATGAGATCTGGGCTGGCCAGCATGTCGATCTGCTCCGCGCATCGCCCCATGCCGCCGAGATCCTGACGCTCGTCCATGGCGAAGCAGCGGCGCTCGCCGAACAGGCCGAACGCTACATCAATGCCAAGGTCGCCAAAATGCTGACGGCGGAGTCATCCGAGATTTCTGACACCCAGGCAGTCGATCGCGCGCATACGCTCTATTGGGCCTCGAAGGGCTTGCTCTACACCGCCGAAAACCACGCCGCCTATTGCGACGGTCTGGAACGCGCCATCGCGGCGGTGACGGCTTAACTCTATCCTGAACACTACCGCTTTCCGGTACTCTGTGCTTCGGCCTACGCCGGAGCACAATTGTGCAACGGCATCGGTCTCACGGTTCAGCATCAGGACTAGCGATAATTGGAAAACGAGCCTGAACGCGGCCCCGTCATCGCGAGGCACCGTTAGGCGACGCGGCAATCCAGAGCCGAATGCGCTGTGCATAGCCACTCTGGATTGCTTCCCCCGGCTCAAGGCCGGAGTCGCAATGACGACTGCAATGCTGCGATGTTGCGCGTGCGAGCCTCGCCTCTAATCGAACAGGCTGGAGACGGAGCTTTCATCGGCGATGCGGCGGATGGCTTCGGCGAATAGCGGCGCGATTGGCAGGTGGCGGATCGATTCCGATTCACTGATTGCTTCGTGATTACCGATCGAATCGGTGATCACCAATTCCTTCATCACCGAACCATCGACCCGGGCAACGGCCCCGCCGGACAGCACGCCATGGGTGCAATAGGCGATCACTTCTTCGGCGCCTGACTCTTTCATCGCGGCGGCCGCGTTGCAGAGCGTGCCGGCGGAATCGACGATATCGTCGACGATGATGCAGAAGCGGCCTTCGACGTTACCGATGATGTTCATCACCTCGGATTCGCCGGGCCGTTCGCGCCGTTTGTCGATGATCGCGAGCGGCGCATTGTCGAGGCGTTTGGCCAGCGCGCGTGCACGAACCACGCCGCCGACGTCTGGCGAAACGACTGTGATGTCTTTCTTGGAAAAGCGAGCGGAGATATCTGCCGCCATTACGGGTGCACCGTAGAGATTGTCGGTCGGGATATCGAAAAAGCCCTGAATCTGGCCGGCATGAAGATCCATGGTCAGGACGCGATTGGCTCCCGCCACCGTTATCAGATTGGCGACAAGCTTGGACGAAATCGGCGTTCGCGGCCCCGGCTTCCGGTCCTGCCGGGCATAGCCGAAATAGGGCATCACAGCCGTGATGCGCTTGGCCGACGCGCGTTTCAGCGCATCGATCATGATCAGCAATTCCATCAGATTGTCATTTGCTGGATAGCTTGTCGATTGCAGCACGAAGACATCTTCGCCGCGGACATTTTCGAGGATCTCGACAAAGATCTCCTCGTCGGCGAAGCGCCTGACATTGGCTTCAGTCAGCGGGATTTCGAGATATTGCGAAATCGCGCTCGCGAGCGGCAGGTTTGAATTGCCCGACAATAATTTCATGGATGCACTGCCCCTTCGCCCGAATTTTCGTCCGTCGTTTTAGGCTGTGGCGGGAAAAAATAAACAGCTTGTCCGGGCTTTTCTGGGGAGCATCACGCAGGAGTGCCGAAGCGCCCCGTCAGAACCAGCCTTGGCTGCGGAGTTTTTCCTGTCGATTGCGGGCAACCGGGGCGAGCAGGCCATTGGCAAGTTCGAGCTTCATGTTGCGGCCGTCGCGGCGGACCGCGCGCACCTGATCCCGTGCGACCCACCAGCTTCTATGGACCTGCTGTCCTTCCACACCATCGAGTTCGGCAATCGCGTCGCGCATCCGCATCAGCAGCATTTCGCTGCCAGTCAGCGTATGGGCCTTTACATAATGATCCTGCATTTCGAGGCAGACCAGATTGGTGCCGAGCGCGGGCGGAAGCCGATCGAAAAAGGGTGCGGTCGGGGTCTCGGGCAGCGGGATATCATTGACGTCGAGGGGGATTGGCGGCGGCGGTACATTTGCATTGGCTGGCGCGAGATCGTTGGTCGGCGGCTGGCGATTAAACAACAGCCACATGCCCGCCTGGATCGCAAGGCCGATGCCGAGCACCTGGAGATAGAGCGTTCCGAAAGCGGAACCGAGATAATCGGTCTCGAGACTCATGCCGGCAAGGGCAAAGCCGACAGCGCCCGTCAGCGGTATGGCGGCGAGGCCCGCGGCAAAGAGCAGCGCAACCCAGATCGGTATCGCGGTCGCGTCCGCGAGCCAGAGCGCAACGGTCTGGACCGGGCGATAGATGATATAGCCAACCAGGATGAAGCCGATCCAATAGGCAAGGCGCATCGCCACGGGCATCGCATAGGTGCCGAACGGTCCGAGCAGGCCGAGCAGCGCGCCGATCGCCGCAATGATGAAGATTTCGATCGCCAACTGGCGCAGCAGCATGTGATTTCCTGTCCCGTTCGCGCTTCGTGAATGGGCAAATAGCCCAAAATCAGCGGTTTTGCGAAGCTTTTCTCCTGTCCACGCAGATCCGCTTGCTGGCGAACGGGCCGCTGCCATTCTTGGCCCATCACCAACAGGAGAATTGCCATGTACAGCCCGTTTCGCCCAATCTTGCCCAGCCTAGCCGCGGTCTTTCTCGCCCTGTGCGTCTCGACCACCTTGATTGCTTCGGCCACCAGCATGCCGCTTACCGCCATATCCGCGACGGCGTATCTCGCATGAGCCGCGCCGCGACCGCCCTGCCACCCCGGCTTTCCATCCCTCTCATCGCTGCAACCGCGGTCGGTACTATCATCGTCACATTAGCGCTGATGGCACTCAGCTATGGCAATGGTCAGCCGAGCGATAATTCGCTGTCACCGGCGGTTGTCATCCATCTCGTATCGGTCCTTCCCGCTCTGCCGATTGGTGCGATCATCCTTTATGGTGCCAAGGGCACACCGCGCCATCGGCTGCTCGGTCGAATCTGGGTCGTGCTGATGCTGACCGCGGCGATATCGAGTTTCTGGTTCTCGCTATCCTTCATCCATGTCTTTTCGGTACTGGTATTGGTTTCGGTCCCGCTCTCGCTCTGGCGCTTGCGGCTGGGAGACCTGGTCGGCCATCGGCGGGCAATGGAAGGCATGTATATCGGCCTCGTTATTGCTGGTGCCTTTGCCTTTATTCCAGGACGCCTGCTCGGCGGCCTGGTATTTGGTTAGCGTGTTACGCCGGCATGAAATCCGGCCTCGATCTGGCCGCTCATATAGTTGGTGATATCCGCGATCTTGCCGGTTTCATCGATCTCGAAAAAATTGCAGTTGCGCATTTCGCGGGATTCATCGCCATTGCTGGGCGTCAATGTGATGCGGAAGCGCACGGCTACCGACTGAGTCTCAATATCTGCCGTCACCGCAAAGTCATCGACCTCGACCTTTGAATAGGCATCCAGGAAATCGACGAAATGATCGGCAATCGCCTGTTTGTCGCGAAATCGGATTCCCAAAGACGGGACAGCCATCGCGACACCGTCAGCGAGATTGTCGAGCAGGGCGGCAATGTCACGGCGGCCCACATTGCCGAAATAGCCGTCGACGGCGAGATTGATCAGGGCTTCGCGAGTAAGGGGCATCGTCTTCACCTTGGCTAGTGCGCGCAACATCCATAAAGAGCGCTGGATGACAAGTTTCCTTAGAATAGCTTTTGCACAGCTCAACCAGGTGATGGGTGATCTGGCTTGCAATGCAGATGCAATGTTGCAGGCCCGCGCGGGATGTTCGGATGCGGACCTGATCGTCTTTCCCGAGCTGCAGCTGATCGGCTATCCGCCCGAAGATCTGGTCCTCAAGCCCGCATTGATCGAGCGCGCGCGGATTGAGCTTGAACGCATGGCCAAAGCTACCGGCGATACTGGACCCGCGATGCTCGTCGGAACAGCGATCCTGGAAGAGGGCGAGCTCTACAATGCCATGGCCCTGCTTGATGGCGGTGAGGTTACGACCATCATCCGCAAACACCGCCTGCCCAATTACGGAACTTTTGATGAGCTGCGCTTGTTCAAGCCCGGGCCAATGCCGGAGCCGATCGAATTTCGCGGCGTGAAAATTGGCGTACCGATCTGCGAAGATATCTGGGTGGATGGCGTGTGCGCACATCTTGCATCGCGCGGGGCGGAGCTTTTCATTGTTCCCAATGGCAGCCCCTATGAAGTCGAGAAAGACGATATTCGGTTGGCGCTTGCGCGCGGGCGGGTCGCCAATACCGGCTTGCCGCTGGCCTATCTCAACCGGGTCGGTGGGCAGGATGAAATTGTCTTTGACGGATCTTCCTTCGTCCTCAACACCGATGGTGAAATTGCGTGGCAGTTTGCCGATTGGGAAGAAGAAGTCGCGACCACTTTATGGGAAAAAAGCGATGATGGCTGGGCGTGTACAGACGGCCCGCAACATGCGCTCGATGCCCATCCGGCCGACATCTATCACGCCATGCTGGTTGGGCTACGCGACTATGTGAACCGCAATCGCTTTCCCGGCGTGGTGCTGGGCCTATCCGGCGGAATCGACAGTGCCTTGTCTGCTGCAGTGGCGGTCGATGCGCTGGGTGCCGACCGGGTCTGGTGCGTGATGATGCCCTCACGCTTTACGTCGCAGGAAAGCCTGGACGATGCGGCAGAGTGCGCGCGGCTGCTTGGCTGCAAGCTCGATACAATCCCGATCATGCCAGCAGTAGAGGGCTTTGACGCGATGCTGGCGGATAGTTTTTTGGATGCCGAGGTCGATATCACGGAAGAGAATATTCAGTCGCGCATTCGCGGCGTCACATTGATGGCGCTTTCAAACAAGTTCGGCCATATGCTTCTGACCACCGGTAACAAGTCGGAAATGGCGGTCGGTTATGCGACTATCTATGGCGACATGGCCGGCGGCTATTCAGTCCTCAAAGACGCTTACAAGACGACCGTGTTTGAGCTCTCAAGCTTCCGCAACACCGTGCGCCCAAGCCTCGCCATGGGACCCGATGGTCCAGTGATGCCCGATGTGGTGATCACCAAGCCCCCCAGCGCCGAACTGCGTCCTGATCAGAAGGATAGCGATTCCTTGCCACCCTATGATGTACTCGATCCGATCCTCAAAGGGTTGGTCGAAGAAGAGGTCGGCATCGAACACTTGGTCGAGCGGGGTTTTGATCGTGCGACCGTCGCGCGGATCGAACGGCTGCTCTATATAGCCGAATATAAGCGGCGCCAGGCTCCCCCGGGGGTGAAGATTGGCGCGCGCAACTTCGGTCGCGATCGCCGCTATCCGATTACTAACGCATTCCGGACCGTATAAAATGACCATCACTCGTTTTGCCCCTTCGCCGACCGGTCGCCTGCATGTCGGCAATATCCGCACCGCGCTGCATAATTGGCTCTGGGCCCGCAAACAGGGCGGACAGTTCCTGTTGCGGTTGGACGATACCGACAAAGAGCGCTCGAAAGAGGAGTATGTCGATGCAATCCGTGCGGACCTTGCTTGGCTCGGCATGGATATAGACGGCGAGGCGCGTCAGTCTGCCCGTTTTGACCGCTACGAAGCAGCCTTTGAAACGCTGAGCGCAGCGGGACGCATTTATCCGGCCTATGAAACTGCGCAGGAGCTGGAGCTCAAGCGCAAGATCTTGCTCGGGCGCGGCAAACCGCCAATCTATGATCGCGCAGCACTCGCGCTCAGCGATCAGGAGATTGCGGATTTCGAGGCCGAAGGCCGGACACCCCATTGGCGTTTCAAGCTTGATCATGATGTGCCGATTGAATGGAATGATCTTATTCGCGGCCGACAGCATTTCGATCCGGCCTTGCTCTCCGATCCGGTGATCCGGCGCGCGGATGGCAGCTGGCTCTATATGCTGCCAAGTGCCGTCGATGATGCGGAGATGGGGGTCACCCATGTGGTTCGCGGCGAAGACCATGTGACCAATACCGGACTCCAGCTGCAGATGTTTGATGCAATGGGAGTGCGATCGCCTGCCTTTGCGCATGAGGCCTTGCTCGTCGGTAGTGAGGGCAAGCTGTCGAAACGGCTGGGTTCGCTCGGTGTCGAAGCTTTCCGCGAAGATGGCATTGAGCCGATGGCGGTGCTGTCGCTGCTCGGCCGAATCGGAACGAGTGATCCGGTCGAACCATTTGCCGAGGTTGCGCCGCTGATTGAGGGATTTGATTTCACACGCTTTGGCCGCGCGCCTGCGCGCTTTGACGCGGAAGAATTGGCGACACTCAATGCGAAAATCGTGCACCAACTCGATTTCGATTCCGTTGCTGACCGATTACCGGGGGGCATGGCCGCCGATGGCTGGGATGCGATCCGGCCGAACCTGTCGACTGTCGTCGAAGCGCGTGACTGGTGGCATGTCGTCCAAGGTCCTGTTGATGATGTCGTGTTCGATTCCGAAACGACGGCTTATCTGGACCAGGCGGCGGCGATGGCTGCAGATATCGCTTGGACCGACACTGTCTGGAAAGAGCTCACCACGACGCTCAAGGCCGAGACCGGCCGCAAAGGCAAACCATTGTTTCTTCCGCTACGGCAAGCGCTGACCGGGCGCGATCACGGGCCGGAGATGGCCGCATTGCTACCGCTTATTGGCAAAGAGCGGACCGTCGCCCGGTTGAGTCGACAGGCGTAGCAGCCAGCATTCTGGCGCTTGCGAAAATCGCCGGGTCTGGCAAAGCAGTTATGAAATCACAGGAATTGGGAATTGCGGTATGAGTGAATTTCGGATTGATCGGCGGCAGCTGTTGGGCGGAATTGGCGCTGGCCTTGCACTTTCGACATTACCGGCGCGGGCGCTGGCCGCCTTTGATGGCACCGCGCAATGGCCGCGGGTTTCCGCCTTCGTTCCTGGCTTCGTCTCCGAACATTTCATTCCCGGTGCCTTGATAGCCGTTGGCCGTGGCCAGGATGCGCCCATCTATTATGGCGATGGTACTGTAGCCCTGGATAGCGAACAGTCGGTCGATGCCGATACCCTCTGGCGGATCTACTCGATGACCAAGCCGATTACTGGCATGGCGACGATGATGCTGATCGAAGATGGCGTGATGCAGCTCGATCAGAATATCGCCGATTTCCTGCCTGGTTTTGCCGATCCGCAGGTGCTGACTGATCCCGACAACAGTCTGGAGACGCGCGCAGCAAGTGGCCCGATCACCATTCGACATCTGCTGACCCATACTGCTGGCCTTGGATATACGATCATTACAACGGGCCCGCTGCTCGCAGAGTATCAGCGTCTTGGTCTTGAGCCTGGTGTGATCATGCATGAGCCGGCAGAAGTTGTGGCCCGCCGTCCGGATTCACTGGAAGAGTTTGCCGATCGCTTGGCAACGCTGCCAATCATTGCCGATCCGGGTACGAAATGGAGCTACTCTGTCTCAATCGATCTTCTCGGCCGGATCATTGAGGTCGCGTCCGGCATGCCGTTTGATTCCTTCTTGCAGCAACGACTATTCGGACCGCTCGGTATGACCGACACCTTCTTCCAGGTTCCGACTGACAAAGAAGATCGGATGACAGCTTGTTATACGCTGCGCGATGGCCAGCCCCTGCGCGTCGATCCGGCCCAAGGGTCCGTCTATTCGCTGCCGCCGCGCTATCCCTATGGCGGAGCGGGTTTGGTTTCGAGTGCGCGTGATTATGATCGCTTCCTCACCATGTTGCTCGGCGAAGGGGCATTGGGGGATGTACGGGTGATGGAAACCGAAACCGCGCGGCTTGCCATGTCGGACATGTTGCCGCCGGATGTCGACAAGACTGGCATGTATTATGAATCCGGCTTTGGCGCAGCCGGCCGGGTGACGATCGAAGCTGGTGCAGCCGGCGAAGGTCTCGGCACCTATGGTTGGGGCGGCGCTGCCGGCACGGTGGCCTGGGTCGATCGGGCGAATAATCTGCGCGCGTCGGGTTATGTCCAGAATTTGCCGAGTGAGATTACCCCATTCCGGGCGGGTGTCCTCGCTTCGGTATATACCGATCTGCATGGCGGCTGATCCGGATACAAGCAGCTCGGAGCATTGGGCTCCAGACTAGTGTGAAAAGGGACTGAGCGTGGGAAAAGACGCGGAATCCGAACCCCAACTGAAAACTCCTGAAGAGCTGATCGAGAAACTGTGCGACCTTTTGACGGTCGAAGAGCTCGACAAGGATCTTTATCGCGGGCCGCGTTTGCCGGGTGGCGTCGGACGGGTGTTCGGGGGGCAGGTGATTGCCCAGGCTCTGGTCGCTGCTAATCATTCGGTTGATGATGATCTCGTAGCGCACTCGCTCCACGCCTATTTCATGCGGCCGGGCAATGAGAATTATCCGATCATCTATCGGATTGAGCGCGACCGGGACGGGCGCAGTTTCTCAACCCGCCGGATCATCGCGCTTCAGCGCGGCAAGCCCATCCTCAACATGGCGGCCAATTATCAACGTCCCGAAGACGGGCTCGCGCACCAATTTGATATGCCGGATGTTGCCGGCCCCGATGAGTTGCAGAGCGAAGCGGATTATTGGCGTGAGAATATTGAGCTGATTCCTGAACCGTTTCGTAAGCGGATGTTGCGGCAGCGGTCTATTGAACTCCGCCCGGTGGAACGTCGCAATCCGGCGAAGCCCGAGAAATCAGAGCCGCGAAGCTACACCTGGTTCCGCGCTGTCGCTCCGATTGGCGACGATCACCGGCTGCACCAAGCGATCCTGTCTTACGCATCGGATATGAGCCTGTTGGGGACAAGCACCCTTAAGCACGGAATTAGCTGGCTTCGAGATCCGTTGCAGATGGCGAGCCTCGATCATTCGCTCTGGCTGCATGAGGAATTTCGCGCGGATGAGTGGCTTTTATACGCAACCGACTCGCCCTGGACGGGGCATGCGCGCGGTTTTAATCGCGGCCAGATTTTTACGCAGGATGGGCGGTTGGTCGCCAGTGCTGCGCAAGAAGGGTTGATGCGTCTGCGCGGCAAGTAAGCTGGATTTCTGACAAACTGGGAAGGTACGGATGAAGATATCGACTGGTTGGGCTGGAGTTTTAAGATGATATGATGTAACATACCTCTCGTTACACGCCAGGGCGCAGATCGCCGCAGAGCGGATCGCCATCGGCGCAGAGACTGAAAAGGAGAGAGGGAATGACCACATCTGATTCACGCTCATCCGGCTATCTCAGCCAGTCACGCCGTAGCCCGACCGGGCTCGCTATCGTCATCGGCCTGCATGGCGCGGCGCTCGCGATCGCCTTTCTTGCCAAATCCGGTGTGGTACCGATCATCATCGACCCTGGACCCCCTACGGTCGTCAACTTGCCGACACCTGCTCCGCCGCCCCAGCCGCTCCCCGAGACGAATGAGCCAGACGACCCGCCGCCCATTCCGACAGCGACACCTTCGCCCATTCCGACACCTCCTGTTCGCTCAAATCCGGTGCAGCCTATACTGCCCGCACCGCCGCCAGTTCCGACCCCGCCAATTTTCGACCCGGTTCCCGAGCCCGTTTTGCGCGGCGCGCAGTTTGCCAGAGGGGTAAATTTGCAACCGCCTTATCCCAGTCGATTGATCCGCCAGGAGCTCGAAGGCAGCTGCACGATCCGGGTGCGCATTGCGCCCAATGGCCGGGTCACCGAGGCGATCCCTATGGACGCCACCCACCCGGCCTTCTGCGCGGCGACGGAACGCCACGCCCTGCGTCGCTGGCGTTTCGAACCGGCGACGCGAGACGGCGTTCCAGTTGAAAGTTGGCAACAGCATATCGTCCAGTTTCGGATCACCTGATCGGGCGATTCTCAGCGCGCCCTCTGGCGTTGGGCGGTCTGCTGTCCTATTTAGAGGAGCATGTTACCGCCCAAACCTCGAGTGATCGTCAAGGATATCGCGTCCTTCTTTGCGCGCCGCGAGCGCCATAACTGGATCGCGCTATTCTTTGCGATACTGATCCCGGGCGTGGTGATCGGCACTTTCGCAATGGATAGCGAGACAGACATCCTGCCGACCGAACCCATTGTCCATTATGTCGAAGTCTGGGGCTCTGATCGGACGGATGAAGAGATTGTCGAGCGCCAACGCGTCCTCGCGCTTGAAGAAAATGAGCGGCGCGCCATTTCGCGCCAGCGCTTCCAGCAACTCGCCGAGGGTAGCGGGGTTGAATATGACCGCGCCGCCGCCGCGGAAGCCGATCGAATCGCCGACGAGAACCGCCGCATTCTGCTGCGTCCGGGTGAACGGCTGGATGGCGGACGGCTGGAGATCGACACTGACGGTCGCTGACGAACGGTTCATGGCCGCAGCGCTTGCCCTGTCCTGGCGCGGCCGGGGCCGGACGGCGCCCAATCCCAATGTTGGCTGTATAATAGCCCGAGACGGCCAGATCGTCTCGCGCGGCTGGACCCGGCCGGGCGGACGCCCCCATGCGGAAGCCGATGCGCTGGACGGCGTAGATGCCCGCGGCGCAGATATTTACACGACCCTCGAACCCTGTGCGCATAAGAGCGAGCGCGGCCCGGCTTGTGCGGATTTGCTGGTGAAAGCCGCTCCCGCCCGCGTCATCATTGCCGCCCAGGATCCCGATACCCGCACCAATGGCGCTGGAACCGCCCGACTGCGCGACGCCGGCATCACCGTCACGGAAGGCGTGCGAACCGAAGAGGCGCATCGTGCCATGGCAGGTTTTTTCACCCGGCAGGCCAAGGGGCGCCCCCATGTCACGCTGAAGCTTGCAACGTCACTGGATGGGCAAGTGGCCCTGCCGGATGGCTCAAGCCAATGGATAACCGGACCCGAAGCCCGCGCCCACGCTCATGTCGAACGGGCACTATCGGATATGGTCGTCGTCGGTCGCGGCACGGTGGCAGCGGATCAGCCGCAGCTCGATGTCCGACTGACCGGACTGGAGCCGCGCACCCCGGGTCGCGCTGTCCTGTCGAGCGAATATAGCAATTTTGCGCAGCTCCAGCTCAAGGCCGACAATCCGGTCTGGCAGCATCTGGAAAGCCCCGAAGCGATCGCAGATCTTGAGAATGTCGACTATCTGCTGGTTGAGGGTGGGGCGGGTGCAGCGGCCGCTTTTGTGGCTGCAGATCTGGTCGATCGGCTGCTCCTCTATCGCGCGCCAATCCTTGTCGGCACCGGCCTCAGCGCACTGGGCGATTTTGGCCTCGCTCAGCTTGACGATGCGCATGGTCAATGGCGGCTTGTGGAAACACGGATGCTTGGTGTCGATCGCATGGAAGTTTATGAGAAAGCCTGACCATCTCCCGTTTGCCCTGAGCTTGTTGAAGGGTCGCCCTTCAATTCCAAGTAAAAAAGAAGAACAGGGCTTCGACAAGCTCAGCCCAAACGGATAGGGGAGTTTCGATGTTTACCGGAATCATCACCGATGTCGGCACGATTGCCGAAGCCGAACAGCGGGGCGACCTCCGCCTCACCGTCCAGTGCAGCTATGACATGGCCGGTGTCGAACTTGGCGCATCGATCGCCTGTTCGGGCGTTTGCCTCACTGTGGTCGACAAGGGCGAAGACTGGTTTGCCGTCGATGTTTCAGCCGAATCTGTCGCGCGTACCGCACAGGGCCAATGGAACACCGGCTCGAAGCTCAATCTCGAACGCTCGCTCAAGCTGGGCGATGAAATGGGCGGCCATATCGTCACGGGCCATATTGACGGGATTGGCGAGATTGTTTCGGCCGATCCTGTCGGCGATTCGATTGAGATCGTGATCCGTGCACCCGATGAGCTCGCCAAATATATCGCGCCGAAGGGATCGATCACGCTCAACGGCGTGTCGCTCACGGTCAATGAAGTGCGCGACGAGGAATCGGGATGCCACTTCACGATCAATCTCATTCCGCATACGGCCGAGGTGACGACCTTCGCGTCTGCGGCGGCCGGGCAGCCAGTGAATATCGAGATCGATATATTGGCCCGATATCTGGCGAGAATGACCAGCGCATAACATTTGCATGTGATTTCATATTGTCGATCACACTGTAGTGTGTTATTCGGCGCTCATGTCTACACCGCTCATTGAAAATGTCCGCACCCTTGTTGCTTCTGGCGAAGCGACCAAGGCCGGCCTGGCGCGCGCCGCCGGGCTTCACCCCAACTCGCTGCGCAAGCTTGACGATGATGATTGGAATCCGACTGCGGAGACCTTGCTGAAGCTCGAACGCTATCTGGTGACCGGCGGCGGGCAGGCACTTGCAAGCCCGGAAGAGATTATCGAAGCCGCGCGCAACGGACGGATGTTCATTCTGGTCGATGATGAAGATCGCGAAAATGAGGGCGATCTTGTCATCCCGGCGCAGATGGCAACGCCCGACGCGATCAATTTCATGGCCAAATATGGCCGCGGACTGATCTGCCTGGCGCTGACCAAGAAACGCACTGAAGCGCTCGGCATCGATTTGATGAGCCGCCATAATGGGACGCGCCATGAAACCGCCTTCACCGTTTCAATCGAAGCCCGTGATGGCGTGACGACAGGCATCTCGGCCGCTGATCGGGCGCGCACGGTTTCCGTGGCAATCGATGGCTCGAAAGGGCCCGATGAGATTGTCACCCCGGGCCATGTCTTCCCGCTGGTTGCCCGGCCGGGCGGTGTGCTCGTGCGGGCTGGCCATACCGAAGCGGCTGTAGACATTTCCCGGCTTGCCGGGCTCAACCCATCTGGTGTGATCTGCGAGATCATGAATGAAGACGGCACCATGGCGCGGATGCCGGACCTGATGGCCTTTGCCCAGCTCCATAACCTCAAGATCGGAACGATCCGCGATCTGATCGCCTATCGCCGTAAGCATGACCATCTCGTCGAAAAGAAAGCCGAAGCTCCATTTACGAGCCGCTGGGGTGGTGACTGGCGGGCGATGACCTTCTTCAACAAGGCGACTGGCACTGAGCAGGTTGCGCTGGTGAAGGGCAAGGTTGATCCGGACAAACCGACCCTGGTGCGTATGCATGCGCTGTCGGCCTTTACCGATGTTTTTGGCGAAGAGGGCGCGCGCGGCAAGATGTTGTCCCGCTCGATGGAGATTATCGGCGAAGAAGGGGCGGGCGTTGTCGTCGTCATCAACCGCACGATGCAGGGTGCCTTCACCAAGGCGCTCCTGCTCAAGACGGGCAAAGAACGCCCGGATATGGAAGAGCTGCGCGACTATGGTGTCGGCGCCCAGATCCTGACCGAGCTTGGTGTGCAGAGCATGATCCTGCTCACCAACACGCATCACAGCCTGGTCGGCCTTGATGCCTATGGACTGTCGATTGCCGGTGAGCGGGCGATCGATGTGGGAGATGACTAATGGCGCATTTCCTGATCGTCGAAGCGCGATTTTATGAGCACTATAATGACTGGCTGATCGATGGGGCCAAGGCTGCGCTTGAAGCCGCAGGCCATAGCCATGAGGTGATTACGGTGCCCGGTGCGTTGGAGATTCCCGGTGCCGTCGCAATGGCCGCGGAAACCGGGCGCTATGATGGCTTTGTCGCGATCGGCGTCGTGATCCGGGGCGAAACCTATCATTTCGAAATCGTCGCGGGTGAAAGCGCACGCGGCCTGATGGCGCTGACCATGGATGGCATTGCGATCGGCAATGGGATCCTCACCACCGAAAATGCCGAGCAGACCGAAGTTCGCGCGCGGCCTGATCAAAAAGACAAGGGCGGGGAGGCCGCCAAGGCAGCCATCGCCTTGTTCGATCTTGCCCAAGGCTTCTCGTCCCAATGAAGCTGCTCCGCATCATTGCGGTGCTACTCGCGCTGTCTTTGATGCTGGGCGAAGCCTATCGCAGCTGGGGCGCTGGACGCCCAGTCATGTTCTGGATGGATGATCAGATCATGGGAGCGATGCTGATCGCCGGCGCCTGGTTGATGGCGCGGCCGACCCCGGCGCGCCATGTCTTTTTCGCCGCCGGTTGGGGCGTCAATGCCGGGATGCTCTATGGCAGCTTCTTCGGCAAAGTCTTTGCGCCCGAAACCAGCAATCCCGGCAATTTCGACATCGGTCTGCTCACGGCCTTGATCGGCCTCGCCTTTGTCACAGCCATTGCCGGAATGATCGCGACGATCCTCTATGCCCGGGACGATGCCGGGACGGGCTAGGCGCTCAGCGCGCTTTGCCGATCCCCGGAATCACCGCACCAACCTTTTTCCGATACTCGACATATTGCTCGCCAAGATGGGCGATCAGATCGCGTTCTTCATAGCGCACACCGATGACCACATAGACGGTCATGCCGATCGCAAAGAGCAGATGCCCCTGGCTCATGTCAGGCGTTGCCCAGAAGGCGAGCAGGATGCCGGTGTAGATCGGATGGCGCACCAGCTTGTAGAAAAGCGGCGTGCGGAACTGTGTTTCGGGTACCGCTGTTCCGCGGAACCCGGCCCAGGCCTGATGCAAGCCGAACAGTTCGAAATGGTTGAGCAGGCAGGTGGCGATGAACAGGATCGCCCAACCGGCAAAAAACAGGCCCCATAGCAGCATCCGGAGCCAATCCGCATCGACCGACCAGACCATCGGCGTGATCGGGCGCCAGAAAACATAGATCATTACCAGCACGGCGACGGTGGCCAATACATAGAGGCTGCGCTCGATCGAGGCTGGCCAGAAGCGGGTCAGCCAACTCTTGAATCCTGGCCGCGCCATGACGCTGTGCTGGATTCCGAACAGCGCGATCAGCGCCAGGTTGATGATGATCGCAACGCCCAATGGTGCCGCCGGCCCGGCATCGATGCTGGGGAGGGCGGCAAGTCCTGCGATCCCGGTCAGCCCAACCGCTTCATCGAACAGATTCCCTGTAAAACCGACCAGATATAGAAATGATGCAAAGAACAGCAGATAGCTGCCCACGGCAAAGCCCAGGCGCAATAACCCCATTTTCCCCTCCCATTTTGTTGCGCCAGCGTAACATTTGGCCGCTGGCGCGGCAATTTTGGGAGTAATCCGGGCTATTCAGCGGCGACTGTTTCCTCGGCGAACGGATAATCCGTATAGCCTTCAGGCCCCGGCAGGTACCAGGTTTTCATATTGCTTTCATTGAGCGGCAGGCCTTCGCGGAAGCGCCGTGGCAGATCCGGATTGGCAAGGAACGGGCGGCCATAGGAGATCGCATCGGCAATCCCGCTGTCGAGATCGGCCTGGCCTTGCTCGGCGTCATAATCTGAATTGAGCACCAGCGGCCCGTTGAACGCCTTGCGGATCAACGGCGAAAGTTTGGGTACATCGGTGCGGCCGAATGTGCCTTCGGGCCCGGGCTCGCGCAGCTCAAGAAAGCCGATACCAAGATCGCTGAGCTTTTCAGCGGCAAGCGGGAAGACGCTTTCCGGATTGCTATCGTCGGTGCCCTGGGATTCGCCATTGGGGGAGAGGCGAACCGATGTCCGGTCGGCGCCCGCTTCGCGGATTACTGCGGCGGTGACTTCAGCGAGGAGCCGCGTGCGATTGTCCGGCGATCCGCCATATTCGTCATCGCGCAAATTGGTCCCGTCGCGCAGGAACTGATCGATCAGATAGCCATTGGCGGAGTGGATCTGCACGCCGTCAAACCCGGCCTCCATCGCATGCCGCGTGGCGCGGGCATAGTCGTCGAGCAGACCGGGCACCTCGTCGGTGCGCAGCGGGCGGGCTGCTTCGTAATCCTTCGTTCCGGTCGGCGTATAGGCATGGCCCGGGCCGGTTGTGGCCGATGCCGAAACCGGTGGTTCGCCATCCAGATAATCGGGATGGACGAGCCGACCCATATGCCAAAGCTGGAGGATGATCTGGCCGCCCGCATCATGGACGGCGCTGGTCGAAAGCTTCCAGCCTTCGGTTTGTTCCTCGGTCCATACGCCGGGTGCGGCGGGCCAGCCCAGGCCCTGGCGGCTGATACCAGTGGCTTCGCTGATGATCAGGCCGGCGCTGGCGCGCTGCGAGTAATATTCGGCCATCAATGCATTGGGGACATGGCCGGCATCCGCCCGGCCGCGGGTGAGCGGCGCCATGAGAATGCGATTGGGCGCTTCGATGGCGCCAAGCGTAACCGGATCGAACAGTGAAGGCATGATGTGCAGTCCCTTATTTGTGTCGATGACTGACATAAGGGATGAGACTGGGCTGGCCAGTGCAGAACGCGCAAACTTTTCTAATCCGGCCTAAAGCCGGGATGCGATCCGGGGCAATGGCACCGCCACCGCCCCGGTTCTAATCAGACGGCAAGCGCGCCCTGTGTCACCATGCAATAGAGCATCGGGATCGAGAGCAGCGTATTGGTACGCGATGCGATCAGTGCCCGCGGTGCAGCCGCCGCTTTCTCCTCATCACTCGCTTCAACCATGCCGAGAATCTTCTTCTGCGCCGGCCAGATGATGAACCAGACGTTGAACGCCATGATCAGCGCCATCCACATGCCGATGCCGATCAGCGTGAAGCCGGTCTGCAAGGTCAACGCCTGGGTGAGATAGCCCGAAAGATGAGCAACGATGAGGCCGGTCAGCACGGTGAAAGCGGCAGCCCAACGGAACCAGAACAGCGCTTTGGGTGCGATATGGCCGGTCACGCCCGGTTTATGCTCGGCCGGGATGCCGGGCATCGCCGGCACCTGGACGAAATTGAAATAATAGAGCAGCCCGATCCACATGATCCCGCACAGGACATGGAGGAACCGGAAGAACTGATTGGGATAGAGAGCCGTATCACTGACATATCCGCTGTGCAGACCGAACATGATGGCCAGCAGGACGACTATTCCTGCGATCAATACCGCATTGAGATTTCCGAAAAATTTCGCCATTTCGCTTCCCCTGTTGTTTCGGACTGCCAGTTCCGAGCCCATTGCCGGGTTCGATACCAAAAAGCCGAGAATCTGTCACGAACGGCAGTACACAGGCCTTGGTCTCTTTGGCCAGTGGCTTATATAGGTCCGCATGGCCCAAGCGATGCCCGCCGATCCGACGCTCGATGAAATCCGCGCCCATCTGGGCCCGATGATTGCAAACCATGCCGCCTTTGATGGCTGGACTGACGAAGCCATTGAGCGCGCGGCGCATGATGCTGATATCGATCCCGAGGCCGCAAAGCTCGCCTTTTCCAAGGGCGCGACGGACATGATTGATGCCTGGTTCGCCACAATCGATGCCGAAATGGAAGCAAGTTTCACGGTCGAAGAATTGGATGCCATGCCGATCCACAAGCGAATCCGGGCGGCGATTCTCAAACGTCTAGATATCGCGCGTCCGCACAAGGAAGCCCTGCGCCGCGCGATCGCCATTCTCGCCATGCCGAAAAATGTCCCGCTTGCCGGAAAGTTGGGCTGGCGCTCGGCCGATGCGATGTGGCGGCTGGCCGGTGACACATCCACCGATATCAACCACTATAGCAAGCGCACCATTCTTGGCGGAGTGTACGGCTCCACGATCATGGCTTGGCTCGAAGATGAGAGCGACGACGAAGCCGAAACCATTGCTTTTCTTGATCGGCGCCTCGGCAATGTCGCCCAGTTCGAGAAACTGAAGCGAAAGTTCCGCATGGATCCGGATCGCCGCTTCAGCGTCACCCGCTTTCTCGGCCGGCTGCGCTATCCGGGTCGCTGAACCAATGCGACTCGACCGACTCCCGCTGCGCGAATCGGCTCTAATCACCGCGGTTGATTGGGACAGCCTGTCCGCAGAAGTGGTTCAGCGTCTTCGCGATTCGGGAATCGTGGAGGGCGAAACTGTTGAAGCGACCCATTGTGCAGCATTTGCCGGCGATCCGATTGCCTGCACGATTGGCGGCAAAACCTACGCTATTCGCCGCGATCATGCCGCAGCTGTCGAGGTCGAACAGCTAGCGCGCTGAGCAGGCTGCGCACAGCCTCAGACAATTCACAATCCGGTACGGCTGCGCTTGTCGAAGCACTGTCCTTTAACTAAGCCAAAGACAGCGACCCTTCGACACGCTCAGGGTATTTTTCATTTGAGGGAGGCGGGACCCCTGTCGCCTCGCGGGAGACAAGACATGGCAGGCAGCGTCAACAAGGTAATATTGATCGGTAATCTCGGACGCGATCCTGAAAGCCGCACCTTCAACAATGGTGGCAAGGTCTGCAATTTGCGGATTGCCACATCTGAAAACTGGAAAGACAAGCAGACCGGGGAACGCCGCGAGCGTACCGAATGGCACAGCGTTGCCATTTTCTCCGAAGGTCTCGCCAATGTTGCTGAACGCTATCTGCGTAAAGGCAGCAAGGTCTATATCGAAGGCCAGCTTCGGACGCGGAAATGGCAGGACCAGTCCGGCAATGACCGCTATTCCACCGAAGTCGTGATCGATGGTTTTAACGGCAGCATGACGATGCTCGACGGCCGCGATGGTGGCGGTGGCGGTGGCGGCGGCAGTGCTGGCGGTGGTGGTGATAGTTGGGGCGACTCAGGGGGCAATGGCGGGGGCCAATCCTCCGGTTCCAAGCCTGCCGGTGGCGCGTTCGACGACGATCTCGACGACGACGTACCCTTTTAGGCGTTAGTCCTTTTTGGCAGCCAACTGGTCTCTAAGACCCTTTAGCGCACCAAAAGGCCCGGCTTCTTCTTCGCTGATAACGCCGGCGTCGCGCAGGGCATCATCTGCATTCGGGCCGCGCGGAAATGGATCCAGCGTTAGAGCAAGCGTTTCCGCGGCGGCTTCGCCAAGATCAATAGCGCCGCCCAGATAGGTCAGCGTTTCACATTCATCGGCGCTCAGCTCGATTTCTTCTTCGTCCTTGGGCGCATCTTCCGGCACGAAGCGGAGCGAAAAACCCTCGTTGACGGAGTGGGCAATCGGTTCATCCGTTACTACGCAGCTTTGCGTCACTTCAGCCTGTACTGATCCATCGGCGAATATCTGATCTCCCTCCCGGCGTACATCGGCGCGCGCGCCCAGAGTTGCGATTGCTTTGAGCCCAAAGCGCTTGGCCAAGGCCGCACATTCGTCCGGATTGGCAGAGATCTCATGCTCAACCGCGCCAGCACCGATCGTGTCGATTGGAATGGGGCGGGAAAATTCAGGATCGACAGTCATGCAAGCTCCGGCACGGTACCCGAGACGATATCGGCCCCGGGCGTTTCCGCCAGTGCTGCAGAGAATTGCTCTAGTCGGGTTACAGAATAATTGACCGCATCATCAGCCGGCTCGGTTCCGCGATACAGGTTGCGCAACAAGGACTCCCGCGCGTCGCCATCGGGCTTGAAGCCGTCGCGATAAGCGGCAAGCCGCCCACCAAGTGCGCCCATCATCTTGCCGATATGTTTTCCTACCACGATGTCACCCACACCAAGCTCGCGCAGCTGGCCGTCCATGTCCTCGACAAACAGTTCGGCAAGCAGAGCGCTTTGCGGCCCGAATGCATCACCTTGATTTTCGAGGCGCAGTAAGATCAACGCCAGGATTGCGGCAATCATGTCGAATCGCCCATCCTGCGTGTCCGGTACTCCGCCTTGGACATACCATTGCGGGTCGCGCGCACGGGCAACAACCATGCAGTAAAGCGGCTGCAATGCGTCGCGGGGCTCGCGTCCACCAAAAAGCCGGGTAAAGAATGACATTGGGCTTGCTCTCGTTCCATCGATGCGGCCTTGCTATCGGCCCCTTGTTCCGCATATTGAGCGCCGATGACCAAGTTGCAATGCTGGCTGTATTGGCATTGCGCGTAAGGAGAGTGAAATGGCCCCGAAAATCCGGCAATTGCCGATGATCGCCAGCATGGTGGCGCTGATGGCGACCGGCATTGTAACCAGCGGTTGCGCGCAGATTCGCACGCATCAGGGCTATCTGGGCGAACAGATTCTGATTGAATCGATACAACCTGGTGTTGATAATCGGGCATCTGTTCAGGCAACGCTTGGCCGCCCGACCTTCACCAGCCAGTTCACGACTGCGACTGAGACGCCGACCTGGTATTATGTCTCTCGCGAATCTCGCCAGCTTGCATTTGCCCGACCTCGTCCGGTCAACCAGACAATTCTCGCGGTTCGTTTTGCCGGTGATGGCAATGTCGCGGCGGTGGACCAGATCGGCATTGATCAGGTCGCGTCGATCAATCCCTGGGGCGAAGAAACACCAACGCTCGGCCGAGATCGTAGCTTCTTTGACGAGTTGTTCGGCAATATTGGCCAGGTTGGCAGCATCAGCCGAGGCGGTGGAACAGCGGATAATCCAGGCGGCTAATCACTCAACCGCCCATCGGTTGATCTAGAAAACTAGCGCGCAATCCCGCCCGCAGCGAGCACTGCCAGCGTCACAAGCTCGCTGGCGGTTGCCGACATTGTCGCAATCTGGACCGGGCGGGCCATACCGACAAGCATTGGTCCGACCACCGAATCGCCGCCGAGTTCGCGCAGCAACTTGGCTGACAGATTCGCCGATTGCAGACCCGGCATCACCAGTACATTCGCCGGCTGTGACAAGCGGCTGAACGGATAACTCTTCATCAGCTTCGGGTTGAGCGCGACATCGGGCGCCATTTCCCCCTCATATTCGAAACTCACGCCACGCTCATCAAGCAAGGCAACCGCTTCGCGAATATTCTCAAGCCAGTTGCCCGGTGGGTTGCCGAAGGTTGAATAGGACAGGAAGGCAACGCGCGGTTCATGGCCCATGCGCCGCGCCACCGCAGCGGTTTGCTCAGCAATGTCAGCGAGCAGTTCGGGCGATGGACGTTCGTTGATCGTCGTATCGGCCATGAAGACATTATGGTTGCGGCCGACCAGCATATGGATGCCGAACGGTCGACGGCCTTCAATTGGGTCGATCACCTTCATCACCTGACTGAGCGACTGGCTGAACTGGCGCGTCACGCCTGTTATCATCACATCGGCTTCGCCGAGTGCGAGTAAAAGCGCGCCAAAGATGTTGCGATCGTTATTGACCATACGCTCGCAATCGCGCCGCAAGAATCCGCGGCGCTGCAACCTATCATAGAGATAATCGACCATCTGCGGCACGAGCGGTGATTTGCGGCTGTTATGATATTCAAAACTGTCGGGATCATCGACGCCCAGTTCGCGAAGCCGTTCCGGCACATCGTCGCGACCGACCAGAACGGGAATGCCATAGCCTCCATCGAGGAACTGGATGGCGGCGCGCAGTACGACTTCTTCTTCGCCCTCGGCAAACAGCACACGGCGCGGCTGGGCGCGGGCTTGCTCATAGGCAAGCGTCAGCACCGAATTGGTCGGGTTCAAACGGGACTTCAGCGAATCGCGATATTCATCGATATCGAGGATAGGCTGGCGGGCGACGCCCGAGTCCATCGCCGCCTGGGCGACTGCGGCCGGCACAATTTCCATCAGGCGCGGATCAAACGGTGCGGGAATGATGTAATCCGGGCCAAAGCTATGCGATTTCCCGTACGCTGCGGCGACTTCTTCGGGGACCTGCTGGCGGGCCAGTTCCGCGAGCGATGTGGCAGCCGCGATCTTCATTTCGTCATTGATCGTCGTCGCGCGCACGTCGAGCGCACCGCGGAAAATGAACGGAAAGCCGAGCACATTATTGACCTGGTTTGGATAGTCTGAGCGGCCGGTGGCGATGATCGCATCGGGCCGCACGGCCTTTGCGTCTTCGGGCAGTATTTCGGGATCGGGGTTTGCCATTGCAAAGATGATCGGCTTGTCGGCCATGGACTTCACCATGTCCTGATCGACCAGATTGGCGACGGACAGGCCGAGGAAAAGGTCCGCGCCCTCCATCGCTTCACGCAATGTGCGTTTGTCGGTTGGCGCGGCATGGGCGGATTTCCATTGGTCCATGGATTCTTCGCGGCCCTGGTAGATCACGCCCTTGGAATCGCACATCAACACGCGATCGGCGGGCGCGCCCATCGCCTTGATCAGTTCGGTGCAGGCGATTGCTGCAGCACCGGCGCCCGACACGACCATGTCGATATCTGTGATGTCGCGTCCTGTGAGATGCAGCGCATTGATAACGCCGGCGGCCGCAATGATCGCTGTTCCATGCTGGTCGTCATGGAAAACCGGGATGTTCATCCGCTCGCGCAGCGTCTGTTCGATGATGAAACAGGCCGGCGCGCCGATATCTTCCAGGTTTATGCCACCAAAGCTCGGCTCCATCAGTTCGACCGCATTGATGAACTTTTCCGCATCCTCGGTGGCGAGTTCGATATCAATCGAATCGACATCGGCGAATCGTTTGAACAGGACGGCCTTACCCTCCATCACCGGCTTTGACGCCAGTGCACCCAGATTGCCGAGGCCGAGGATCGCCGTACCGTTGGAGATGACGGCCACGAGATTGCCTTTGGCAGTATAGTCATAGGCGGTGGCCGGATCGGCGGCGATTGCTTTCACCGGCACCGCGACGCCCGGCGAATAGGCCAGGCTCAAGTCCCGCTGTGTCGCCATCGGCTTGGTCGCCACGATCTCAATCTTGCCCGGCCGTTCATGCGAGTGAAACAGCAGCGCCTCGCGCTCGGAAAACTCGACATTGGTCTTGTCGCTCATACCGTCCTCTGTGGATGACATCGTGGATAACTGGGTCTTTCCGCCCAATCGCCTTTTGGGGCATGGCGGCGGCTGCGGCAAGACGCTATCCCCGGATTCGACATGGCGACACAGGCGAAAAAGAAACGCGCGGCGAAGAGCGGGCCGACACCGATGATGACGCAATATCTTGCGTTGAAGGAGACGGTGCCGGATTGCCTGCTTTTCTACCGGATGGGCGATTTTTTTGAGCTTTTCTTCGACGATGCCAAGGCCGCGGCGGCAACCCTCGATATCGCTCTAACGGCACGTGGCGAGCATGATGGCGCGCCGATTCCGATGTGCGGCGTCCCCGCGCACAGCCACGAGGCCTATCTCGCACGGTTGATCAAGGCCGGCCACCGGGTTGCCATCGCCGATCAAACCGAAACCCCCGAACAGGCCAAGAAGCGCGCTGGATCCAAGGCGCTGGTCGAGCGGGCCGTGGTCCGAGTCGTCACCGCCGGCACCTTGACCGAAGAAACCTTGCTCGATGCCCGGGCCGAGAATTGGCTGGTCGCGATTGCCGTTACCGGCGGTACGCTTGGCATTGCGGCAGCCGATATTTCAACCGGCCGCTTTGCGCTGTCCGCCGCTGACCCCGCGATGCTGGATGCGGAGCTGGCGCGGCTCGGCGCGGCCGAACTGATTGCACCAGAAGGTTTTGTTGCCGCCCCGTCCCATGCCCAGCTTTGCGCAAAAGGCGATTTCAGCAGCATCGCGGCGGAAAAACGGCTGAAGCAGCTGTTTGGCGTTGCGACGCTCGATGGCTTTGGCGATTTCGACCGGGCAGAGCTTGCGGCGGCGGGCGGATTGCTGGCCTATCTCGAAACCGCGGGGCAGGGCGCGCTGCCCTTCCTGCAGCCGCCGGCCCGGCACCGATCCGACGATCATATGCTGATCGATGCGGCAACCCGCGAAAGCCTGGAACTGACCGAAGCGGTAGGCGGAGGCCGCAAGGGCAGCCTGCTCGGCTGTATCGACCAGACGGTTACAGGTGCCGGCGCCAGGCTCCTCGCGGCGGACATCGCGGCACCGCTCACAGATATTCCCGCGATCGGCGCGCGACTCGATCTGGTGCAGCTATTTGCGGATGACGCAGGCTTGCGCGAGACGCTGCGCGGCCAATTGAAAGCGCTCCCCGATATCGGTCGGGCGCTGGGCCGGCTCGTCGCCGGGCGCGGGACGCCGCGCGATCTCGGCTTGATGCGCGACGGGCTGGGGGCGGCGCGCACCCTCAATATCAGCCTCGCCAAACGCGCGGATCCACCTGCCTTGCTGGCGGCGCTGCTGCCCAAGCTCACGGGCCATGGCGCGCTGACCGACCATCTTGCGCGCGCGCTCGTCCCCGAGCCACCGATCGATACCAGCAAGGGCGGCTTTATCGCCGAAGGCTATGATGCAGCACTCGATGATCTGCGCGAAACGGCTGGAGCAGGCCGGCGGGCGATCGCCGCTCTTGAAGCGCGCTATCGCGAGGCGACCGGGATCGCGACGCTCAAGGTCAAGCATAATAATGTGCTCGGCTATCATATCGAAGTCCCGACCCGCCATGCCGATCCGCTCATGAATGCGGAGTCCGGTTTCACCCATCGTCAGACTTTGGCGGGTGTCGTGCGGTTCAACGCGCCGGATTTGCATGAGGAAGCACAGCGCGTGACCCAGGCTGGCGCGCATGCGCTGGCTGCCGAAGCCGCGCATCTTGAGGAACTGACCGAGACGGTCTTGGTCGATCGCGATCGGATTGCGGCAACCGCAGATGCCCTGGCCCGGCTCGATGTTGCAAGCGCCCTTGCCGAACAAGCGGCCGTTTCCGGCTGGGTACGACCGACACTGGCCGATCATCCCTGTTTCGAGGTGGAGGCGGGTCGCCATCCGGTCGTCGAACGCGCCGTCGAACAACAGGGCGAGCGCTTTGTCGCCAATGATTGCGGCCTCTCGCCCGAAGAACGGCTTTGGCTTGTCACCGGACCGAATATGGGCGGTAAATCGACCTTCCTGCGCCAGAATGCGCTGATCGCCGTGCTCGCTCAGGCCGGAAGCTACGTCCCGGCAGCTTCGGCCGAACTCGGCATTGTCGACAAACTATTCAGCCGGGTCGGCGCGTCGGACAATCTCGCGCGCGGCCGATCGACCTTCATGGTCGAGATGGTCGAAACTGCGGCCATCCTCTCACAAGCGACAGCGAACAGCCTGGTCATCTTGGACGAAGTGGGACGCGGCACCTCCACCTATGATGGTCTCGCCATTGCCTGGGCGGTGGTCGAGGCGGTGCATGACGTCAATCAGTGCCGATGCCTCTTCGCCACCCATTATCACGAACTCACGCGCCTCGCGGAACGGCTGGATGCGTTATCGCTCCATCATGTGCGCGCCCGCGAATGGAAGGGCGATCTTGTGCTGCTCCATGAACTCGCCGATGGGCCGGCGGATCGTAGCTATGGGCTCGCCGTGGCGAAACTCGCTGGACTGCCGAAGGAAACGGTCGCCCGGGCAAGATCCGTATTGGCCAAGCTCGAGGCCGGTCGTGCGGCCACTGGCGGGCTGGCTGCCGGGCTGGATGACCTGCCACTCTTCACCGCTGACATTGCCCAGGAAGAGGAGAGCAGCGATCCACTTCGCGATGCGCTTGAGGCGATCCATGCCGATGACCTGACCCCGCGCGATGCGCTGGAACTTGTTTATCGTCTCAAACGACTGGCGGACGAAGGCGACGGCGCCTAGATTAGCGCTATGCCAGCGAGCCTCATCCCCAATCGGCGTACGATTATTGACCGGCGAGAAGTTGCGGCGCGATTGCACGCGCTTGAGGCCGATAACAATGCGGACCTGCGCGCGGCAGCGGTGACCGAACTTCGAACGGTTATGGAAAAAGGCTGCGCGGAGATCGCCGAGCGGCTGGAGCAAAAGCCTTCGCGCGGGTCGATTATCACCCGCAGCTATTCCTTTCTCTATGACCAGTTGCTGCGCCTGATCTATGATTTCACCGTCCAGCGCCTCTATTCGAACAGCAATCCATCGGATGGCGAGCGGCTGACCCTGATCGCGGTTGGCGGCTATGGCCGCAGTGAATTGGCACCGTTTTCCGATCTCGATATCGGCTTTATCACCCCCTACAAACAATCGCCCTGGTGCGAGCAAGTCATTGAATCCATTCTCTATACGCTTTGGGATTTGGGATTGAAGGTCGGCCATTCAAGCCGTTCGCTAGACGATATGGTGCGCATGGCGAAAAGCGATCTCACGATCCGCACTGCGTTGCTCGAAGCACGGTATCTATGGGGTGACGAGGCGCTGTATGACGAGGCCACACGCCGCTTCTATGCCGAAGTGGTCGAGGGAACGGCGCAGGCCTTCACCGCCGAAAAGCTGGCCGAGCGTGACGCGCGGCACAATCGGATGGGCGATAGCCGCTATGTCGTCGAGCCCAATGTAAAGGATGGAAAAGGCGGGCTGAGAGACCTGCACACCTTGTTCTGGATCGGGCGCTACGTCCATCAGGTGCGCGATCTGGGCGAGCTTGTCGAACATGGCCTGCTGACGTCCGATGAGCTCAAACAGTTTCGCAAGGCGCGCGATTTCCTGCTAGCGGTGCGTTGTCATTTGCACCTGATCACATCGCGCCCCGAAGAACGGCTGACCTTCGACGTACAGCCTGAGATCGCCCAGCGAATGGCCTATGCCGAGCGGACCGGGAAATCCGCGGTCGAACGGTTCATGCAGCATTATTTCCTGATCGCGAAGCAGGTGGGCGATCTGACTGGTGTGTTCCTCGCGCATCTCGACGAACAATATGGACCGCGCGGGCGTCGCTTTGTGATGCCGACCCTACGTCGCAAGCCGCGCAAACTGAACGGCTTCATTCTCGATCGTGGGCGGCTGTCTATTCCCGACGAGGGTTTCTTTGCCGAAGATCCCGTCCGTTTGATCGAGATATTCGCGCTGGCCGACAAGCACCAACTCGAAATCCACCCATTGGCGATGCGCCAGGCAGGACGGGATGAGAAACGCGTCGCCAAGATCCGCAAGGATGAGCGGGCAAATGCTCTGTTCCTGGATGTGTTGACCAGCCCGCGTGACCCGGAAACTGTGCTGCGCTGGATGAATGAGGCCGGGATATTCGGGCGCTTCGTTCCCGATTTCGGCCGGGTCGTCGCCCAGATGCAGTTCGACATGTATCATCACTATACCGTCGATGAGCATACGATCCGGGCAATCGGACTCCTCTCCAAGATCGAGAATGGCCGGCTCAAGGATGATCACCCGCTATCGCATGGCGTGATGGGCAAGCTCGTTTCGCGCCGCGTGCTCTATGTCGCGGTGCTGCTCCACGATATCGCCAAGGGACGCGGTGGCGATCATTCGATCCTGGGGGCAGAAGTTGCAAACAAATTATGCCCGCGCCTCGGTCTTGATGCGGGTGAAACGCAAACTGTCGCCTGGCTTGTCCGCTGGCACCTGTTGATGTCGGCGGCGGCCTTCAAGCGCGATCTTGCCGATCCCAAAACGATCGAAGATTTCGTCCTCGCCGTGAAAAGCCCAGAACGGTTGAAGCTGCTATTGGTTCTTACCGTTGTCGATATCCGCGCGGTTGGGCCCGGCGTATGGAATGATTGGAAGCGCCAGTTGCTGACCGATCTTTATCAGTTGGCCGAAGAAACGTTGCGGCTTGGCCATAAGCATCAAGGTCGGCGCTCGCGCATTGCCGCTGTACAGGAATCGCTGTCGGACGCATTGGACTGGCCAAAACCGGATCTCGATGCGCTCTTCAAACGCATGCCGCGCGCCTATTGGATTGCGGAAAATGAGGATACCGCGATCGCCAATGCCAGGCAGATGGCGGACGCCTCGGCCAATGACGACGCGCTTTCCATCGCCATGCAGCCCGATCATGATCGCGGCGCGACCCTGGTGACCGTCTATACGGCTGACCATCCGGGCCTATTCTACAGGCTGGCCGGTGCCGTCGACATGGCGGGCGCAAATGTTATCGACGCGCGGATCTATACGACGCGCGATGGCATGGCGATCGATAACATCCTGGTTCAGGATCCCTTTGGCGGGACGTTTGACGATCCCGGCCAGTTACAGCGCCTCGAAACCGCAATTCGCGATGCGTTGGCGAACAAACATAAGCTCAAAGAGCGCCTCGAAGCCCGGCCAATGGCCCGGACTCGTGCCGAAGCCTTCCATATCGAGCCGCTCGTGCTGATCGATAACAAGGCATCCAATCGCTACACCGTGATCGAAGTGAATGCGCTTGATCGGCCTGCATTGCTCAACAGCCTGACCCATGCGCTGTTCCAGTCCAAGGTCACGATCCGCTCGGCCCATATCGCTACCTATGGTGAGCGCGCGGTCGATACATTCTACCTGACGGATCTATTTGGCGAGAAGATCGTCAATGGCAGCCGATTGAAAGCGCTACAAAAACGCCTGCTGAAAGCCGCTGCGGAATCTGAAGAAACAGAGATGGAAGCCGCCTAGGCCGGCTCGGGTTCAGTGCCGGATTCTGGGTCCGATTCAGGGCCGGGTTCAGTTGGGCGGCGTTTGCGTTCGAGCTGTTCGCTCGGTGCCTCTGGTGGCGCATAGCTGACAACGATATCGCCGGCCTCGACCACTGGCCGTGCATCCGTGGAAAAGAAGAGCAGCCGCCGGTCGGGCTTCATCACGCAAATCAGCAGTGCATCGGTATCAAGGTTCTTTTTGAGATCCTCCATCCCGAACTTGTCGGTGATCTTTGTCCGGGTGAAGACCCATTTGGCATCTTCGCACTTCAGCAAATCATCGATGGTCGGCGCCGAACGCATCAGGACCCGGCCGCGCGACTGGAACGCGCGATCGCGATCGGTGCCGATCTGGCTGACGGAATCATAGCCCATTTCGGGGCCGAGATCGTCGCAGATCAACGCGTTATATGCGTCATTGTCGGTCGCAGCGATGAGCTCCTGAAACTGGCCAAGGTCGAGATGTTCCTGGGTGACTTCGTCAAGAATATCGCCGCGATAGACAGCCAGCTCGCGCCGCCGGGCTGCGCGCAGGGCATATTGGGACGGGTCAGCGATGGTTATCGGTATCTCGAGTTTTTTGAGCAGTTCGCCAAAATCGATCGTCCAGCGATTGGCTCCGACCAGCAATACGCCGTCTGCCGGGCCCTGATCGATACCGAGTCGATGCGCCCACCATTTGGCCGAGAAGCCATGGGCGAAGATCGTCGCGATCACGACGCCGAAGGATAGCGGGATCAGCGCCTCGGCATCTTCAACCCCGAAATCGGCAAGCCGGATCGCAAACAGGCCGGTGATTGCCACCGCAACAATACCGCGCGGGGCGATCCAGGCGATGAACAGACGCTCATTCCAGGGGACGCTCGAAAAGAGCAGCGAAACGAGAATGGTTAGCGGACGGACGACGAACAACAGCAGGAACAGGAAGCCGAGGAAGCGCAGCACGCCCTCGATCGGGTCGGGCGATGTCGTCTGGAAGCTGGCGATAACCTCCCAGTCCAGTGTCGCTGACAGCATGACGAACACGCCGGAAATTAAGAGTACCGCCAGATCTTCCTTGAAGCGTCGCAGGGCATGGCTCGAAAACATCGGCCGGTTGGCCATCACCACGCCCATGATCGTGACGGTGACGAGCCCGGTCTCGTGCTGGATGATATCGGCAACCACAAATCCACCGATCACCAGGATCAGCAGCATCGGTGCCTTCAGATATTCCGGCACATAGCCGCGCGGGAAGAACCAGGTCACACCCCAGCCGAGCGCAGCGCCAAGCAGGGCGGCGATAAAGGTCGAACCGATCACGTCGAAGCTGATCGCGGCAACATTGGTGCCCGCACCGCCATAGGTGATGTAGGCGAAGATGAAGACGGCAAGCAGCGCGCCGATCGGATCGTTGACGATCCCTTCCCATTTGAGAATGTTCGACACGCGCGGGCCCACGCGCAAGGTGCGCAGCATCGGTCCGATGACCGTGGGCCCGGTCACCACCAATATGCCGCCGAAGAGTGCGGAGACTTCCCAGCTCAGCCCCGCCCCATAATGGCCGGCAAGCGTGCCGAGGAACCACCCGACTGGCACCCCGATAATCACCACGCGCATCACCGCCCATCCGGCTTGTCGTAACTCGCGGAAGTTGAGGCTGAGGCCCCCTTCGAACAGGATCACGGCGACGGCAAGCTTGATGATGGGCTCCATCAGAGCCCCAAAATCTCTTTCGGGATTTATGAGGCCTCCGCGAAACAGTTCATGCGGAATGAGCGCGCTGACCGGGCCGACCAATATGCCGACGATCAACATGAGGGCGATGGCCGGTCGGCCGGTACGCCATGCGATCCATTGCGCGCCGACACCGGCCACGCCGATGACGGCAATCTTCACCATTAGGGAATCGAGCGCCATGCGCGATGCATGCCGGGGAAAGGCGGCCGCTTCAACTTTTTGTTGCGTTGCCCGGCACGAGATTGGCGGCCTATAGTGGGCGGGCAGGGGAGAATCGGGAGGAAGATATGGGTGTTACAGGCATTGGCGGGCTCTTTTTCCGGGCCAAGGATCCCAAGGCGCTGACGCAATGGTATCGCGATCATTTCGATCTTGGCGGCGGCGATAGCTGGTGGAACCAGGCTGCCGGACCGACCGTTTTCGCGCCCTTCAAGCAGGACAGCGACTATTTCGCGGCCGACAAGGCGTTCATGATCAATTTGCGGGTCGATGATCTCGCGGCCATCAGCGAGAAACTAACCGCCGCGGGTATCGAGGTGATGCGCAACGACGAATGGGATCTCGACGGCAGCTATGGCCTGTTTGCCCGGGTCCATGATCCGGAAGGCAATGCGATCGAGCTATGGGAACCGCCGGCGGTACTGCCGGAGGAATAGCGGCCTTACTTAACGATCGGGCGCCTGCGCACCGCCCAGGGATGGCGGGACGCGGGTCTCGACCGATGCGCTGACGGTGCCGGGTCTCCGCACCAGCAGTATCGCAACGAAGATCAGCGCCATGCCGACCACATCGACGGTCGTGAGTATTTCCGCAAACCACAGAAAGCCCAGCAGCGAAGAGAAAAGCGGCTGAACGAGGAGGCCGAGGCCACTGGCGAGCGGCGGCAGATGCGGCAGCGCGTAGATCACCAACCCTTGGCCAGCGACCTGGCTGGTCAGGGCGAGCAGCAGCAGGGGCGTCCAGTCCTGCGGCCAGAAATTACCATCGGCGATAAGCGCGGCAGGCAATAGGAAAAGCGCGCCGGCTGTGGTGGCGAACCCCAATGCGGACAAGGCCGATAGCCCGGCGCGCGCGCGGTTCATCACGATCAGATATCCGGTGTAGAAAACCGCCGCGAGCAGACAGAACAGATCACCGCGCAGATTGGTCGGTGATACACTCGCTGAATCCCCCGCCAGGGTCAGTATCCCCACCGCCGCCAACAACAACGCGATCGCTGCAAAGGGCGTCGGCCAGCGGCGCACGACGAGATAGCCCCAGACCGGAAACAGGAAGGCGGTCGCATTGGCGAGCAAGGTTGAATTGGCCAGCGTCGTGCGTTCAATGCCGAGATGCCAGCTGCCGAGGTCTGCCGCAAAGAAGAAACCGCCGAGCAATAGCCAGACCAGCGCGCTGCCCTTCGGCAGGCTCGGAAAGCGGCCTTCAACCGCGCGCACCAGCAGGAACAACATCGGCGCGCCAATCGCCAGCCGCCAGAAAGCCGATTGTACCGCACCAACATCGGCGAGCCGCACGAAGAGCGGCCCGGCCGAAAGGATGATGCTGCCCACGAGGAACAGCGGAAAGACGAAACGCGGCGCGGTCATGATTCGCCCATGCCACCGCGATAACGGTTCCGCCAGTCAGAAAGTCGGTTGCGAGAATATGCGCCGACAGCTGTCCGTTTTCTGGATTGCCAGCCTTGCAGCCGGGCAGAATTCGGGAGCCAGAATTACTTCGGCGCAAGAACCATCAGCATCTGACGGCCTTCCATCTTCGGATGTGCTTCGGTTTTTGCGTTTTCCTTGGTGTCTTCCTGCACGCGGCGCAGCAATTGCATGCCGAGCTCGCGATGCGAGAGTTCACGTCCGCGGAAGCGCAAAGTCACCTTCACCTTGTCACCATCGTCGATGAACTGGTTCACCTTCTTCATCTTCACGTCATAGTCGTGATCATCGATGTTCGGGCGCATCTTGATCTCTTTGATGTCTTGCGTTTTCTGCGATTTACGCGCGGCATTGGCCTTTTTCTGGGCCTCATACTTATATTTGCCGACATCGAGGAACTTCGCCACGGGCGGGTCCGCATTCGGAGAGACTTCCACGAGATCGAGGCCGACATCGGCGGCCTGTTCAATCGCTTCGTTGGTTAGCAATACACCCAGATTATCGCCGTTCTCGTCGATCACACGGACCTTTGGCGACTGAATAAACTGATTATAGCGGGGGCCGTTCATCGGCGGTGCCGCAGGGCGGCGGGACATCGGGGGGCGTATAGCTCTATCTCCTAAAGTTTAGGGGCACGTCAGTGTGCCTTTCGTCTAATATACGGTGCTTCGGCGCGGAATCAAAGGCATCGATTGCCGATCGAGCGATTGTTTGCCTCTATTTCAGGTCCGGCGGGGTCGCTTCATCGCGCAGCATCGCGACAAGATCATCTACGCTCATCACCTTTTGATGCTCGTCAGAGCCGAGCCGACGCAGTGCAACCGTACCTTCTTCAGCCTCGCGTTTGCCGACCACAACCAGGTTCGGCACCTTCGCAAGGCTGTGTTCGCGCACCTTATAGTTGATCTTCTCATTGCGCAGATCCGTCTCGACGCGAATGCCTGCCGCGTGCAATTTCTCGCGCACCTCATTGGCATAGCCATCCGCATCCGAAACAATCGTCGCGATGATGGCCTGTACCGGCGCCAACCAGAGCGGCAGCTTGCCCGAATAATTCTCGATGAGAATGCCGATAAAGCGCTCATAGGTGCCGATCACAGCGCGGTGCAGCATGACGGGACGATGCCGTTCGCCATCTTCGCCGACATAGCTCGCGTCGAGCCGCTCGGGCAGCACCCGGTCTGACTGGATCGTGCCAACCTGCCAGGTTCGGCCAATCGCATCGGTCAGATGCCATTCGAGCTTGGGCGCATAAAAGGCCCCTTCGCCCGGCAATTCTTCCCAGCCATAGTCTTCGGTCGCCATGCCCGCTTCGATCACCGCATTGCGCAGCTCGTCTTCGGCCGTGTCCCAATCTTCATCGGAACCGAAACGCTCTTCAGGCCGCAGTGCCAGCTTGATCGCATATTTTTCGAAACCGAAATCGCGATAGACGCGATCGGTGAGTTCACAGAACTGCCGCACTTCTTCGACCAGCTGATCTTCGCGGACGAAGATATGGCCGTCATCCTGCGTCATCTGGCGAACCCGCAACAGGCCGTGCAGCGCGCCATGCGGTTCGTTACGATGGCAGCAGCCCATCTCCGCCATGCGGATCGGCAGGTCGCGATAGCTTTTGATGCCCTGGCGGAAGATCAGCACATGGGCCGGGCAGTTCATCGGCTTGAGTGCCATCATGTCAGCATCGCTGGAGACGATCGGCCCCTCATCTTCGGTCGAGGGAATCTCGTCAGGCACCACGAACATATTCTCGCGATATTTGCCCCAATGGCCCGATTGCTGCCATTGCCGCGCGTCCATCAGCTGCGGCGTCTTGACTTCATTATAGCCGGCTTCGTCGATCCGGCGGCGCATATAGGCCTCCATCTCGCGCCAGATGATATAGCCCTTTGCGTGCCAGAAGACGCTGCCCTGCGCTTCGGGCTGGAGATGGAACAGATCCATTTCCTGGCCGAGCTTGCGGTGATCGCGCTTGGCGGCTTCTTCCAGCCGATGCAAATGCTGGGCAAGCTGCTTCCGATTGAGCCAGCCCGTGCCATAGATGCGCGATAGCTGCGGATTGCGCTGGTCGCCGCGCCAATAGGCGCCCGATACGCGCAACAGTTTGAATGCCTTGGGATCGAGCTTGCCGGTTGAGGCAAGATGCGGGCCGCGGCACATATCCATCCAGGCATCATCAGCACCGGGCTCGCCCGACCAATAGACGCTGAGCTCTTCATCGTCTGGCAACTCGCCCGCCCATTCGGCCTTGAACGCTTCGCCGTCCTTCTGCCACCGCTCGATCAGTGCATCACGCTCCCAGACTTCGCGGATCAGCGGTTTGTCGGCCTGTATGATGCGGCGCATTTCCTCTTCGATCGCCGGCAGGTCCTCGTCCGTAAAGGGGCGATCCTTGGGCGCGAAGTCATAATAAAAGCCATCATCGGTTGCCGGCCCGAAGGTAATCTGCGTGCCCGGGAAGATGTTCTGCACCGCCTCGGCCAGCACATGGGCATAGTCATGCCGTGCCAGCTCAAGCGCTTCGGCTTCATCGCGTGACGTGATCAGCGCGAGCTCGGTATCGCTGTCGAGCGGGCGCATGATGTCACGCACTTCGCCATCGATCTTTGCAGCGAGCGCAGCCTTGGCGAGGCCCGGCCCGATATCTGCCGCAATCTCTGCCGGGGTGGTGCCGGACGCGACTTCGCGAACGGATCCATCGGGCAGGGTTATGGCAATCATCTGGGACATCGGTCTCTTCTTGGCTCCAGTTACGGTGTTTAGCTTGAATGCGCTGCCTTAGATGGGGGCGGAGCCAAGTCAAGCAACAGGCACGAGATCACGGGCAGCAGTAAAGTTGCATTTCACAACTGATGCAGTCTAGCTCTGGGACATGAGCGAATCATCCCAACCCGTATGTCTTGTCATTGGAGCCGGTGATGACACCGGTGGCGCGATTGCACGCGCCTTTGCAAAAGAAGGGTATCAGGCCTGCCTGGTCCGCCGGCCGCGGCATGGCGATGCGCTGGAAAAACTGGCGGATTCGATCCGCGCGGATGGCGGCACCGCTCATGCGCTGCCGACCGACGCGCGTGATGAAGATGCGATGGTGGCTCTGGTCGAGCAAATTGAATCCGAGATCGGTCCGATCGAAGTCGCCGTCTTCAATATCGGTGCGAATGTGAACTTCCCGATTACTGAGACCACGGGCCGGGTGTATCGCAAGGTATGGGAGATGGCGGCGTTCTCCGGCTTCCTGATGGGTCGGGAAGCGGCCAGATTTATGACCGAGCGCGGCAAGGGGACGATCCTCTTCACCGGCGCAACGGCCAGTATGCGCGGCGGCCCGGGCTATAGCGCCTTTGCCGGTGCCAAATTTGCGCTGCGGGCGCTCGCCCAGGCGATGGCGCGCGAATTGGGACCGAAAAATATCCATGTCGCCCATATCGTGATTGATGGCGCGATCGATTCCAATTTCATCCGGCAGAATGACCCGAACGTCGATGCGCGGCGCGAGGAAGACGCCATTTTGTCGCCTGATGCCATTGCCCAGAATTATGTGATGCTCCATCGCCAGACGCGCAGCGCCTGGACGCACGAGCTGGATCTGCGCCCCTGGAAGGAGAGTTGGTAGCCATGACTGTCACCGTCGATTTCATTTTCGATTTTGCGAGCCCCAATGCCTATCTCTCGCATCGCGCAATCGGGCCGATTGCCGAGCGCACAGGCGCAACCTTCAACTATATTCCGTGCCTCTTGGGTGGGATTTTCAAATCTACGGGCAACAAGGCGCCGATGATTGCCTATGCGCCGATCCCGAACAAGCTCGCCTATGAACAGCTCGAATTTGGGCGCTTTGTGAAGAAGCATGCGCTGACCGAATTTCAGTTCAATCCGAATTTCCCGATCAATACCGTCCAGCTGCAGCGCGGCGCGCTGGTCGCCGAGCGCGATGGACGGCTGATGGAATATATCGAGGCGGGCCTCCACCATATGTGGGTCGAACCGAAAAAGATGGACGATCCGGAAGCCTATGCAGCTGCCATGACCGAGTCCGGCTTTGACGGGGCGGCGCTCATTGAAGGTTCACAGGACCCGGAGATCAAGCAGAAGCTGATGGATAATACAGCGGCTGCGGTCGAGCGCGGGGCCTTTGGGATCCCGACCTTTTATGTCGGTGACGAGATGTTCTTCGGTAAGGACCGGCTCGATCAGGTCGAAGAGGCGATTGTCGCTGCTAGCTGAGCGGCGCGCTTGCAAAGAATACACCAAAAGCACGGCACCAGATCACAATCGATCGGTGATTGCCGTCCAGCGCCCCGGCCGGGATCACATAGCTCTGATCACCACTGCTGCGCCGTAACCGCCCGAGATCAACATGGTTGGCGCGGCGCGCGGTCCGGGCATTGCGGACATCCGCGGCATCCGTCACCCAGACCCTGAGGTCGGGGCCACCGGTCACCGAGAAATCTTCAAATTGGACAACCAGATCGCCATTGGCGCGCCTTATAATGGTTGCCGATCCGTTCGCACGGTGCGAGCGGTCTGCGCCGCGGAACTGGCCGGATGCGATGGCTTGCGCACCGGCTGTCTGGGCGACGGCGGCGGCTGGCGTCACGGTTGACGGAATAGGGATTGCGAAGGCCGCCAGCGCGGTGGCGGCAATCGCGGAATGAGCGGCGAAGCGGGTCAGGGGCATGTCCTTGTCCTTCCGATGGCAAAAATGATCTGCTCTCAACCGGGGTTCGCATCGCGGCCATTCATGGTTACAGCCATGCGCGAATCGCCTGCATGGGAAAGGGCATCGGAATGAGCGAACTTCGCTATCACGAACGGGCTGGCCAGCCGACACTCGCATATAGGCATCGCGAAGGGATCGGGCCGACGCTCGTCTTCCTGCCTGGCTATATGTCCGACATGACCGGTTCCAAGGCGAGCGCGATCATGGCCTATGCCGAAGCCGAAGATCGGGCCTGCCTGTTGCTTGATTATTCGGGGTGCGGTTCCAGTTCCGGTTCGTTCGAAGAGCAGAAGATCACCGATTGGCGCGACGATGTGATGGATCTCGTCAACGCGCTGGTGCTTGGCCCGGTTGTGCTGGTCGGATCGTCGATGGGCGGTTGGTTGATGCTGCTCTGTGCGCTCGCCCATCCGGAACGGGTGGCTGCGCTGGTCGGCATTGCCGCCGCGCCGGACTTCACCGATTGGGGCTTCACCCAGGATGAAAAGCTCACCATCCTGCGCGACGGCCGGTTGGAACAACCATCGGACTATGACGATTCGCCCTATGTCACCAGCCGCGCCTTTTTCGAAAGCGGTGAAGCGAGCCGGTTGCTCGGCACCGAGATTGCGATCGATTGCCCGGTGCGCCTCGTCCATGGCCAACAGGACAATGACGTGCCCTGGGAATATTCGGTTCGGCTCGCGCGCCAGCTGCGTTCAGCCGATGTCCATGTCACGCTCGTAAAGGATGGCGACCACCGGCTGTCGCGGATCGAAGATGTCGCACGGCTATTGGCCCAGATCGAATGGCTGCTCGAAAGCCTGAAAGCGTCCTGACATGAGTTTCCTTCTGTTCCTCGCGGCTATGCAGGCCGCTCCGCCGGCTGTTGATCCGATACTCATTCCGCCGCGCGGGCCGGAACCAGAGGATCAAAGCTTGGCGCTGGCCGAGGCGCAACGGCTGCTCAACTGCATTCAGCTTGCACAACAGGATCCAGACGCTGCGATTGCCGAGGGCGCGCGCTGGGCGCTCACCGACAATGGCGTCGACGCGCATCTCTGCCTGGGTGTGGGCTATGAAAATCAGGGCGAATGGGGCCGTGCGGAACAATCCTATATGCAAGCCCATGCCCGATCAGAGGCGACGAACGATACGCGCCAGCTCGGGATCCTCGTGAATGCGGGGCGCATGGCACTGGCGGACGGCAATGCCGAAACGGCGCGCGCGCGTTTTGATACCGCTTTGGCGAGCGATCAGCTGCGCGATTCGGTGCGCGGTAATGTCCTGCTCGAACGCGCCCAGGCGCACGTGGCCTTGGAAGATGGAACGGCGGCGCAGACCGATCTGGTCGCAGCCCAGGCGTTGATGCCCAATGACAAGCTGGTCTGGCTGTTGTCGGCAACACTCGCGCGCCGACAGGGCAATTTTGACGAAGCCGGCAATTTTATCGATCGCGCGCTTGAGCTCGATCAGGATGACCCGGCGACCTTGCTTGAGGCCGGGAATATCGCCATCGGCCTCAACGCCTATGGCGTAGCCGAGCAGGCCTGGGGCCGCGCCTCTGCCGCGGATCCAGACGGCCCGTCCGGCCAGGCGGCCCGGCGCAATCTTGAGCGCCTCGCCGCCTTGCTCACCGCAGGCCCGACCATACCGGTGGAACTGCCCGATGGGTTGGAAACCGACAGCGCCGACCCGACCGACCCGCAGCCTTAATCGAGATAGAAATCGATCGTCGTGACGACCCGGACCAGCTTGTACGGCGTATCGGCGACGCCATAGCCGCCCGCATCGCCATCGCGCGATGAGATCGAGAAATAGCCCTGTGTCGCATTGCGGATGCCGCCCACGGCCGTGCCGCTATCTTCGGCAAACTGGTTGGCCGATGAGCGCGCATCTTGCGTCGCCTCGGCGACCATCTCTGGCTTGATCTCATTGAGCCGGGTGAAGGTGAAGCTCATCCCCGATCCGTCTTCGAGAACAACCCCGCGGCGCACGAGATCGAACTGCCGCGCAACCGCCGCCTGGGCGCGTTCGATATCGGTCGTGCGGAGCTGCAATCGCTGGCGGATCGTATAGGTCTGCCCGCCCTGATTGCTGCTATATTGCGAGACATTGACGCCCGAGGGCTGCAGCGCTTCGGTTTCAAAGCCGAGCTCGTCGAAAAAAGCGCGGATCGCTTCGGTGTCGCGATCAATATCGCGCTGCGCATCGCCGAGATTGGCAGAACGCGCCGAATAGGAAATTGTCCAGGTGGCAAGGTCGGCGGTGACTTCGCGTTCGGCGAGGCCGCGCACCGTCACTGATCGGTCGGCCATGCGGGCGCGCAACAAGCCGTCACCCAGCAGATAGCCGCCGACCACGATGCTCACACCAAGCATCCCGCTGGCAATCAACAGCGTCCGCCCGTCCGGGCGGCGCCAGCCGCTCAAAATTGTCTCTTTGGTTTCGTCGGTCATCCCGTTTACCCCTATGGGCACCGGCCGGCGCTTTCGCTTGCTCCGGCAGGCGTCTATGACGCGACCCTTGATGGATTTCCGCTATGGCGCGCCGTAGATGAACCGTTGCTGACTTGCGATGAACCGTTGAACGAAAGAGGCAGACTGCGATGAAATATCTCCACACGATGATCCGCGTTTCGGATATCGATGCGACGCTCGCCTTTTTCGATTTGCTCGGGCTCGAGGAACTGAAACGCTACGATATCGAGGCGGGGCGCTTTTCATTGGTGTTCCTGGCCGCACCTGGCGACGAAGACGCACAGGTCGAGCTCACTTATAACTGGCCACCCGAAGATGGCAGCGAACCCGAAGTCTATGGCGAAGGCCGCAATTTTGGGCATCTCGCCTATGCGGTCGACGATATTTATGAGAGTTGCCAACGACTGATGGACGGCGGCATAACGATTAATCGCCCGCCGCGTGATGGGCGCATGGCCTTTGTTCGATCACCCGACAATATTTCGATCGAGCTTCTCCAAAAGGGCGAGCCCAAGCCGCCGGCTGAACCCTGGTCGTCGATGGAAAATATTGGCGAGTGGTAGGCGCTGAGGCCTAGGCAACCTGTTTTGCCGTGCTGATGCGCGGTGCTTTCCATTCCGAAACGACGCAATCCCGGCCCTTTTCTTTGGCTTGATAGAGGCAGCGATCGGCGGCGCGATGGGCCTGGGTAAAGGTCTGCCCCGGCAGGATCGACACCAACCCAATGCTGACAGTCAGTGGATCATTAAGTTCGGGCACGGCCCTGTGCACTGTCTCGCGTATCGCCTTGCACAGACGTTCGGCCGTATCCGTCGGGTCGACACTGTGGATCAGCGCGACAAATTCTTCGCCGCCAATCCGGCCTGCGGAGATATTGCTCCAGTCGCGCATGATGGCAGCGACAGCTTGCAGCGCCCGATCCCCAACCTCATGGCCATGATCGTCATTGATCTTTTTGAAATGATCGAGGTCGAGCAACGCGAAACCGCGTGCGCCAAAGGATCCTGTTGCTTCGTCGAACGAGGCAACAATGGCGCGGCGATTATTGAGGCCTGTAAGGTAATCGGTGCGGGATAATTTCTCATAGGCCGCTTCGCTTTCCCGGGCGCTGTCGCGTTGGCGGCGGATGATCATCATCCGATCAGCGATGCCGAGCGCGGTGACAATCATCTCAAAGGCAAGCGTCGCATATACGATGAAATCTAGCCAGATCGGACCTTCATAGAGATCCATGCCGCGCAACACGCGTTCGCTCATCGAGAGGATGAGCGCGCAACAGGCGATGAAGATAAATCGCGCGGCGCGACTTCCCCGGCGCAGTGACTGAACAACACCAGCGGTGATGAAGGTCATGACCGGGAGGAAGGAGAGGAGGAAAAGATTCTGCGCGACCGGACGGAGCAATTCTCCCGCCAGCATGATGGTGAGGGTGACAATCGGGATCAGCGCCGCCGATAGAGCGAGGCCCCGCCGAATTGCCGGAGAGAGTTTGTCGGGTTCGATGAAGCTGCGGAAGAACATGGCGGCCGAGGATATGGCGAGTGCGATGCTCCACAGATTGAGCGACCATCGCAGGCTGAGCGGCATGGACGGAAACAGAAAGTGGACGAAGCCACCAGAGCACAGGACATAGCCGAGCGCGCCTGTCACCATTGCCATATGCCAGAGGGTGAATTCCTCGCGCAGGATGATGAAGAAGGCGGTGTTGTACACCATGGGCAGCAGCAGGACGCCGATGAAGATCGCGTAGAACAGGCTGGTATAATAATGGCTGGCTTCAGTATCAGCGGCATTCTCGATCGCCAGATGCGAAATATTGGCCGACAGTTGCGGGCGATCGAAAGAGACTGCCATTTCAGTCACCGGCATCCCGCCCGTATCGATTGGCAAGGCAAAGCGCATGCCCGCGCGCCAATTCTCGGTTGCGATCTCGGGGCCATAGCGGTGCCCCGACCAGTCACCCGCCTCATCCCGGAAATAGACTGCGAAGCTGTCAAAACTTGATGGATCGACGATCAGCATCTGATCTTGGCCGGGATCGATGACATCGGAAACGTCTGAAAAGGCCCAGATGCGAGGCCCGGCAATCGAGTCATCGGCCACCTTGCAACGCTCTTCGAGCTGCAGCGCCGAGATCAGGCCGATATCGGTGGAAGTAGCCAAAGTGCAGACCCGCGGACCCAATGGCGCAGCAACAGCCGGAAAGGCCGTTCCCAGAAATGCCAGCAGCGCAGTTGCCATGGCAAGAAACCGCATCGGGATCGTCAGATGGTTCATCGCAAATCTATGGTAATCACCGCGTCTTGAATTGCGGTTAATATTCGACTTGCAGCCCGGAACCCGGTAAACCTCGAAAAATGCTAGAAATCGTCCGAATCCCAGTCCTTTCCGACAATTATGTCTGGCTCGCTCATGAAGCCGAAAGCCGCGAAACCATGGTGGTGGATCCGGCCGTTGCCGATCCGGTGCTGGCCGAGGCGAATGCGCGCGGCTGGCAGATCACCCAGATCTGGAACACCCATTGGCATCCCGATCACACTGGCGGCAATGAAGCGATCAAGGCTGCCACCGGCTGTACGATTACCGGGCCGGAGGCGGAACAGGCGCGGATTCCGACCTTGGATGTAATGGTGAAAGAAGGCGATACAGTTGCCCTTGGACCGGTCGTCGCGGACGTGATCGACGTTCCTGCGCATACCGCCGGGCATATCGCCTATCATCTGCCCAGCGAACAGGCGGCCTTTGTCGGCGATACGCTGTTCGCGATGGGCTGTGGCCGGCTTTTCGAAGGCACGGCCGAGCAGATGTACGCCAATATGCGCAAGCTCGAAGGACTGCCGGATGAGACCAAAGTCTATTGTGCGCACGAATATACCGAGGCCAATGGCCGCTATGCCGTGACGGCAGAACCCGACAATCAGGCGCTCGCCGAGCGGATGGATCAGGTGCTGGCGATGCGCGCCAAGGGCGAAGCAACAGTGCCCACAACGATCGGCGACGAGCGCGCAACGAACCCCTTTATGCGAGCCAGGTCAGCGGATGAGTTGGCCGCGCGGCGCGCGGCGAAAGATGCGTTCTAGCCAAAACTATGGTATCCGGGACTTTCGGGGGCGAAAAAGCGAAAGGAACGGTCATGGTTCGAATGATAGCTATGGCGGTAGTGCTGCCCCTGCTTGCGGGATGCGCTGCCAATGCAATGGAAGCGAGTAGCGAGGGTACTGATTCGCTGTCCGAACGGGACGAGCGCCGGATGGCCAATATGCTTGACGGCAAGACGCCAGGCGATCCGCAGCCCTGCATCCATACACGGCCCAACACCCAGACATCGATCATCGGCAACCAGGCGATCCTGTATCGTGTGGGTGGCACCGTCTACCGGAACGATCTGGATGGCATCTGCCCGACTTTGCGCTCGACCAGCACCTTGGTCAGCCAGCGCTATGGGTCGAGCCAGCTCTGCAGCGGTGAAGTGCTTGAAGTGCGTGACCCCTATAGCGGCGCGTCTTTCGGCAGCTGCGTATTGGGCGAGTTCACGCCGTATCGCGAAGAATAGCCAGGCTTTTCAGTCCGTAGCGACTAATGCCGGTAGAGCGCGTTCAGACGCTCGCCATAGGCATCGCGCAGGACATGTCGACGGATCTTCATAGACGGCGTCATCTGGTCATTCTCGACCGTGAAGGCTTCGTCGGCGAGGATCACGCGGCGCACCTTTTCGACCGTGGCCAGGCCCTTATTGACCCGGTCGACGGCGGCGGAGACGGCCTTTTGGAAATCGGCATTGTCGCGTAGCTCTTCTTCATCATTGGGGACGCCAGTGGCTGCGGCCCATTCCCGCATCCACTCCGGATCCGGCACGATCAAGCCCACCAGATGCGGCCGCTTGTCGCCGACCACCATCGCCTGCAGGATTTCGGGTTCGAGAGTGAGCATGCCTTCAACGCGTTGGGGCGCGACATTATCGCCCTTGTCGTTGACGATCAGATCCTTTTTGCGATCGGTAATCGCAATCCGGCCTTCTTCATCGATATGGCCGATATCGCCAGTGTGCAGCCATCCGTCCTTCAGCACGCGCGCGGTCTCTTCGTCGTTGCGCCAATAGCCCTGCATTACCAGCTCGCCTTTGACGAGGATCTCGCCATCTTCGGCAATCTTCACCTCGGTATTGATGAGTGGCGGCCCGACGGTATCCATTTTCAGGCCGGTCTTGGGGCGATTGCAGCTGATAACCGGGCCGGACTCCGTTTGCCCATAGCCTTGCAGTAATGTGAGGCCGAGTGAGTGGAAGAAGATGCCGATCTCCGGATTGAGCGGCGCGCCGCCGGACACCATCGCCTTGAGTCGGCCGCCAAAGCGCTTGCGGATCTTGGGTCGCAGGATCACGTCGAGCAGCACATCCATCGGCCTGTCCTTGAACGGAACGGACCCTGCATAGTCCTTCTCGCCAATATCAAGCGCGCGTTGCAGCATGAAATTGGGGAATTTGCCCTGCTTTTCGATTGTCTTGAGCAATCTTTGGCGCAGTACTTCGAACAGCCGCGGCACGACCACCATGATCGTTGGCCTGGTTTCAAGGATATCGGCAGCAAGCTTTTCCAGCCCGCGCGAATAATATATCTGGCCGCCAAGCCCGATCGGGAAGAACTGGCCACCGCTATGCTCATAGGCATGGCTCAGCGGCAGGAATGAGAGGAACACCTCTTCCTTCCAGCCGAAATCTTCGGAGATGACCGCGACACAGCCCTCGCAATTGTGAAGGATGGCGCCATGATGCTGCATCACGCCGCGCGGCGCACCGCCGGTGCCGCTCGTATAGATGATGCAGGCGGTATCTTCGCGGGTGAAGTCACAGCGTTCGGCCCGCGCATCGACATCCGGCGTTTCCGCTTCGATCAGCTCGGCCCAGTCGTGAAACTGGATATCGCCGCCCTGGCCGATGCGCATCGGCTCGATACCAATGATTGTCTTGCAATGGGTGGCAAGCAGCGCCGCGCTGGTGACCGTCTTGGCGAGTTTCTGGTTCGAAACGATGACCGCCTTGGCCCGGCTGTCTTCCAGGATATGCGCATGATCGCGCTCGGTATTCGTGGTGTAGGTCGGCACGGCGATGCAGCCGGCCGCCATGATGGCGAGATCGGCAACGCAGAATTCGGGCCGGTTCTCGGACACCAGCACAACGCGATCACCACGCTGCAGCCCGAGCTTTTCTAACGCATCAGCAAGAGCGGAAACCTGTTCAGCGATCTCGCGCCAGGTTTGGGCCTCCCAGCCATCTTCGCCGTAATGCCACAAGAAAGGCGCATCGCCCTTTTCGCGGACACGGGTAAAGAACATGGTCAGAAGATTAGGAAAATGTTCGAGTTGGCGCATCGCTGGTTATCCCCGGGGATTACATCATTCGCTTAGGGCAACGCCCGGGCTGCGGGGATCGGCGGCGCCGACCCATCCGTTTTCCGTCCATTGCACGGCATTGACTTTGGAGGTGAGACGGGAGGCAACGACAAGGCCGCTCAGCGCCGAAATCTCGCCCTGTATCTCGGCAAGATAGCTATCCTGTTCGATCCGCAATCCGTCACCGCCGAAATAGATATTGGGCAGGGCAATCGCTTCATCGACCGGCAGTCCCCAGTCGAGCACACCGATCAGCGTCTTGGCGACGTGCATGATGATCCGGCGGCCACCGGCTGAGCCGAGTGCCAGGACGAGGCGCCCGTCTGCATCATAGACCAGCGTTGGCGACATGGAGGATAGCGGCCGCTTGCCCGGTGCCACGGCATTGGCAACCGGCGCGCCATCGCGTTCCGGCGTAAAATCGAAATCGGTCAGCTCATTGTTGAGGAAATAGCCATTGGCGACCAGCTGGCTGCCGAACGGACCTTCGATAGTTGATGTCATGGTGACGACATTGCCGCTGCTGTCCACCGCGACAAAATGCGTGGTCCCGGAGATCTCGCCATCCAGTCCGGCGGTGCGGGCTTCGCTGCCCGGCGGCGTGCCGGCTTCATAGCTGCCAAGTCCAGACGTCTCGGAAATCAGTGCCGAGCGTTGGGCAAGGTAATCGCGATCAAGCAGACCTTCGACCGGAACGGACACGAAATCCATATCGCCGAGATACATCGACCGGTCGGCATAGGCGAGGCGCATCGCTTCGCCGATCAGATGCCAGCTCTGCGCGCTGCGCGGGCCAAGCTCGCCCATATCGAACCGTTCGAGCATACCGAGAATCTGTAATACAGTGGTCGCGCCAGAGGAGGGCGGGCCCATGCCGCACACTCTATAGCTGCGATAGGGCTGACATATCGCGGCGCGTTCGATTGCGCGGTAGCTGGCGAAATCGTCGGCGGGAATGGTCAGCGAGTTAATCGGGCTGTTCGATGTCGCGGCCTGGATCGCTTCGACATTCTCGCCGCTATAGAAGCTGTCGGGGCCCTCGCTGGCAACGCGCCGCAACAGGGCAGCAAGCGCTGGATTGTGGACTGTGTCGCCGTCTTCCTTGGGTGCGCCATCTTCCCAATAGAGCGCTTGGGCATCCGGGAAGTTCTGCCAAATTTCCGCGAAGAAGCCGAGGAATCGAGCCATCCGCGCATTGACCGTATAGCCTTCTTCGGCAAGCCGGATGGCAGGCTCGAAAAGCTGCGCCCATTCGAGCTGTCCCCAACGGCCATGGACCTCTGCCATTAGCCGGATATTGCCAGGGATGCCGACGGACCGGCCTCCCGGTACGGCCTGGCGAAAGCCGAGCGGTTCGCCCTGTTCATTGAGAAACAGATCCGGTGTCGCCGTGGACGGAGCGGTCTCGCGCCCATCGATTGTGGTTGGCTGGCCGGTTGCTGCGTCATGGCGCACGAAAAAGCCGCCCCCGCCAATCCCTGAGCTCTGCGGCTCGACCACCGTCAGCGCGAGCATCATGGCCATGGCGGCATCGGTTGCTGAACCGCCTGCGCGCAATATCTCTTGGCCCGCTGCCGCTGCACGCGGATCGGCTGCAGATACCATGCCGGGCATGGATGCTGATGCGGGTTCCGGCTGGGCTGAGACGGGCGCACAGCCGATAAGCGGCGATGCAATGAGGACGAGAGATAGAGCGAGAGATCGGATCATGCTGAGCTTTCTAGCCGGACAATTGGGAAGCGCCTAGCCCGTTCATGCTGCAGTACCGACGGCCGCGGTTAGCGTGTCAAAACCATCGCGTTGGCGCAGTTGTTCGAGACCGTGCACGATCCGCCGCGCGAGGCCCGGGCCATGATAGGCGAGCGCCGTATATATCTGGATCAGCGAAGCTCCGGCGCGGATGCGGCTCCACGCCTCTTCGGCAGAATCGATTCCACCGACGGCGATCAGCGGCAGCACGCCGCCGGTGGCCGATCGAAAGTCTGCCAGCCGTTCGCGCGCCAGCGTTGCGAGCGGCTTGCCAGACAGGCCGCCTGTTTCCTGAGCATGAACGGATCGCAGTTCGGGTCTGCTGATTGTCGTGTTGCCAATGATCAATGCATTGATCTGCCGGGCCATCGCGATCCGGGTGATCGCATCGATATCGGCTGGCTCAAGGTCCGGTGCGACCTTGAGGAAAATCGGTACGCTATGATCGCCGCGCGCCGCCATGCATCGCGCGAGGAGATCGTCCAGCGCGCCTTCGTCCTGCAACGCGCGGAGACCTGGCGTGTTCGGCGAAGAAATATTGATCGTCAGATAATCGGCAAGCGGGGCCATGGCGCGTACACCGATTTCATAATCAGCAACCCGATCCTCGCTATCCTTGTTGGCGCCGATATTGATGCCAACAATTCCTCGGCTCCGATCGCGGCGGGACAAACGTTCGGCGGCCGATGTCTGGCCGTCATTGTTGAAGCCCAGCCGGTTGATCACGCCCTGATCAGCGGTCAGGCGAAACATGCGCGGCTTCGGATTGCCAGGCTGGGGTAACGGCGTCAGCGTACCGACCTCTGCAAAGCCAAAGCCGAGGCCCAGCATCTGGCGGGGCACTTCGGCATTTTTGTCGAAGCCGGCTGCCAGACCCACTGGATTGGGGAAGGTGAGGCCGGTGATCGTCTGGGTGAGGGCTGGCGGAGACGCGGGCGGTGATCCAATCGGCGCCATTTTGAGAGCCGCAATAGTCAGGCCGTGTGCCCGCTCGGCATCAAGGGTGAAAATCATCGGACGCAAAAGCGGGTAGATCGCCATGGGCGGGGCTATGGCAGCGTGGGCACGGCTGGTCAAAAGCACCGAGATCGGCCAAAGACATTGCCAACCTCAGAATTGCCAATCTGGATATATGGAGTTCGCAATGCCTCGCAGCCTATTTCTGTCATCAACCATTTTGATTGCCGGTCTCGCCGCAGCTCCGGCAATCACCGTGTCCGCCGCCGCGCAGACTTCTGCTGAGACTGCCGAAGCGCCGATGGAGCAGAGCGCGGACGCCGCGCTCTCCACCTTTTTCGAAGCTTTTGACGAGGCCGAACTCGCCTTCTCGCCGCTCACCAAATCCTTTCGCGGTATTCGCGATGCCGATTATGGCACATGGGGCGATTTCAGCGATGCCGATACGGTGGCCGAACAGGAACGGTTGATTGCCGCGCGCGATGAGATGCGCGCCAGTTTCGCCAATGCCGATCTCAACGCTCAGTCGCGTCTATCCTTTCAGCTGTTCGAGCGGATGGCCGAGCGCAGCGCCGCAGCTTTCGAGTTTCGCGGTAATGACTATATCTTTGACCAGATGAACGGTGCGCAGAGCCAGCTGCCCGCCTTTCTGATCAATATCCATCGGGTGTCCGAACCGTCCCACGCCGAAGCCTATATCAGCCGGCTCACCGGCCTTGGCACCGTGATCGATCAACTGATTGCTGAAGCGGAGGCGCGTGAAGCCAATGGCGTTGTGCCGCCAGATTGGGTGTTCCCCTATATCATTTCCGATACCCGCAATGTGATCACCGGTGCCCCGTTTAGCGAAGGCGATGATACGCCGCTCTATGCTGATCTTCAGAGCAAGGTGAATTCGCTGGATATCACCGATGAAGAGAAGGCCGATCTCATCGCCCGTGGTCGCGCGGCGCTGCTTGAATCGGTAGGCCCCGCCTATGAGCGGCTGATCGCGATGTTCGAGCGCCAACAGGCCAATGCACCCGACCAGGACGGTATCTGGCGCTTCGACAATGGCGCCGAATATTATGCCGAGCGGCTCCGCTATTATACGACGACCGACCTGACGGCCGATGAAGTGCACCAGATCGGACTGCGCGAAGTTGAGCGGATCCACGGCGAGATGCGCGCGATCATGGCGCAGGTTGAGTTTGAAGGCAGTCTCCAGGACTTCTTCTCCCATCTGCGCAATGGGGATGAGTATTTCTATCCGACGCGCGAGGCCTATCTCGCCGATGCCAATGCGACGATCGCGGCGATGCAGGAACGGCTGCCCGAATTTTTCGGTCGGCTGCCGCAGGCCGAAGTTGTTGTGCAGCCGGTTGAGGCATTTCGTGAGCAATCGGCCGGCAAGGCTTTCTACCAGGCGCCGACACCTGATGGATCGCGTCCGGGTACCTATTATGTGAATCTCTATAACCTGCGCGATATGTCCCGCACCGAAATGGAGGCGCTGGCTTATCATGAAGCGGTGCCGGGCCATCATCTCCAGCGCGCACTCCAGGTGGAAAGCGGCAACATCCCGCCTTTCCGCCGGTTCGGCGGATTCACCGCCTATACCGAAGGCTGGGGGCTCTACGCGGAAGAGCTTGGCAAGGATATGGGTGGATATACCGATCCCTATTCCGATTTCGGTCGATTGGGTATGGAGCTTTGGCGCGCCTGCCGGCTCGTCGTCGATACCGGCATCCATCACATGCGCTGGTCGCGCGAAGATGCGATTGCCTATCTGCAGGAGAACACACCAAATCCCGAGGGTGATATTCGCAAGGCGATTGAACGCTATATCGTCTATCCGGGCCAGGCGACGGCCTATATGATCGGGAAGCTTCGGATCATGGAGCTTCGGCAGAATGCGATGGATACGCTGGGCGATGATTTCGATTGGCGGGGATTCCATGATTCGGTGCTGGCGCCCGGCCCGGTGCCTCTCGATATTCTCGAAGAACAGGTCAATGCCTGGATCGAATCTGTCCAATCTGGAGGATAATGTCCCGCGTGTCGCTTCTGTCCAATACGCCCGCATAATGCTGGCCTAGACAGGATCTGCGACCCGAAGGACCCCCATGTGGGGGTGCTTAAACTAGCGGCTCCGGCAGGAAACTGTCGCGGGCCGCTTTTTTTTGTCATTAAGTTGCGCTAACCCCTGTTTCAGAACAAAAAAATAAACATCCTTGGGGCGCCGACTGTTTGACTGATCTGTCGAAATTTTCATTGGAATTCGCACCGCCGCCAGACGACCTTCAGGAGCTGGTGTCGACCTTCTACCTGTTCGCTGCGGATATCGAAGACCATAAACAAACCGAACGTGCCGATCGCGCCCAGATACGTTTCGTACTGCAGGGCTCGGGCGGATATGAATTTCACGATGGCGTCTATATGGACGCCTCCCCGGTGATCATCATTGGCCCGACGACCGGACCTTCGATCGGCCATATCACCGGCCCGCTCGAATTGTTCGGAATTGGATTGCAACCCGCCGGCTGGGGTGGCCTGATGGGTGCCGATGCCGAGAAACACACGAATAGACTCATAGATGCGGTCTCGGTTTTCGGTGATGGGGTGATGGAAACCCATGCTGCGCTACTCGCGGCTGAAACCATGGCCGAGAAAGTGGAGATTGGCGAAGCTTTTGCACGCGAGTTGCTCAAGGACGCTGAATCCTCACCAATCTGGTTCACGCGGCTGGTCGATGAATGGCTGGCGAGCAGCCCTGATCCGAACATCAACGATCTGATCGAACAGACAGGTCTGTCGAAACGTCAGGTCGAACGTATGACGAAGCGTTTCTATGGCGCCTCGCCCAAATTCCTCGCGCGAAAATATCGCGCACTGCGAGCTGCCGCATTGCTGGTGCGCAAGGATGGCGATGCGGACGAGCCTGTCGAAGACGCTTTTTACGACCAATCTCACCTTATCCGCGAGATCAAGGAGTTCACTGGCGTAACCCCGGGTAAGATGAGCAACGAGCCCGAGACACTGACCGCTGAAGTGCTCAAAGGCCGGAAAAAGCTTGAAGGCAAGGTCAGCAAGATAATCTCCGACACATAGGCGAAAATTTGCCACTAAAAGCTTGATTTTCGGCGGCTGACCGCCCAAATCGCCTTAATCAGACCGAATCAGTCCGATTAAGGATCTCATTATGCGCCTGTCGAGCATGGCAGATTATGCAGTTGTGACGATGCAGGCGGCCGCACAGCATTGCGGGGGCGCCCGTACGAGCGCGACCCAGCTCGCCGAAGAAACCGGCATTCCGCTGCCCACAACCCAGAAACTGGTGAGCCTTTTGTCGCGCGGTGGATTGCTGAAATCGATCCGCGGTGCAGGCGGCGGTATCCAGCTTGCTCGTCCGGCGGCCGCGATTAGCCTTGCCGATATCATCGAGACGGTTGAAGGCCCGATCGCCATGACTGCCTGTGTCGAGCATGGGAAGCAGGATTGCGCTCTCGAAGCCTCCTGCCAGGTCAAACCGCATTGGGCGATCGTCAATACAGTCATCCGCGATGCGCTGGCCGATGTCAGCCTTGCGACCCTTGCCCATTCCGAACCCGTTTCCGCTATTGAAAGCGCCACCGCATGACCGACGAAGCGAAAGTCCGTAACGAAGAAGCCTTTGAGGCGGCGAAAAAGGCGGAGACCTATGAATGGGGTTTCTCGTCCGACATCGAACAGGATTTTGCGCCCAAGGGACTCAATGAAGATACCGTCCGGTTCATTTCGGCGAAGAAGGACGAGCCGGAATGGATGCTCGAGTGGCGGCTCAAGGCGTTCCGGCGCTGGCAGGAAATGGAGAGCCCGGATTGGGCCAAGCTCAACATCCCGCCGATCGATTATCAGGATGCCTATTATTACGCCGAGCCCAAGGCGAAGCCAAAGCTCAACAGCCTGGATGAAGTCGATCCCGAGATTCTCCGGGTCTATGAAAAGCTCGGCATTCCGATCGAGGAACAGAAAGTTCTCGCCGGTGTGGAGGGCGCACGCAAAGTGGCCGTTGATGCGGTGTTCGATAGCGTCAGCGTTGCCACCACCTTTCGCGAGGAACTCTCCAAGGCGGGCGTTATCTTCCTGTCGATTTCCGAAGCGATCCGGGAGCATCCAGAGCTCGTCAAGAAATGGCTCGCCAAGGTCGTGCCAGTCCATGACAATTATTTCGCCGCGCTCAACTCGGCGGTCTTTTCCGATGGCACCTTTGTCTACATCCCAGAAGGCGTGCGCTGCCCGATGGAATTGTCGACCTATTTCCGGATCAACGCGGAAAATACCGGCCAGTTCGAACGGACCCTGATCATTGCCGAGAAGGGGAGCTATGTCTCCTATCTCGAAGGCTGCACCGCGCCGATGCGTGACGAGAATCAGCTCCATGCCGCCGTTGTTGAGCTGGTTGCGCTCGACGATGCCGAGATCAAATATTCTACCGTCCAGAATTGGTATCCGGGCGATGCCGAAGGCAAGGGCGGGATCTATAATTTCGTCACCAAGCGGGGCCTGTGCCAGGGCAAGAATTCGAAGATCAGCTGGACTCAGGTTGAGACAGGTAGCGCGATCACCTGGAAATATCCGAGCTGTGTGCTGAATGGCGAAAACAGCGTTGGCGAATTCTATTCGGTCGCGCTCACCAATAATTACCAGCAGGCCGATACCGGCACCAAGATGATCCATAATGCGCCGGGCACCCGCTCAACGATTATCTCGAAAGGCATCAGCGCGGGTAAATCGGACAACACCTATCGCGGTCTCGTCCGCGTTGGTCCCAAGGCTGAAGGCGTGCGCAACTTCACCCAGTGCGACAGCCTGTTGCTCGGTGATCAATGCGGCGCGCACACGGTCCCGTATATCGAGGTGAAGAACCCGACCGCGCAGATCGAGCATGAGGCAACGACCTCGAAGATTTCGGACGACCAGATGTTCTATGCCCAACAGCGCGGCCTCGACGAAGAAGAAGCGGTGGCGTTGATCGTCAATGGATTTGCCAAGGACGTGCTCAAACAGCTGCCGATGGAATTTGCCGTCGAAGCGCAGAAACTGCTGGGTATCAGCCTGGAAGGGAGTGTCGGATGACCAAGCATCTTACGCCATTCGCCGCCTGCCTGTTGTTGGCGTCGCCGGCCGCGCTGGTGGCTCAGGAGCAGACCGATGGGGACGTCGATCTCGACGTTATCGATTCCCTGTTCGCGGACGAAGAAGAGGCGGCTGAGGACAATACCGCGCCTGAGGGCGACGCATCGGATGACGAGGCCGAAACTTCGGACGAAGACGAAGCTGGCGAGGATGAAGCCACCGAAGACGACGAGGCGAACGACGAAGAGGCGGCAGAGGAAGAAGAGCCGCCAACGCCGTCCGACCTGACGCTCGCTTTCAACGGCTATTCGAACTGCGCGACGGAAGCAGGCGTCGAGCTCGAAGAAACCGGTTTCTCGCTCAATGTGATTGGTGATGAAGCCTTGCTGCGCTGCTCGGGCCAACGCGCAGCCTATGTGAACGCCTTCTATTTCAGCATGCTGCCCCGCTATCCCGATGCGCCCGAAGCGACGATCCGGGCAAGCGCCGAACGTTTGGTCGCCCAGTCTGATGCCGCGCTCGCGCATCTGATCGTCGAAGAAGCGAGTGCCGCGCGCGAAACGCGGGAAGCAGAAGCCGCCGCTGATGAAGCATTGGAAGCAGCCGAAGCGGCAGAAGATACCGAGGGCGCAGACGAAGAATCGCCGGACAGCGATGCTCCCGATACCCCTGACAATGATGATGGCGAAGCTGCCGCAGATGAAACGGAACCCAATGCTTAAGATAGACAATCTCCACGCCGAAATTGGCGGGACGCCCATTTTGAAGGGCCTGAGCCTCGAAATCGGTGCGGGCGAAATCCATGCGATCATGGGACCCAATGGTGCTGGCAAATCCACGCTCGCTTATGTGCTGGGCGGCCGGGACGGCTATGAAGTCACGGCTGGATCGGTGAGCTACAAGGGCGAAGACCTGCTCGATATGGATCCGCATGAACGCGCCGCCGCCGGACTGTTCCTGGGCTTCCAATATCCGGTCGAAATTCCCGGCGTGTCCAATGTCCAGTTCCTGCGCACAGCGCTCAATGCCCAGCGCACGGCGCGCGGTGAAGAGGAGCTCTCGGGCGCTGACTTCCTGAAACTCGCCCGTGCCCAGGCCGCCTCGCTCAAAATGAACGCCGAGATGCTGAAGCGCGCCGTCAATGTTGGCTTTTCCGGCGGCGAGAAGAAGCGCAACGAGATGGTCCAGATGGGTATCATCGATCCGACGCTCGCGATCCTCGACGAAACCGATAGCGGTCTCGATATCGATGCGCTGCGCACGGTCGGCGAAGGCATCAACACGATCATGCGGCAGGCCGATAAGGCGGTGCTGTTGATCACCCATTATCAGCGTCTGCTTGATGTCGTGAAACCGGATTTTGTCCATGTGCTGGCCGATGGCCGGATCGTGAAGACCGGCGGTGCGGAGCTGGCACTGGTGCTCGAAGAGCAGGGCTATGAGGCGATTGCGGAAGCGGCATGAGCGATACTCTTCCCCTTCCAACCCGTCGCGACGAGGCCTGGCGCTATAGCGATATCGATGCGCTCGCGCCGGTATGGCCGGATATCGCTGGCACGCGCGAAGACATTGTCGTTGCTGCTGGCGAGAGCGCCAATCGCCAGCTGGTGCTGGCGCCCGGCGAACCGAATGTGGCCGTCGAAACTCTCGTCATCCGGCTTGAGAAAGACGCACGCTTTGCGCTCCATTGCCTGGCGATCGACGCGGATTATGGCCGCATCGCTGTAGAAGTGACGCTTGCCGAGGGCGCGCATTTCGAGCTTGGCGGTGCGATCCTCGGGACCGGAGACCAGACGCTCGAAATTGTCACGGACGTGCGCCATGTTGAACGCGGCGGTACCAGCAACCAGGTGGTTCGCTCCGTGCTCGGCGAAACGGCAACCGGCTCGTTCCTCGGCAAGGTGGCCGTCGCCCGCGATGCGCAGAAGATCGATGCCTCGCAATCGGTAAAGGCGATGCTGCTCGATCGCACGGCGACGGCTAACGCCAAGCCGGAGCTTGAGATTTTCGCCGATGATGTGAAATGCGCGCATGGCGCCACGGTGGGCGAGCTCGACAAGCAAGCGCTGTTTTATCTCGCCTCGCGCGGTCTTCCGCCTGCTGAAGCGCGCAAGCTGATGCTTCAGGCCTTTATCGCCGATGCCTTTGTCAGCCTGGACGATGAAGCCGCCCATGACGCCATCGAAGCCAAGGCGCTGGCCGTGCTGGAGGCGATCACGTGAACATGATGCCCGCCTCTTTGCCACATGATATCCGCGCGGATTTCCCGGGGATCGGTGATGGCTGGCGCTATCTCGATACGGCAGCCACGGCGCAGAAGCCACAGGCCGTGATCGATGCGATCAATTCCGGCTATGGCGAAAAATATGCGACCGTCCATCGCGGTGTCTATTCGCGCTCGGCCGATATGACATTGGCCTATGAGGCCGCCCGGCGACGGGTCGGTGAATTTATCGGCGCCGCGTCAGACAGCGAGATCGTGTTCACCCGCGGCGCGACCGAGGCGATCAACCTTGTCGCGCATAGCTGGGGCAATCAAAATCTCGGCCCGGGCGATCGCATCATGCTGTCCGAGCTTGAGCATCATTCGAACATCGTGCCCTGGCAGCTGCTCGCCGAGCGGGTTGGTGCCGAGATCGATGTCGCACCGCTGACCGAAGATGGCCGGATCGATCTTGATGCCATGGCCGATATGCTCACTGCGCATCACAAGCTGGTCGCGCTCGCCCATGTCTCCAATGTTCTGGGTTCGCATCTCGATGTCGCGCGCGCGGCTCAGCTTGCCCATGCTGTCGGTGCGAAACTGCTGATCGATGGCTGCCAGGCTGTTCCGCGTATGTCTGTCGACGTGCAGGCGCTCGATTGCGATTTTTACGTCTTTTCCGCGCATAAACTTTACGGCCCGACCGGCATCGGCGCGCTCTGGGCGCGGAGCGAAATTCTCGCCGGAATGCCGCCCTGGGAAGGTGGCGGATCGATGATCGACAAGGTCAGCTTTTCCGGCACGACTTATGCTCCTGCACCGCAACGCTTTGAAGCCGGTACGCCGCATATTGTCGGCGCGCTCGGGCTTCATGCCGCGATCGATTATGTCACCAATCTCGGTCTCGACGCGATCCATGCGCGCGAGACAGAGCTGGTTGCGGAAACCCGCGATGCGCTTTCCCAGATCAACAGCGTCCGGCTCTACGGGCCCGATGATGCTGCCGGTATTGTCAGCTTCGGTATCGAAGGTGTGCACCCGCACGATATCGGTACGATCCTGGATGAAGAGGGCGTGGCAATCCGCGCTGGCCATCATTGTGCGCAGCCCTTGATGGCCTATCTCGGGGTCGACGCCACGGCCCGGGCAAGTTTTGGAGTCTATAACAACAGCGACGATGTCACCGCCCTTGTGAAGGGCATTGAACGCGTCACCCGGATATTCGGATAGAGGCTTGGTATGAACGAAGAACGCAAGATCAGTGTCGAAGAAGTCGATGCCGTCGACAAGCCCGCCAAGGCGCGCGTCGATCATGTCGAGGACGCCAAGGGTAACGAGGACGGGGCTGATGCTGTGAAAACCACTGTCGTGGCGCCGTCTCCGTACGAAGCCGAAAGCGATGCCGCCAAGCTCAACCGCAAGAAAGACTATCTCGAAGGTTTCCTGGCTGGGCAGCCGAAGGAAGAACCGTCGAGCAGCGGCGATCTGCGCGACGATATCATCGCGGCGATCAAGGAAATTTACGATCCCGAAATCCCGGTGAACATCTATGATCTTGGCCTGATCTACGGTGTGGAAGTGAGCGATAATGCCGAGGCCTTTGTCTCGATGACGCTGACAACGCCGCATTGTCCGGTAGCCGAAACCATGCCCGGCGAGGTCGAGCTGCGCGTCGGCTCGGTACCCGGTGTCGGCCATGCCGAAGTCAATCTCGTCTGGGATCCGCCTTGGGACCCAAGCAAGATGACCGATGAAGCCAAACTCGAACTGGGGATGCTGTAATGGCGACCACGATCCGCGAGATACCCGCCGCACTCACACTGACTGACTCGGCAAATACGCGCATAGCCAATCTGCTTGCAAAGGCCCCGGAGGGCACGATCGGCGTGAAGCTATCCACCCCGCAACGGGGTTGTTCAGGCCTCGCCTATTCGGTCGATTATATCAGCGAAGCCGATCCGATGGATGAGAAGATCGTGACTCCCGGCGGCGATTTCTATGTCGATGCGGCTTCGGTCCTCTATCTGATTGGTTCGACGATGGACTGGAAAGAGGATGATTTCACCGCTGGCTTCGTGTTCGACAATCCCAATGCCACCGGCAGCTGCGGGTGCGGAGAAAGCTTCACCGTCTAGCGGCGCGAAAAATTCCCCATTCCGGTGAACCTTTGGCCGTTACGGACTGACTGTTATACTAGTCAGCACCGGCGAAAGGCGAACCATGACGCATAAATTTGACCTCCAGAGCGTAGCTTTCATGCGCGACCCCTTTCCGACCTTGGCGGCGCTGCGCGATACGGGGTCGGTGATCGAGATCAAGGTGCCGCTGATGGGTCGGGTCTGGCTCGCGACCAGCCATGCGGCGGTAACCGATATGCTCAAGGGCGCGGATCTCTTCGCTTCGGACGGACGCAATGTGCCCGGCGGCAAATCGACGGTGCCGCGCTGGATGCCGAAAAACCTCAGACTACTTGGCGAAAATATGCTGATGATGGACGATCCTGACCATCGCCGATTGCGCAAGCTGGTGGACGCGCCGTTCCTCGCGCGGAGCATTACCGCCTATCGGCCGCAGATCGCGACGCTGGCAGATGGCCTGCTCGATCGCATGGAAGCCGAGGGCAATCGCGATATCGTCAATGGCTATGTACGCGCGCTGCCGCTGCTTGTAATCTGCGAGATGCTGGGACTGGGCGGCGATGACAAACAGCAATTCATGGACTGGACCGACCAGATGACACGGTCGGTCGGCATCTGGACAATTCTCAGGACGATGCCGGCGCTTGGGCGCATGATCCGCTATATCCGAAGCGAAATCGCCGCTGCGCGCAATGGCGAGCGCGAAGGCTTGCTCGTCGATCTCGTCAATGCCGAAGCCGATGGTGACCGGATGAGCGAGGATGAGCTTGTAGCCATGGTCGCGATCCTCTTTTTCGCGGGCCATGAAACGACCACCCATCTGGTCTCCACCGGGATCGCTACCCTGTGCGCACACCCGGACCAGCTCGCCGCGCTGCAGGCTGATTGGTCGCTCGCCGCCCCGGCCGTCGAAGAGCTGATGCGCTACAATTCTCCCGTCCAGATGACCAAGCCCCGGATCGTGCGCGCCGATATCGACTTTCACGGCGCGCAGCTGAAACGCGGCGATCGTATCATGGCCTGTCTCGCTTCGGCGAATAGCGATCCGGCCGTTTTCGAGGATCCGGAGGTCTTCGACATCTGGCGAGAGCGGCCGCAACGGCATGCGGGCTTTGGCGGCGGCATCCACCTTTGCCTTGGGTTGCATCTGGCGAGAGCCGAGGGACAGATCGCGCTCGAACGCCTGTTCCGTCGCTGGCCGGACCTGCGGGTTCCCCAACCAATTGCGGACCGCGATTGGATTCCGCGGCTGGGTCTCCATGGCTATCGCTCGCTCCCGATAGAGATGGAAATGCCGGCCCAGCGCGAGGCCGCTTAACCGGGAAGCAACTGCATCTATCATTGAGAACCCGGCGAAACATTTTGCAGTAATCCCGCGCGCCCATTAGGAGCGCAAGCACCATGGTGCCGCATCTTTCCCATATCGATCACTGGATCTTCGATCTCGATAATACGCTCTATCCGGCAAGCGCGCGGCTGTTCGACCAGATCGATGTGAAGATGGGCGACTATATTTCCGGCCTGCTCGATGTGGATCGGGTCGAAGCGCGGCGCATCCAGAAGCATTTCTTTCACAGCCATGGCACAACGCTGTCTGGTTTGATGGAAGCGCATGACGTCGAACCCGGTCATTTCCTCGATTATGTCCATGATATCGATCTCGAGGTGATCGACGAGGATCGCGCGCTGGTGAAGGCGATCGGCGAGCTACCGGGTCGCAAATTCGTGTTCACCAATGGCGATGGCCCCTATGCGCGGCGGGTGCTCGACAGGCTCGGCCTGGGCGCCAGTTTTGAGGCGATTCACGACATCCATGCGTGCGATTATGTGCCCAAACCGCAACGCAGCGGATATGACGCCATGTGTCACACATTCAATATTAAGCCTGACCGTGCACTTTTTGTGGAGGATATGGCGCGCAATCTAAGGCCGGCCAAAGCTATGGGTATGGTAACGGTCTGGGTGAATAATGGCTCGGAAAGCGGATCGCACGAGCATGATGACGAATATATCGATTATGAAATTGCCGCGGTTACGCCGTGGCTCAGCGAATTAGTGGAGGCGGCATGAGCAAGCAGCTCGAACAGACCATCGAAAAAGGCTGGGAACGGCGCGAAAGTGTTGGGCCGGATACAGGCGGCGAACTGCGCGAGGCGGTTGAGGCAGCGCTGGCTATGCTCGACAATGGCGAGGCACGCGTGGCGACCAGGGCCGGCAGCGAAGGCTGGGTCGTCCATCAATGGCTGAAGAAAGCCGTGCTCCTCTCATTCCGGCTCAATGACATGCAGCTCATCGAGGGATCGAATGGCGGCGGGCATTGGTGGGACAAGGTTCCGTCGAAATTCAACGATTGGGATGCCGACCAGTTTCGTGAAGCCGGGTTTCGCGCAGTGCCGGGTTCGATCGTCCGCAAGGGCGCGCATATCGGCAAGGATGTCGTGCTGATGCCGAGCTTTGTGAATATCGGCGCGCATGTCGGCGACGGCACGATGGTCGACACCTGGGCTTCGGTCGGCAGTTGCGCGCAGGTCGGTGCACATTGCCATATCTCGGCCGGCGCCGGAATCGGCGGTGTGCTCGAACCGCTCCAGGCCAATCCGACGATCATCGAGGATAACTGCTTTATCGGCGCGCGCTCCGAAGTTGTCGAAGGCGTGATCGTCGAAGAAGGCAGCGTGCTTGGGATGGGCGTCTTCATCACCGCCTCGACCAAGATTATCGATCGCTATACCGGCGAGGTCTTTACCGGCCGGGTGCCTGCCTATTCGGTGGTCGTGTCGGGTTCGACGCCCAATCGCGAAACGGTGGACGGCGCATTGGCGCCCAGCCTCTATTGTGCGGTGATCATCAAGCGGGTCGATGAAAGAACGCGGTCAAAAACCAGCGTCAACGAATTGCTGCGCGGCTAGGGGCTATTCCTCGCCGATAGCGCCGGAAATCAGCGTATCGGCGCGCTCGCCTGCCCAGTCCATTCCGCCGATGACGCGAAACAGCTCGCGGCCTTCGGCATCATAGAGGATGGTCACAGGCAGCGTGTCGAGGGCCAGTGCTGCCATCATCGCATTGTCCGGATCCAGCCATTGCTCAAGCTCGGCAAAGTCATTCTCCGCGAAGAAGGGCGTAACGACTTCGGCGCCTTGCAGATCTTCGCTGATCGTCATGACCCTCAGCGCTCCGGCTTCACGGGCGGCCAGTGCATCCAGCGTCGGCATTTCGGCGATGCAGGGCGGGCACCAGGTGGCCCAGAGATTGACGAGCAGCGGCTGACCTTCAAGTTCTGCAAAGGATATCGAGCGTCCATTCGGGTCCGAAAAACTCAGATCAGGCGCAGGCTGGCCGCGATATTCGATGCTTACCCTGCCCATTTCCTGCGATCCGCCATGGGAAGCCGGCGGTGCACCGTTCATCCCGGGAGCCGATAAGGCTTCTTGCGAGGCTTCGCTGCTTTGCCTATCGCAAGCGGCGAGCAGCGGCGCGAAGCCAAGGAGCAAGACGATTACTAAGCGCACAGGTCATTCCAGTCATTTAGTGGCCAGTCAGATAGTGGCCAATCAGATGTGGGGCGGGCGCTTCGCCGAAGGCCCGGCGTCCGTCATGCGCGAGATAAATGCCTCTATCCCGTTCGACAAGCGACTCTGGCGCCAGGACATCGCCGCAAGCCGCGCGCATGTCGCCATGCTCGGTGCGCAAAAGATCATTGATACCGCCGATGTGCAGGCAATTGATGAGGGGCTTCAGGCGATTGCCGCAGAATATGAGGCCGATGGCGTACCCGAAGATCTCGATCTTGAAGATATTCACATGCATGTCGAAAATCGGCTTACCCAGCTGATCGGCCCGGTCGCCGGGCGCTTGCATACCGCCCGCTCTCGCAATGACCAGGTGGCGACCGATTTCCGGCTCTGGGTCCGCGATGCAATCGACGCCATGGATGCCGGGCTGGCTGCCTTCCAATCCGCCCTTGTCGCGCGCGCAGAAGAGCATGCCGATACGTTGATGCCGGGTTTCACCCATCTCCAATCGGCTCAGCCGGTGACGCTCGGCCACCATCTCATGGCCTATTATGAGATGGCCCGGCGCGATCGCAGCCGCTTTGTCGATGCCCGCGCGCGGCTCAATGAATCGCCATTGGGCAGTGCGGCTCTCGCAGGCACCGGATTTGATCTGGATCGCGAAGCGACAGCGTCGGCACTCGGCTTTGATCGGCCAACGGACAATTCGCTCGATGCGGTTTCGGATCGTGACTTCGCCCTCGATTATCTGATGGCCGCAACGCAATGCGCGCTGCATCTCTCGCGGCTTGCGGAAGAATTTGTGATCTGGGCGAGCCAGCCCTTTGGTTTCATCACGCTGCCGGATGCTTATTCGACCGGCTCGTCGATCATGCCGCAAAAGCGTAATCCTGACGCAGCCGAACTGGTGCGCGGACATTCCGGCCGGATTGCCGGTTCAATGACGGCGCTGGTGATGACGATGAAGGGCCTGCCGCTCGCCTATGCCAAGGATACACAGGACGATAAGCCGCCTGTGTTTGAAGCGCATGACCTGCTCGCGCTCTCACTTGCCGCGATGACCGGAATGGTCGAGACGACCACGTTCGTGCCGGAGCGCATGCGGGCGCTTGCTGAATCCGGCCATGCCACAGCCACCGACCTTGCCGATTGGCTGGTCCGCGAAGCCAATGTGCCATTTCGCGAAGCGCATCATATCGTCGGCAGCGCGGTGAAGCTCGCCGATGATCGCGGGGCAAAGCTTGATGACCTGTCGCTTGCTGATCTCCAGGCGATTGATGATCGGATTGGCGAAAGCGTGTTCGATGTGCTGAGCGTGGATGCATCCGTCGCCAGCCGCTCGTCGCATGGCGGAACCGCACCCGATCAGGTGCGCGCACGGATTGCCGCGGCGAAGCAAGCGTTGGAGCAAGGAGAATGATCCGCACAGCAATAGTCCTGACCAGCGCATTGATCCTCACCGCTTGTGGTGGACGCGAACCGCTCCAGCCGGCCCAGGGTGAGGGGATGCCAGTTGCGCCCGCCATGGCGCAAACCGAGCCGACGACCGATGATTTGCTCGAGCCCTCGACCCAGCAGCGGCCCGAGCGTGTCGATGAACTTTTGCGCCGTTCCGAAGAGCGCGAAGACGATCCCTTCGACCTGCCGCCGCCCGGTTGATCCATGGACCATTTTTCCCTTCGCGACGGCGTCATGCATGCCGAAGATGTGCCGCTGACCCGGATCGCCGAGGAAGTGGGTACGCCGGTCTATGTCTATTCGCGCGCCACGCTTGAACGCCATGCAAGGGTGTTCCGTGATGCGCTGTCCGCCTTACCACGCGTCCATATCGCCTTTGCGATCAAGGCCAATCCGAACCTTGCCGTACTGCGCGTCTTGTCACGCGAAGGTTTCGGTGCCGATATCGTCTCAGTTGGAGAGATGAAGCGCGCGCTCGCGTCGGGCATGGCGCCAGCCGATATCGTTTTTTCCGGCGTCGGCAAGACCCGCGACGAACTGCGCGAAGCGCTTGATGCCGGGATCGGTCAGTTCAATATCGAGCTGGAAGAAGAAGGCGTGGCGATTGCCGAATTTGCGCGCGCTATGGGCAAAACCGCCACTGCCGTGTTGCGCATCAACCCCGATGTCGATGCCGGTACCCATGCGAAGATCTCGACCGGCCTGAAGGAAAACAAGTTCGGCGTGCCGATCGATGAGGCACCGGAAATCTATACGCGGCTTGCCGCATTGGACGGGCTCGCGATGCGCGGGCTGGCGCTTCACATCGGCAGCCAGATCTTCGATCTCGAGCCAATCGAACAGGCTTTTGCCAAGGTCGGTGGCCTTGTCATGCAGCTTCGCGCTGCGGGCCATCAGATCGAGCGTGTCGATCTCGGCGGCGGGCTCGGCGTGCCCTATGAGCGGGACAAGGTTCCGCCATCGCCGGCCATTTATGGCGAGATGGTCGCCCGCGTGACCAAGGATTGGGACGTCACATTGATGTTTGAGCCCGGCCGCGTGATTGTCGGCAATGCGGGCGTCTTGCTGACCCGGGTGATCTGGGTGAAGCCCGGTGTCGTCCGCCCCTATGTGATTGTCGACGCCGCAATGAACGATCTTGCGCGCCCCGCAATGTATGATGCCTGGCATGATTTCGAAGCGGTTGAGCCTATCGGGGAGCGTATGCTCGCCAATATAGCCGGCCCGGTGTGCGAGAGCGGTGATACCTTCGCAATGGGCCGCGATATCGATGCGGTGAAAGCCGATGATCTTGCGATATTCAGAACCGCTGGCGCCTATGGCGCGACCATGGCGAGCACCTATAATAGCCGCGCATTGGTGCCCGAGGTAATGGTCGATGGCGATCAGTACGCCATTGTCGCGGAGCGGGTCTTGCCCGATGCGCTGATCGCTGCCGAGCATGTGCCCAACTTCTTGAACGACTGAGAGAATAAGGAAATCGTCCGATGAAACCCATTCGCAAAGCCGTTTTCCCGGTCGGTGGACTTGGCACGCGCTTTCTCCCCGCGACCAAGGCGATTCCAAAGGAAATGCTCCCGGTCGTCGACAAGCCACTCATTCAATATGCGGTCGAAGAAGCGCGCGAGGCCGGGATTGAAGAGATGATCTTTGTTACAGGCCGGGGGAAGTCGGCAATCGAGGATCATTTCGATATCGCCTATGAGCTCGAGACCACCATGGCTGATCGCGGTAAGGCCAATGATGCAATCGCCGGCACGCGCTTTCGGCCGGGCGACGTAGCTTATGTTCGCCAGCAAGAACCGATTGGGCTCGGCCATGCGGTCTGGTGCGCGCGGCATATTGTTGGCGACGAGCCGTTCGCGATTTTTCTCGCGGACGAGCTGATGATCGGCGAGCCGGGCTGCATGAAGCAGATGGTCGACGCCTATCATCAAACCGAAGGCAATATCGTTTGCGGCTATGAAGTCCCGGCCGATCAGACGCATAATTACGGGATTGTTGACCCGGGCGAAGAGAATGGGCCGTTGGTTGAGGTCAAGGGGCTCGTTGAAAAGCCTGCCCAGGGTTCCGCACCGTCCAATCTGATGATTCCCGGTCGCTATATCTTGCAACCCGAAGTGATGCGCGTGCTGGAAGATCAGGAACGCGGAGCCGGCAATGAAATCCAGCTAACGGACGCCATGGCGCAGATGATCGGCGATCAGCCTTTCCACGCGTATCGCTTTGGCGGTCGCCGGTTCGATTGCGGCAGCAAGTCGGGATTCATCAATGCCAATATCGCCCTGGCGCTTGATCATGATGATATCGCGGATGATGTGCGCGCCTTTGTCGCAACGCTCTAGCGACAGGCATCGTTAATCGCAGCTTTCCGAGGCACGACAAAGGCCTTCGACCCTCTCGCCGGACCTGCTATATAGCGTCTCATGCAGAGTCTCCCGATCTTCCTGCGCCTCCTGAATCGCCCGGTAATATTGCTCGGTGAGGGTGAGGCGGCAGATGCGAAACGGCTAATCTTGGAACGCGCTGGCGCGGACATTGTTGGCGAGGCCGACTATGCGGCAATCGCGGTTGTCGCCATCGAAGATGATGCCGAAGCCGAAGCCGCCGTGGCACGCTTGAAAGAGCGGCGTATTCTCGTGAACGCCGTTGACCGGCCGAAGCTATGTGATTTCACCTTGCCTGCAATTGTTGATCGCGATCCTGTGCTTGTCGCCATCGGCACCGGAGGCGCTTCGGCAGGGATGGCCAAGGCCCTACGCCAACGATTGGAGCAATTGCTCCCGGCCCGGCTTGGCGCGATCGCCCGGCGGCTGCGCGACAAGCGACCCGATATTAAGGCGAAATGGCCGGATGCCGCGGACCGACGCCGTGCAATCGATGCGGCGCTCGATGATGGCGCGGCACTCGATCCGCTTGCGCCCCATGCGCCGCAGGATGTCGACGGCTGGATCGATGGCGATGAAACGAGCAGCCATCAGGGCCATGACCAATTGGAGGTCGTCCAGCTGCGCTCCGCCGATCCGCATGATCTGACAATCGGCGAAACTTTGCTTCTGGGTCGTGCTGATCAGCTTTACTTAGGCCCGGGTGTGCCACAGGCGATCGCCAATCGCGGCCGCGCGGATGCACAGCGGATACCGGCGAACGCCGTGCCGGAAGATCCCGCACCTGGGCTTTCAGTTTTTGTGACGGTAACGCCGGTCAACTAGGCTGTTCTTGTCAGCTTATTCTTCCAGTTCGACATCCCAATAGAGCCAGTCGCGCCAGCTATCATGGAGATAATTGGGCGGAAATTGCTTGCCATGCTGCTGTAATTGCCAGGTCGTTGGCCGGTGTGGCGGTACCGTGAGGCGCATATTGGCCTGTTTCGGCGTCCGTCCGCCCTTTTTGAGATTGCAGGGCGCACAGGCCGTGGCGACATTTTGCCAAGTGGTTTTGCCGCCCAGTCGGCGCGGCACGACATGATCGAACGTCAGATCTTCTGGCCGCCCGCAATATTGGCAGGTGAAATGATCTCGCAGGAACAGGTTGAACCGCGTGAATGCCGGATATTCGCTGGGCCGGACATATTGTTTGAGCGCGATCACGCTCGGAATCTTCATCGTCAGCGAGGCGCTATGCACTTCGCGTTCGTAATTTTCGACGATATTGACGCGATCGAGGAACATGGCCTTGATCGCCGTTTGCCAGGGCCAAAGGCTCAACGGATAATAGGATAGCGGTGTGTAATCCGCGTTCAGCACGAGCGCCGGGCAGCTATCCGGATGGCGGATGAGATCAGGGTGATACATGGGCCGACACGTCTCCAGCTTTGCGAACCCGCAAAACCAGCGCCTTTCGACCTGTCACACCCAGGACGAAAGAAACCGGCCAACCGGTTCTTCCATCTGTTGTCACGGCTTTAGACAGATTACCGTGACGGGATGATGACAACACCAGACGCGACTCGCGGTCAAGTAGCGACTTCAGGAATATGCGGATGACTGATGAACCGGCCCGCTCAATGATCACGCGGTTTGCCCCAAGTCCGACCGGCTTGCTGCATCTTGGCCATGGCTATTCGGCGCTGCGTGCTCATGATCTGGCTTGCGCGACCGACGGCCGTTTCCTGTTGCGTTTCGAGGATATCGATACCGGCCGGGTGCGCGCGGAATTTTATGATGCGATCGAGAAGGATCTGCACTGGCTCGGGATAGAATGGGCGGCTGAGCCGATGCGCCAGTCCGATCGGTTCGATGCCTATCGAGATGCGCTTGAAACGCTCAAGGCGCGGGGCCTTGTTTATCCCTGTTTCTGTACGCGCAAGGAGATCGCCGCCGAGATCGCGGCCAGTGCCAGCGCACCACAAGGGCCGGATGGGCCGCTCTATCCGGGAACGTGCCGGGCCTTGTCGGATGCTGAGCGAGAAGAGCGATTGGTGTCAGAGCCCCATGCCTGGCGGATCGATATGGCCAAAGCGGTATCGGTGGCGGGAGAGCCGCACTGGCGCGATGCTGGTGAGGGCGAGCAAGTGGCGACGCCGGAAATTCACGGCGATGTCGTGCTGGCGCGCAAGGACGTCCCGACCTCCTATCATCTCGCCGTGGTGGTCGACGATGCGGCGCAGGGCATCACCGATGTGGTGCGCGGCATGGATCTGTTCGCCGCAACTCATGTCCACCGGTTGTTACAACAGCTGCTCGATCTCCCGGTGCCGCGTTATCATCACCATCGGTTGATTACCGATGGTGCTGGCAAGCGCCTCGCCAAGCGCGACAATGCCCGATCGCTGGCCGCGCTGCGCAATGCCGGTGTGAGCGCTTCGGCGATCTGCGCTGCACTACGGTCTGATCCCCCCGATATCAGCGGGTTTGAGCCGAGCGACTGACCCTCTCGCTTACCCCGTTCCAAAGTTCAGGCTAGTATTGCGCGGCTGCGGGCCTACATTACGCGCATGCAGATATTCCTCACCATTCTTCTGGTCGCGGCAATGATCGCGACGGTCTTTTTCCTCATTCGCGGCATCGTCGCTTTTTTGCGTACGACCGAAGCGGATCTGATGGGCGATGGCCCGAACCAGTCGGGCCTCAAGCAGAATAAGGCGATGCAGGGTCGGATCGTGATGCAGGCCGCGGCCGTGCTGATCGTCGTCCTCCTGCTGTTGCTGTCGCGTTAGTAGCGGCGAACAGGCTTTGCCTCACATCGTGGAGGACTAACCCCGATGGTCAAGCTTACCAAGATTTACACGCGGACCGGCGATGCTGGGGAAACCGGGCTGGTCGATGGATCGCGCGTCTCCAAAGCCGATGCCCGAATGGCGGCAATTGGCGATGTCGACGAAGCCAATAGCGCAATCGGCGTCGCGCTGGCCGCCACGGTCGCGGAGCCGTGGCAGGGCATGCTCGCGCGGATCCAGAACGAGCTGTTCGATCTCGGCGCAGATCTGGCGACGCCCGGCGATGATTTTGAGCCCTCGGAGATGGCGTTGCGGGTGACAGCGGATCAGGTCGCGCGCCTTGAAGACGAAATTGACGAGATGAATGCGCAGCTCGAACCGCTGACCAGCTTCATCCTCCCGGGTGGCGCGCCGGCAGCCGCCGCGGTTATGCTGGCACGCGCAATTGTACGTCGGGCGGAGCGGATGGCGGTTGCGGCGGCTGCGGATACCGGCCTCAATCCGCAGGCCCTGGCCTATATCAATCGCCTCTCGGATCATTTGTTCGTAATGGCGCGGGCGATTAATGCGAATGAAAGCGGCGAAATATTGTGGAAACCGGGCGCTACGCGCTGAGGCCACCTTTCCTGCACACAATGTTCGTGTTATGTTCTACAGATTAGCGCATATTATCGCCACTAAGGTGCAAATTTTCGGCCAAGAAACGAAAACGGTTTCGGCGTAAGGCCAACGGGTATCAGAAAGCGTTCAGGCGCGAGAATTGCGGGAGCGTGTCAGTTGACGGTTGCCGCGCGAACAGGGATGAAAAGGGATTGATCATGGCGACGCGCGCTCCTTCCTCCCTTGCTGCCTCCAGCCTTGGCCAGCGCTTTGCCGATGTCCGCGCGCTGACCGAAGCGATGGCCGCGCCGCTCTCCGACGCCGATGCCAGTGTCCAGTCGATGGACGATGCGTCGCCGGCGAAATGGCATCTCGCCCATACAACCTGGTTTTTCGAAACCTTCATCCTGCGCGATCATGTGACGGGCTATGCCCTTTTCGACAGTAAATGGCCGTTCCTGTTCAACAGCTATTATGAAGCGGAGGGCGAGCGGCATGTTCGTGCCAGACGTGGCATGCTGACCCGGCCCAGCCTGGATGAGATCCGCACCTATCGCGCGCATGTCGATGAGGCACTGACTGCTGCCTTGCCGGACCTGGGCGCCGAGGTGGAAGCGCTGGTGGAGCTTGGCCTGCACCATGAGCAGCAGCATCAGGAATTGCTGCTCATGGATATCCAGCATCTATTTGCACAAAATCCGATCGAACCGGCGATGTTTTCTGCAACGCCGCTCGGCAATCCCGAGATACCTGGCGAACTGCAATGGATCGAAGGTCATCACGGCAAGGCCGAGATTGGTTGGGACGGGACCGGATTTGCCTTTGATTGCGAAGGACCGCGCCACAGCGTCTATCTCAATGGCCATGCCTTGGCGGATCGCCTGGTCACCAATGCCGAATGGATCGCGTTCATCGAGGATGGTGGATATGCGGACCCTAGCCAGTGGCTCTCCGATGGTTGGCGCTGGGTGCAGGAAGAAGCCATTGTCGCGCCCGAATATTGGCGCAAGCGCGATGACGGCCAATGGTATCGCTTTGGTCTTGCCGGTGCGCGGCCGATCGATCTCGCAGCCCCGGTTTGCCATGTCAGCTACTATGAAGCCGATGCCTTTGCGCGCTGGACCGGCTTTCGCTTGCCGACCGAGTCCGAATGGGAAGTGGCGGCTGCGTCGCTTGATTCGAGCGCTGGCAATCAGCTCGACCAGGCCGGCGATGTTCGTACCCAGCCAGTGCCCAGCGGCACGGGCCTCCGCCAGATGTTCGGTGATGTCTGGGAATGGACCGGCAGCGCCTATCAACCGCATCCCGGATTTCGCGCCGCCGAGGGCGCGGTCGGCGAATATAATGGCAAATTCATGGTCGGGCAGTATGTGCTGAAGGGTGCGAGCTGCGCCACACCGCGCGGCCATGGACGCGCCACATATCGCAACTTCTTCTATCCCCATATGCGCTGGCAATATGCCGGATTGCGCCTCGCCCGGGATCTCTAATATGGCTGATATCGAAAATGAAGCGGGCGTTGACCGCGCCTTTCGCCGGGATGTGCTTGCCGGATTCGAAAGCCGCCCCCGGGCCATTCCGGCGCGCTGGTTCTACGATCGCCGTGGCTCGGAACTGTTCGAGGATATCACCGATCTCCCCGAATATTACCCGACCCGGGTCGAGCGTTCGATACTCGATACGCGATCGAGCGATATTGCGGCGGCGGTTGGCCCCGGCAAGGCGGTCGTCGAGTTCGGCTCGGGTTCGTCGTCCAAGACGCCGCTCCTGCTCAACGCGATCCAGCCCGCTGCCTATGTGCCAATTGACATATCCGGTGATTTCCTGCGCGATTCCGCCAAGGCCTTGAGCGGTGATTTCCCCGGTCTCGATGTTCGGCCCGTCGAAGCGGATTTTACCCAGCCTGTGTCCTTGCCCGGTGAGATTGATGGTATTCCCAAGCTTGGCTTTTTCCCCGGCTCGACGATCGGCAATTTCATCCCGCCCTCGGCCGTCGATTTCCTGCGCGCGATGAAGGCGACGCTAGGTACCGGATCGCTACTGCTGATCGGCATGGATCGGATCAAGGATGAAGAAACGCTGGTTCGCGCCTATGATGATAGCGCAGGCGTAACCGCTGCATTCAATCTCAACCTGCTCGAGCGGATCAATCGGGAGCTGGATGGTGATATTCCGATCGCCGCGTTCCGGCACCGGGCTATCTGGAACGATATGCTCGCCCGGATCGAAATGCATATCGAAGCGCAAAGCGATGTGGGCTTCACCGTGGCCGGGCAGAGTTTTGCGATGGCCACAGGCGATACCATCCACACCGAAAACAGCCATAAATATGGCCCACGCGATGCGCGTATCCTGCTGCGTGCGGGTGGCTGGACGGTCACCGAAGAATGGACCGATCCGGAAGACCAGTTTGCGCTGCTATTGGCGGAAGCCCAGCCGAAACGCACCGCGCCCTAAGGGTTCACCCATCGGACATTGGCGCGATAGACGGTGATCCAATGGATGCTTCCGCGACAGCTGTTCATTTCGCGCCGTTCGATCAGCCGGAACATCGATCCATCCCAGACAAATTGTTCGGCTGTCCCGCAATCGCCAATCCCGCGCCCCTTGGCATAGGTGCTCAGTATCCCGCGATCCGGGTTCCAATGGGTATTGACGAGGAATGGCATCTCCGCCGTCTCGCCCCAGGCGAAGACATGATCAAACCGGGCCGGGGTCAATGCGCCGTCCCGCCGGACAAAGGCGATATCGCTGAAATTATAAGCGCCGCGGCTGCATCCGATCAGGATCAGGTCGGCGGCATCGGACAGGATTTCTGCGCGATTGGGGAGCGGATCCTCATAGCCATAATCGCATTCGATCGTCGGCCGGATGCTGGCCAGTTCAGCGTCTGACAGCGCGGTCGCGGTATCGCTCGACCGATCGGCGACGGGCATGGCGTCGACGACTGGTATCGCTGGCGGTTCGGGGATGGTCGAGGCCGCTTCATCGCCGACCATCGCCGAGGCGGTGACAGTTCCCGCCCGGCCTTGCCGATCCTCAATATAGAGCAGGGCTGCGCGCGAGCCGCTGAGCGATACCGATCCAAGCGAGCCGCCATCGCCATCGAACAGCTCAGCCGTCTCGCCAAAAGCGATGCGATAGAGAAGGTTTTGCACGATCTCCGGATCGAAATGATACAGCTCATCGCCTTCGGAGCGTGTGGCAATCGCTGCTTCTTCGCCATCGATATGGAGCGCGATGCGGTTGCCGGCCACTTCCTCCCATGCGCGTAGGCCGAGACGGTTATATCCGTTCGCTCCACCGCCCTGCCGGACGGTGATCGAGATGCCGTCGCCGATGCTCCAGTCTTCCGATGCCAGGGAAATGGCCTCGCATGCCCAGCCATTGTCGCAACCCACGGCCCAGTCGCCGAAATTGCGTTGTTCGCCGATGGGAGAAGGTGCGGCGGAGGCCGCCGCGATCAGCGCGAAAAATCCATAAGCCATGGTCTCGGTCTAGCCGAGCGCGGCCTTAGACGATAGTGACGCGGATCACAGTTGAAAGGAAAATCATGCAGTCAGTCGGTGTTATCGGAGCAGGGCAGATGGGCGCAGGCATCGCCCAGGTTTCGGCGCAGGCCGGCTATCATGTGTACCTTTCCGATGTCAGTCTGGAGGTCGCGGAAAAAGCACGCGATGTGATCGCGCACCAGCTGGCGCGGCTGGTTGAAAAGGAAAAACTCGAAGCCCAGGCGATGGAAGTTGCGATGGGCCGCATTGAGCCGGTTGGCGACCTTGCGCCGATGGCGACAGCGGGCCTGATCATCGAGGCCGCGACCGAACGCGAAGATATCAAACGCCAGATCTTCGAGCAGGTCGGCAAGATATTGGGCCATGACGCGATCCTCGCATCGAACACATCCTCCATCTCGATCACCCGGCTTGCCCAGGCATCGACTGATGCGGCGCGCTTTATCGGCGTCCATTTCTTCAATCCCGTCCCGCTGATGGGGTTGATCGAAGTCATTCGCGGGCTGGCGACATCCGATGATACTGTCGAGCGGGTCGAGAAATATGCCACTGCGCTCGGCAAGCGCACCGTGCACGCCAATGATGCGCCCGGCTTCATCGTCAATCGCGTCCTGCTGCCGATGCTCAACGAAGCCTGTTTTGCGCTGGGTGAGGGTGTGGCGAATATCGAGGATATCGACGCCGCCTGCCAGCTTGGCCTCAATCATCCAATGGGTCCGCTGACGCTTGCTGATTTTATCGGACTCGATACCTGTCTCCACATCACCAATGTGCTCTATGCAGGCACCGGCGATCCGAAATTCCGGGCGGCACCTCTGCTGGTCAAATATGTCGAAGCCGGCTGGCTCGGCCGCAAAACTGGGCGTGGTTTCTATGATTATTCGGGTGACCAACCCAAGCCGACCCGGTGACGTCCGGCCAAGATCCTGCGACGCGTGAATTCTACGCGGACAAATGGTCGGTGCTCGCCAATGTCGACAAGTCGATCGGGGTCACGCCGCAGCTGGAGGCCTTTCTCGCGGCCTTGCCCGCGGGCGGTTCGGTGCTGGAGCTTGGGTGCGGCGCCGGCCGGGATAGCAAGGCGATTATTGCGGCGGGCTTTGATCTTGATGCAACCGATGGCTGCCCCGAACTGGTTCCGCTGACACGTGCCCATATCGATCACCCGGTGCGCTTGATGCGGTTCGACGAGCTCGACGTCGATCGGCTTTATGACGGCGTCTGGGCCAGCGCTTGCCTCCTCCATGTGTTTCGGGCTGACCTGCCCGCAATCCTCGCGCGCATTCATCGGGCGTTGAAGCCCGGGGGCCGCTTTTTCGCCAGTTACAAGGCCGGTACAGCCGAAGGGCGGGACGATTATGGCCGCTATTTCAACTATCCCGATATCCCCTGGTTGCGCGCCGCCTATGCGCAGGCGGCGGATTGGGCGGCTTTTGATGTTGAGACCGGCCCGGGCCTCCAGCATGGTGGCAGTGAAATCGACTGGCACCGGGTGACGGTGATTCGCAGAGGAGAAGAGGCATGACGGCTGAGGTTCGGGATCTCACGATCGATATTGGCGAGGATGTGCTCTACGATCTCAAGGCGCGGCTGGCGCTCACCCGTTTTCCCGAGAAAGAAACCGTCGATGATTGGGACCAGGGTATTCCGCTCGCTTATGTCGAAGAACTCGTCGCCTATTGGCGGGACAGCTATGACTGGCGCCGCTGCGAGGTTGCGCTCAATGCCTATCCCAACCATCTGGTCGAGATAGACGGCGTTGATATCCATTGCCTCCATATCCGGTCGAATGAGGCTGGCGCGCGGCCGTTGTTGCTGACCCATGGCTGGCCGGGATCGGTGCTTGAATTCATGGATGTGATCGGGCCGCTAACCGATCCCGTCGCCCATGGCGGCACGGCAGACGATGCCTATCATCTCGTGATACCCTCGCTCCCTGGCTATGGATTTTCCGGCAAGCCCAAGGTGACCGGCTGGTCGATCGAAAAGATTGCCGAGACCTGGCATGAGCTGATGACCGCGCTGGGTTATGATGCCTGGTTTGCGCAAGGCGGGGACTGGGGTTCAATGGTCACCTCCGCAATTGGCGCGCAGGACAAGGGCGGGTGCAAGGGCATTCATGTCAACATGATCGTCGCCGCCCCGCCACCGGAAGTGATGCAGGACCCAACCGAGGAAGAGAAAGCGGCGATGGCGCGCCTCGCCCTCTATCGGGCCAAGGGCGCCGGCTATTCGATACAGCAAAGCACCAAGCCGCAAACCCTCGGCTATGGGCTCGCCGATTCTCCCTCCGGCCAGATGGCCTGGATTGTCGAGAAGTTCCATGACTGGTCCGATTGTGGCCCGGAAAATGGCGGCCATCCCGAAAATGTCTTCAGCCGCGATCATCTGCTCGACAATGTGATGCTCTATTGGCTCAACAATGCGGGTGCTTCGTCGGGACGGCTCTATTGGCACAGCTTCGCCCAGCCGAACCTCGAGCCCATCACCATGCCCAGCGGATGTAGCCTGTTCCCGCATGAAATCATGCGCGCCTCGCGGCGTTGGGCGGAGACCCGGTTCAAGAATATCGTCCATTTCAATAGCGTTGAACGCGGCGGGCATTTCGCGGCGATGGAGCGGCCCGAGGCCTTTGTTGATGAAGTGCGGGCCTGTTTCGCGCAAATGTCGCTCTGATCCGCGCGCTTTACTTTGCAGGCCAAGCGCCGTTAGGCAGTCCCGCATGACAGACGCCCACGCACCAGACCCGGCCCAGCTCACCAAGGCAGAGACCTTGGTCGAGGCGCTTCCCTATATGCAACGCTTCGCCGGGGCGACATTCGTGGTCAAATATGGCGGCCATGCCATGGGCGATGCCAAGGCCGCGCGCGAGTTCGCCGAAGATATCGTCCTCCTGAAGGCGGTCGGTATCAACCCGATCGTTGTCCATGGTGGCGGTCCGCAAATCGGCGCGATGCTCGAAAAGCTCGGTGTCGAAAGCGAATTTGTCGAAGGTTTGCGCGTCACCGATGATGAGACCGCGCGGATTGCCGAAATGGTTCTGTCGGGTGCGATTAACAAAGAGCTGGTGAGCTGGATCGACCAGGCGGGCGGTCGGGCGATTGGCATTTCCGGCAAAGATGGTGGTTTTGTACGGGCCGAGAAGGTCACGCGCACCGTTCGCGATCCGGAAAGCCTGATCGAACGGGTGGTTGATCTCGGTTTTGTCGGTGAGCCGGCGGTGGTCGATCGCAGCGTCATCGATACGATTTCGGATGCCGGCATGATCCCGGTGATTGCACCCGTCGGCGTCGATCGCGAAGGGCAAACCTATAATATCAACGCCGACACCATGGCTGGTGCGGTGGCGAGTGCGATGGATGCCGCGCGGCTGTTCCTGCTAACCGATGTTCCGGGCGTGCTCGACAAGTCGGGCGATCTTCTGACCGATCTGACGCCCAGTTCGATTGCCGATCTGCAGGCGGACGGCACAGTATCCGGCGGCATGATCCCCAAGCTCGAAACCTGCGTCAATGCAGTCGGTACCGGGGTCAGCGCTGCTGTCATTCTCGACGGGCGCGTGCCCCATGCAATGCTGCTTGAAATCTTCACCCGTCAGGGCGCGGGTACCATGATCCGCTCCAGCTGATTTACGGCCGCCGGTGGATCGGTGTGTTGAATCGGTAAGGCACAATCGCTAGATGCGATAGATCGCTCCCGAGGAGTATTGCTGATGGTTGCCGAACTGCTTGGCATTGTAATTTTGCTGATCAACATCATGATCTGGGTGATTATCGCCCAGGCGGTGTTCAGCTGGCTTGTCGCCTTCAATGTCATCAACACCTATAATGAGGGAATGCGCCAGTTTCTCTACCTGCTGCAGCGCATTACCGATCCGTTTTACAAGCCGGTTCGGGCGATCATGCCGGATTTCGGCGGGATCGATTTCTCACCGATTGTCGTAATCCTGCTTTTGCATCTGCTCGCGCGGTTCCTGATGAGCATGCAGCTCCAGGCTGTTGCCCTCTAGGGCGCGCAAGGAGGGGGCATGAGCGCAGAGATTATCGACGGCAAGGCATTTGCCGCGCAGCTGCGCGAACGGATTGCCGCGCATGTCGCCGATTTCGTCGCAGAGGCAGGGCGGAAGCCCGGCCTCGCTGTCATTCTGGTCGGCGATGATCCGGCAAGCCAGGTCTATGTTGGCTCGAAGGGCAAGGCAACGATCGCTGCCGGTATGGAAAGCTTCCAGCATGTCCTGCCATCCTCCACATCCCAAGCCGATCTGATTGCGTTAGTCGAACAGCTCAATAACGATGACGCTGTCGATGGTATTCTCGTCCAGCTGCCGCTTCCCGACGGTCTTGATGAAGCCGCGACGGTTGCGGCCATCGATCCAGCCAAGGACGTCGATGGTCTGACCGATGCCAATGTCGCCCGGCTGGCGAACAATGAAGACGGCCTTGTGCCCTGCACACCGCTCGGTTGCATGATGCTCTTGCATGATCGGATCGGCGATCTAACCGGCCTCGATGCGGTGGTGGTTGGGCGCTCGCAGCTTGTCGGCCGCCCGATGGCGCAATTGCTGGTCAATGCGAATTGCACGGTGACAGTCGCGCATAGCCGAACCCGCAACCTTCCCGATATTGTACGCAACGCCGATATCGTCGTGGCCGCGGTTGGCCGGGCCGAGATGGTCAAGGGCGATTGGCTCAAACGCGATACGGTTGTCATCGATGTCGGGATCAACCGGATGCCGCCAACCGAAGAGGGCAAGAAGGGCAAGCTCGTCGGCGATGTGGCATTTGCCGAAGCCGAGCATGTCAAAGCGATCACCCCGGTACCGGGCGGTGTCGGGCCGATGACGATCGCGGTATTGCTGCGCAACACGCTTGTCGCCGCTCGTGCTCGCGCGGGCCTTGCTCGTGTGGACGGGCTGTGATCGAGCTTTTCGTCTCTGCGTTGATCACCTTTTTCGTGATCATCGATCCACCAGGCAATGCGCCGATCTTTGCCAGCCTGACGACCGGAGCGACACCTCGACAACGGCGGGTGATGGCGATCCGCGCGATTGTCATTTCGTCGATCATCCTCGTATTTTTTGCGCTGCTTGGCGAAGAGTTGCTCGGTTCTCTGCACATCAGCCTAGATGCCTTCCGCATCGCTGGCGGTTTGATGCTCTTCGCGATCGCCTTTGAAATGGTCTTCGAAAAACGCACCCAGCGCCGCGAAGATCGCGCGCAGAAGATTATTGATACGCCGGAAATCGAAGATGTCTCGGCTTTCCCAATGGCCATGCCGATGATTGCCGGGCCTGGTACGATTGCGGCGGTCATGCTGCTGCAAGCGCGCAGTGAGGGACTGGAGGAATCGCTTGTTGTCCTCGCGGCGCTGGGCGTGATCTTGTTGCTGACCTTGGCAGCCTTGCTTGCGGCGGGCCCGCTCATGCGGCTTCTGGGTCAGCGGATCGAGGCGGTAATAACGCGCTTGCTGGGCGTGGTGTTGGCTGCTCTCGCCACCCAATTTGTGATCGACGGTCTCGTCGGCGCGTTCGGGATTACTCTACCCGGAACAGCATAAAGGGAGAATCGTCTGGCAGGCTGACCGGTTCGAGCCCGGCAGCCACATCTCCTGCGAGCAACCGCGCATAATTGCTGCCCGGATCGTCGCGGCCATAATGGACTTCTCCGGACATGCCCGGGCAGATCAGGATATAGCCGATATCATAGCGGGCGATGGTCTCGCGCAGGCGGTTTTCGTCGCCGCGCAAACCGTAGAATACATCCAGCATTGCCGCGCCGTTGCGGTGATAAGGGCCGGCGATACCGCGATGGCGGGTCATTACAATCAGTCGCGGTGCCATATCGATTGTTGTGAGGATTGTCGCATCGGGCAGGGCGCGGATCGGCGCATAGGCGCTTTCATCGGGGCAGCTGGGGCCCGTGCTTGCGCTTTCGTTTGGCGCTGCGTCGTTGTCGGCATCAGGGAAGGCGGCAATCGGCCCCATCGCCCAAAGGCCGGTTATCAAGAACAATGCGACGAACGTGCCGCCAACGCGCACCAGCATCTGTGAAGAGCGCCTCCAACGCGGGAGTAAGTAGAGCCCAAGCATTGCTGCACCGGGCACGGCGAGCAGCTGGGCTGCCGGGGCCGTGCGAACCTGCCAGAAGAGCAAGGTGAAGGCGACAAGCGCGAGCGCAGCCAGTGCAATGATAGGCGCAACCGGGCGTTTCTCGGATCTCGCGCCAACAATCGCGATCGCATAGCCAGCAAGGCCGCTGAGGGGCAGGGCCATGATCAGCAAGGCCCGGCGCCAGCCTTGGCGATATACGGGGCGGGCTTCCTGCACATTGTCGAGCCAGATAGATTGCAGTTCTGCACTGACGCCTTCGGGTCGGGCGAGGCAGTCAGGCCAGGCGAGTGCAAAGCCAAGGGCGATAATCGCACCGGCCACGCCGCCAGCACCGATGCGCGCGATCCAGCTGCGCAGCGGCAGGATGGCGAGGAGCACCAGAAACGCGCCAGCCCCGGCGACAACCGATAGCCAGACCGGCGAAAGCGCGTCGCACACCGGCAGGCGATTAAACTCCGACGCGAACAATGCAAATCCGATGGCAGCCCCGCCGCCCAGCGTGGCGCCATAGGCGGCCATGCGGCGCGATTGCGTGTCATCGCGGACCCAGAGCAGGGCGATGGCGGCACCGATAAGCGCCAGGAAGATCAGCATCTCCAGGCCGATGGCGAAGGACAGCGCGCTGGCAATGCCGGCCGTTGCGCCGCCACGGGCCGCCCTGGGGTCGACCAGCCCGGCAATCGCAATGGCGAGCAGCGCGAGCTGCCAGCCATGATGATCGATCCGTAGCGGCAGCCACATCGGCATCAATATGCTCGCGCAAAAGGTGATCAGCATGGCGATCGGCCATGCCAGGGGATTGACGGTCCGACGGACGATCAGGGCGATGGCGATGAGCCCGATGGCCAGCGGGATGAGCGGCGCAAGCGCAACCGCCCAGCGTTCACCGCTTGCCGCACCCAAAAGCGGCTCGAGCAGCAGGATCAATCCGGCAATCGGAAGGTCGGGCAGGCGTGACCAATGAATATTTGCGCCATCGGGAGGGGCGAGCCGATATTGGGTGAGGTCGAACCAGGCCTGTCCGCCAAGCAACGCGCGGACCTGAGCAAGCCGGAGATTATCGTCGGTATCGCCCAGCGCGAGGGCGGCAATATCCGGCATCCGGACGACCAGCATCACCGCCGAAATACCCAGCCAGATGGCAAGAACGCCGATCCACCACCGCCGGTTCAGCCAGTCATTATCCGAAAGATCGGTCACATTTCCCCCGTTTTCGCATCGTAGCGCCGCATAATCGGCCTGCTTATAGGGCAAGATTGAATAACCATCTTGCCTTATTGGCCATTGGCATGTTGATGAAAGCTGTGTTCGTATCTGATGACCTTCGCCGCCAGATTGTCCGCTATGCGATTAGCGGTGGCGGGCTGACGCTGTTTTATTCGGCGATTTACTGGATTGGGGCGGTGCCGGCCGGGATCGATCCGCTGATTGCCAATACGATCGCCTTTGTCACGACCGTGGCGCTTGGTTTCATCGTCCATTCTCGCTGGAGCTTTGAAGGCCATGGCCGCCGCGATCGTCCGGTGCGTTCCTGGATGTTGTTCCTGCTTGTCAATCTGGCTGGCTTCGCACTGAACAGCTTCTGGGTCTGGCTGATTACGGTGCATTGGGGGCTATCCGCCTCATTGCCGTTGATCCCGATAATCTTTGTGACGCCCTGGCTCAGCTTCTATCTGAACCGGCGCTGGACGTTCGGCTAGCTTAACTGACGCGGATCCGCTTGGCGCGCTCTGCCTGGCGTTCTGCATAGTGCGAACCGACGATCGTACTGATGTCATATTTGTCATCTTCGCGGATCGAGCGGGCAAGGATAAGTTCGGCAAGCAGGCCAATGCCAATCATCTGGCCGCCAGCGAGCACCAGCAGCATACCGAGGAACAGCAGCGGGCGATCACCGATCGGTCCGGCACCAACGGCCCAGAGTATGGTGAGATAGGTGAGGATCGCACCGCCGATCATACCGAGCAACAGGCCGCCGCCACCAAACAGGTGAAGCGGACGCGCGCCGTAACGGGTCGTCAGAGCAACGGTCATCAGATCGAGCGCGCCTTTGATCAGGCGGCTCCAGCCATATTTGGATTGGCCATGTTCGCGCGGGTGATGCTGGACCGGCAGTTCGGCCAGGCGATAGCCACGGGCATGGAGCAGGGCCGGAATGAAGCGATGCAGCTCACCATAGAGATTGGCCTCTTCAATCGCTTCCCGGCGATAGGCCTTGAAGCCACAATTATGATCCTGGATCTTCAGGCCGAAGACACGGTTCACGGTGGCATTGAACAGGCGAGACGGCATTGTCTTGCCGAGCGGATCGTGGCGGACTTCCTTCCAGCCGCAGACGACATCTGCGCCTGCTTCGATCTGTTCCAGGAAGCGCGGCAGTTCCGCCGGATCGTCCTGCAGGTCGGCATCCATGGTAATGAGCACCTTGCCGCTGGCATGTTTGAAACCGGCGGATAGCGCCGCAGCCTTGCCGAAATTCCGGCGAAAGCCGAGCAGCACGCAATAGGGCCGTTCTTCGGCGAGGCGTTTGGCCACATCCGGGCCAGCATCGCTGCTGCCATCGTCGACAAGAATGATCTCGAAACTCACCTGTTCGGCATCCAAAGACGTGGCGATCCGATCGCACAATGTCTCGATTGTTTCTTCTTCGTTGAAAAAGGGAACCACGATGGAAACATCTGGCCGTGCAGCCTCGACAAATACGTCCTGCGATTCAGCTTTCATTACATTGCCCTTCAACGATTATTCCGTTGGTTTGGGTGGTAAGCAGAGACTTTATAGATTTGGTTAACTCCGGCTGCTAAGCGCGCACCCAGGATGATCAGTTTTCTCGCCGCTTTGCTGACTATGTCGATCCTCAGCCTTCCGGGCTGGATCCTGGCTTTGCGCGGCCAAGCGAGCCTTGGTGTAGCCGCCGCAGCTGGGGTCGGTTCGATCTTTACCATTTTGCTGGTTTCGGCGCTGATTGGCGAAATCGTCGGGCCATTGCCCGCCTGGTCGATTATGGTGATTGGCGCGGTATTTTCGCTGGGCGTGTTGTTTATCGGCAAGGGCCCGGCCCATCTGCCGAAAATCGAATGGGTGCAGCTGATCTTTCCGCTGTTCTGCGCCGCTGTTGGTTTTGCCGCCTATAGCTTTGCCTTCCAGACCGGCGATGACCCGCTGATCTACCGATCCTGGTATAATGCCGACTGGTTCAAGCATCTCGGCCATGCCAATGCGGCCGCCAATTTCGGCTTCCCGGTGCCCGATATCTTCGCCGGGCTCGGACGGCTCCATTATTATTGGCTCTTCTATCTGCTGCCCGGTGCCAGCGCGTCGCTGCACGGCGATGTGCAGGGGGCAATGATCGCCACCAATGTGATCGTCATCTTCCTGTTCTGGTTATTGCTGCAGGAGCTGCTCAAATGCGCAGGGATCAGCAGCCGGCTCGCGGCGCTGCTCGCCTTTGTCGGCTGGGCGATCAATTCGATCTCGGCGATCGGGCTGGTCGCCAGCTACCAATTCGATTTCCGCCGCCTGCTGGATGAGCGCAGCATCGATCCGGGCATGTTGATGGAGGTGAACAGCTATATCCCGCAGCATGTAACGATGCTGTGCGGCCTGCTGGCATTCCTGATCCTCTTCCTGCGCGGTTCGGCCATTCGCTATCGCTATGTGCTGGTACTCGCGCCCGTGATTGCCGCCGGTGCCACCTCGACATTGCTCGGTGCATCGGTCGTCGCCATCTGCTGTTCGGTGCTGCTTTTCTTTGCGCCATACCCCCTACTTCGGCGTGCAGCTCTGGCGGTCGGCACCGGTCTTGCCGCGCTCGCTATTGTGTTCCTGCTTCAGGTGGTCCTGCCGGGCGCGGACCAGGGTTCGCTCGGCTCGCCCGTCTTTGAGAGTGGCAGCACGGCCGCGCCGATGGGGGAGCGACTAACGGCGCTGGCGATACGGCTGGTGGCAACACTCAGCCTAGCCTTGCCTTTGGGATTGATCGGCATTGCTCTGGGTTGGCGGCGCGATGACGCGGCCCAGGCGCGTTTTGCCCTGATCGGCGGGTTGATCTTTGCCATTGGCCTGGGTGCGACGGTCGCCGCGTCAATTTTGCTCGACGATGCGCGGCTTGCCGGGGAGATCGCGCTGCGCAGCAAATATCTGCTGGTGATCGGTTTGCTGGTCGGGATCGCCCTGCTTGTTGGCAGTCCGAAATCGGGCGGAAGCGAGCGCCGCTCGATCGGCCTTGCGATCGGTGTGATGGTGGTGCTCGCGCTTCCCACGGTCGTGCTCAACTTCTTCTGGCTCGGCTGGTCGGGTCCGCGCTATCAGCTCGAGATCCCGGGCGATGATATGGAAGCGCTTGTCTATTTGCGTACCCATGCCGAGCGCGATGCGCTGGTTCTCCAATATCCCGAACCGGTATCCTTTTTGATGGGCGGCCGCGATACCTGGGTGCCGATCTTTGCCGGGCGCGCCGTTCCCGGCTCCTATCGCAGCACGCGCTGGGCGGAATCAGAACCGATCGTTGCGTCGATGGAGAGTTTCTACGCAGGCCAAGCCGCTGCGGAGCCGGGTTCCGATATCGACTGGATCTATCTGTCGCGGACCTTGCATCCGGAAAGCTATGACGGATTGGCGGAGCGGCTGGACGTGGATGCCAGCTGGTCGCCGCGTTTAGTCTTGCCCGGCGCTAGCCTGTTCGCGCGGTCGGAGCTGGCCAGCGATGAGGGCAGCGAGAGCGAATAGCGCGTCTCCGCCGAGTGTTACGATCCGGGTGGCCGCGGCGAACAGCAATGCCGGCCCCGGTCCCATGATTGCCGATGTCGTCACCAACACACTGGCCTCGCGCACGCCGATACCGCCGGGCGCGCCGGGTGTGATGAAACCGATCAGCCAGGCCAGGAGGAACATGGCGGACGCATCGAAGGCAGTACGGGTCGAGGCGCCGAACACTATCGCGCATCCCGCCGCGATCAGCGCCAGGATGCCGAAAAAGAGTATCTGCGCGATCAAGGCGCCGAACAGCCGCGCGCGGATCGCCGGGGCGCGAATAGCGAGAAAGGCGACGCCGCCAATGACGATGGCCGCGAAGGCAGCCGTTACCAGTCCGGGCATCCGGTCAAAACCGAACGCCTGGTCAAGAACCAGGAAGATGGCGAGTGCGGCGACGAGATGGAGAATGATCTCAGCGGCCGAGGCCTTGGCGATATCGCGCTGGCGCCAACCATAGCGCGCGCCAAGCGTCTGGCGCGATGCGTATTGGAACACCGAGCCGGGCAGATATTTGGGGAAGACGGACAGGCCATAGACGATAAACGCAGGCAGGAAATTCCGCTCACCCTCGGCGTTGGCCAAGGTCAACCACCAGGCCAGCGCCAGGAGGCCGAGCGCCGCGCCGTAAAGCGCTGCCATACCGCTGAGCATGACTGCGCCTTGACCATCGACCGACGCCATGAGCCCGGCCAGGTCCGCCTCGATCGCCGCCCGGACTAGAAAGGCCAAAGATGCGGCCAGCAGCACGATGCCCGCTGCCCGGATTACCGAGCGCGGAATCGCCAGGTTAAACGGCATTTGCATTAATTGAGTGCGGCCGGTCGCCGCAAGATGCTGCTATTGTCGGGATAGGGCACGCAATAGGAGCGGCCCAGATGGCGGGTTTCTTCAAGTCCGCTCGTTTCGATTGCACCGCGATAGCGCTGGCGTCCGGAATCGTCGAACAGGATCACGCCGTCCGGTTTCAGATGGCTGATCGCTGCTTCAAGACAGGCGGTCCGCAACCGGCCGTCAACGACGATCATATCGAACGTACCGCCGGCTTCAGCAATGGCTTGCGTATAAGTGGGGCCGTCTTCGCTATCGAGCGGGCGATAATCAATCCGGCAATGCGGGAAATCGCCCAGCAGCTCGACAAGCCCGCTGCGCCATTCTTCGTCATGCTCGACGGAGATCAGTTCGCCGCACCGGCGGGCCAGCCAAGCGCTGCTTGCACCGCTGCCATATTCGAAAACGCGTGCCTTGGGGCGATCGGCCAGAAATGCTTCGATCTCGTCGGTGGCCGCGACATTCCACCAGGGGATGTCGAGGCGGATCATGCGATCGAGTTGATAGATGGCCGTCAGGCTTGCGACCCAGCGCTGGAAATCCGAACCGCTTTCGGCGGCGCGGTCGAAATAGCTGGCCACGAACGGCATATCCATCGATTTTCGAGCAGCCGCGACATAGGCCGATTTCAAAACGCTCATTTCTTACCCCTATCAAGCCCCAAAAAGCTGCGCATGGCGGCATCGGAACGGTTCGCATCATCCACCTGTCGAGAGGTGAAGGAATAGGATTAAAAGATGGTTAATCAGGCGGCAGGAAAATCGCGGGTCAGGCCCGTATTTTAGCGCTGTCTGGCGAAGTTTGCTGGCTGAAAAGCCAACCGCCCAGTCCAGCAGCGATCAGCGCGCCGAAAATCTGCGCGATGAGGAAAGGACCAATGTCCGCCGGGGCAATGCCAGCAAATGTGTCAGACAGGCCCCGGGCGATCGTGATTGCGGGGTTCGCAAAGCTGGTCGAGCTGGTGAACCAATAGCCGGCTGAAATGTAGAGGCCGACGGCCGGTGCGACCCAGGTCGGGCGGTATCGGACGGCACCCAGGATCGTCATCAACAGGCCGAAGGTCGCAATCGCCTCGCCCGCCCATTGCCCGGTCCCGGTGCGCGCCTTGGTCGAGAATTGCAGGATATCGAGATCGAACATCAGATGCGCGGCCCAGACGCCGATAATCCCGCCGACAAGCTGGGCGAGCACATAGAGGATTGCATCGCGGACGGATAACTCGCGGCGGACAAGGAAGACCAGGGTCACCGCCGGATTGAAATGCGCTCCCGATAGCGGCGCGAAGATCAGGATGATGACGAACAGGATCGCGCCGGTTGCCAGCGTATTGCCGAGCAGGGCAATCGCGACATTTCCGCCGGACAGCGTCTCGCCCATGATCCCGGAGCCGATCACGACACAGAAGAGGAAAAAGGAGCCCACCGCTTCAGCGGCAAGCCGCCGAGCCAGGTCCGGCTCGGCGGTCATCTCGTCAGCCATGAGTTTTCCCTAGCAGCAGCCGCAATGCGCCGCAGGGCGCTTGGGTGATTCAAGATTGGCGACTTCTTCCGCGGATGGGCCGCTACCATAAAAGGTGGCTTCGCCATGGGTCAGGAAAGTCTCCCAGACCACACCGTCCGGATCGCTGATCCAGCTTTTCTCGGATTCAGCATAGCAGCAGGTTGTTTCGCCCTCTTCGAGGACCGGGCGTCCGGCTTTTTCGAGGCGCGCGTAAACTTCAGCCAGCTCGTCGGCGTTCTCGGCCTGGATACCGAGATGGCTGATCCCGTCATTCGCATTGCTGCCTGCCGAGATGGCAAAATTGATGCGCGGATCTTCGAGCATCCACTTGGCATAATCATCCTTGGTGACGCTCGGTGCGGCGTCGAACAGGGCGGAATAGAAATTGATCGAACTGTCGAGATTATCGACCCCGACATGGATATGGAGACGTTTCATGAGGCCATCCTTTCAAGTGTGTCGGACAATTCGGTGACACAGCCTTTTCCGCCGCAGCAATTTTCCATCAGATAGCCGACCAGCCGGTTCATCGCGGCATAGTCCGCCCCATAGATCAGCGAGCGCCCTTCCCGGGTGCGGCTGACAAGGCCCGATCGTTCGAGATGGGCGAGATGGAAAGAGAGTGAGGAGTTGGGGATATCGAGCCGCTCGGCAATATCGCCTGCCGCCAGTCCCGCATCACCCGCCTGAACGAGCAGACGGAATATGGCGAGCCGATGGTCCTGGGCCAAAGAGCCAAGGGCAGACACGGCCTGGGGAGTGGAATAGGCAGTCATTGCTTTGTCCTTCGATTCGATAATTCTAGAAATATCGAAATATAAGGCAGGCGTCAAGCGGGATGAGAAGGCTCCAATTTTTTACTTACTGCTCGCGGCGGCCGAGCAGGCGCAGGCGCAGGGCGTTGAGCTTGATAAAGCCTTCGGCATCGCGCTGGTCATAGGCGCCCGCATCATCCTCAAACGTCACCACATCCTGGCTGTAGAGGTTAAACGCGACATCCGCCTTGCGGCCAACCACATTCACCGAGCCCTTATAGAGCTTGAGTCGAACAGTGCCGGTCACATCGGCCTGGCTGTGATCGATTGCCGCTTGCAGCATCTCCCGCTCGGGCGTGAACCACAGGCCATTATAAATGAGCTCAGCATAGCGCGGCATCAACTCGTCCTTGAGGTGCATGGCACCGCGATCAAGCGTTAGCTGTTCGATACCGCGATGCGCCTCGAGCAGGATCGTGCCGCCCGGAGTCTCATACATGCCGCGCGATTTCATGCCGACAAAACGGTTCTCCACCAGATCGAGCCGACCAATGCCGTGCGTCTTGCCGAGCGAATTGAGCTTGGTGAGCAGCGCTGCAGGAGACAGCGTCTCGCTGTCAATGGCCACGGGATCGCCATGCTCGAAATCCATTTCGATATATTGCGGCGTATCCGGCGCATCTTCCGGGTTATCGGTGCGCGAATAGACATAGTCCGGCGTTTCCACCCAGGGATCTTCGAGCACCTTGCCCTCTGACGAGGTGTGCAGGAGATTGGCATCGGTGGAAAAGGGCGCTTCGCCGCGCTTGTCCTTGGACACCGGAATCTGGTGCGCTTCGGCAAATTCGATCAGCTTGGTCCGGCTGGTCAGATCCCATTCGCGCCACGGTGCGATCACCTTGATATCCGGGTCGAGCGCATAATAGCCAAGCTCGAAACGGACCTGGTCGTTACCCTTGCCGGTTGCACCATGAGCGACGGCGTCGGCGCCGACCTGATGGGCGATCTCGATCTGGCGCTTGGAGATGAGCGGCCGGGCGATCGAGGTGCCGAGAAGATAGAGGCCTTCATACACCGCATTGGCGCGGAACATCGGGAAGACATAATCGCGGACAAATTCTTCGCGCAGATCGTCAATGAAGATATGCTCATCCTTGACGCCGGCCATTTGTGCCTTGCCGCGTACCGGTTCCAGCTCTTCGCCCTGGCCAAGATCGGCGGTGAAGGTAACAACTTCGCAGCCATATTCGACCTGAAGCCATTTCAGGATAACACTGGTGTCCAGGCCGCCAGAATAGGCCAGTACGACCTTGTTGATTTTCTCGCCCATCGGCATGCTTCCCGTAATTCGCTATAGTCAGACCGACGCGCCTATGCGTTGCGCGGGATTCGCGCAACACCAATGGTAGGGGAGGATTGCAAATGGCGGAGAATAAAACCAAGCCGACAGAGCGGGACCCTGCCGATTTCATCGCGGCCGTGGAGCCGGAATGGAAGCGCGAAGATGCCGAAACTGTCTGCGCAATGATGAAGCGACTGTCGGGCGAAAAACCCAAAATGTGGGGCGGCTCGATCGTCGGCTTCGGCCAATATCATTATAAATATGCCAGCGGACGGGAAGGCGATTCGCTGCTAACCGGTTTCAGTCCGCGCAAGTCGGCGTTGACGCTCTACGTTATGGGTGGCTTTGAATCGCGGCCGGATCTGATGGAGCGCCTTGGCAAATATAAGACCGGCAAATCCTGCCTCTATGTGAAGCGGCTCAGCGATATCGATATGGAAGTGCTTGAGGAGCTGATCGTCGCCGATATCGATTATATGCGTGCGACATACGACACGACGTGAGATTCGAGCGATAAAATTTCGCGGCGTTAAACAGACATACAGGGATTGATGCCTATATCACCTGCATAGAGAATTTAGCGCGCTCAGAATTGGCGCCTATGCAGGAGTGACTTGGTGGACCGTTCGATCGCTATTGGCTTGGTATCCTTTGCTGTGACGGCATCCGTTTTGGCCATCCCTTCGATCGCCGATGCGCGCGAAGGTCGGGCAGGTGCGGAGCCCATGACCCGCACGGCCGTTGAGACCCGGGTTGCCGAACGCTTTGCAGCGGCGGACGCAGATTCCAGCGGAGGTGTGACCCGGGAAGAAGCTGCCGCTCATCGCGATGTGCGTCGGGCCGAACGGCAGGACAGCCGCTTCGCGCGGATGGATGGTGACGGCGATGGCGTGATCACGATTGCGGAGCGCGATGCCGCACGAGCTGAGCGCATGCAGCGTCGAGGCATAAGGCGCAGCGATATGATCGCCGAGGTAAGCGACATGCGTGGCCGCCTGACGGCCGAAGAACTCGCTGACCTTGGGCCGAATGCAGAACTTGCCGAACCGCCAGCGCGTGATGAACGACGCGCCGAGCACCGCGCCGCCCATATGGAGCGTCGCAATCAGGCCTGGACGGCAGCCGATACCGATAATGATGGTGCGCTGAGCCGCGCCGAATTCGACACTCTTCATGCAGGCCGCACCCATCACAGGGGTCAACGCCACACAGGCCGTTTCGATCGGATGGATGCTGACAATAATGGCGAGATCAGTCTTGCCGAAATGTCGGAACGGGCGATGGCCCGCTTTGATCGTGCCGATGCCGATGGTGACGGAACGGTCACCGCCGAAGAGCGACGCGCGATGCGCCATGCGCGGCATTCCAGACGCCGCTAAACAGTTCCCGCTCCCATAGCGGATAGGAAGGGCCGGAGCAGCAATGCGCCGGCTCTTTTCGTCGAACGACCTTGTACGGCCGATAAAAAGACATTAGTCGTAATTTTGATTTTCGGGTCGGGAGAATTATGGAATGCGGGACGGATATGGGCGGGTGGCGTTCGCAATGGCGGCGGCTTTTCTGATGGCTACCGGGTGTGGAGAGGCGCCTGAAACCGAACCGGGCCTCACCGCCGATGAAGTGATTGCGCGCCATGTGGAAGCTGTCGGCGGTGCTGACGCAATCGATGCGCTCGAGAATATCCGAATTCGTCCCGAAGTCATTGAGCCCGAGTTCACGATTGTCGGTGATTATCGCGCGACGCGGAACGGCCGCATGCGCGTTGATATCTATATCGGCAGTGAACGCGTGTTCAGCGAAGGGATTGATGCCGATGGCGGCTGGCAGCAGGCCGGAACGGATGCCGAATTTGTCGAGACTACGCCGATAGCCCGGGCTGCGCTGGCGCATGGTGTCGAGTTCAACCTGTTCGGGCTCCATGATCTTGAAGCACGCGGCCATCGCGCATCGCTGTTCGGGCGCGAGGATATCGATGGCGTGAATTATTATGTCATCCATCTCGCGATGGAGGACGGGTTCGAACGCTATTTCTTCGTCAATCCCGATAGCTGGATGGTCGAACGCTATCGTGAGACAAGCGCGCTCCACCCCGATATCGATGACGAGGAGCGCCCGGCAGAAACTATCCAGAGCAATTTCCAGGAGGTCTGCGGTGTGGTGCGGCCGTTCGACACGCAAAAAATCGATCGTGAGACGGGCGAAGAGATCCAGCGGACCCGGGCACTGTCGGTCGATTGCAACCTTGATCCGGATGTCCTGAACATAGGCCGCAATGAACCCGCCACGCCGCCGAGCTGAAGATAGCCCGGCAATGCGCTAGTATTACAGGGCAATCTGCGATTAAGTATCGGCCATGGGAGCGGGCCATTCGCATCATGGCCATGATCACGGGCATGATCATGGATTGGGGCATAGCCATGCCCCGGCTGATTTCGGCCGGGCTTTTGCGATCGGTATCGCGCTCAACACCGTCTATATCATCGTTGAGGCCGGCTATGGTTTTGCCATCGGATCGATGGCGCTGCTCGCTGATGCCGGCCATAATCTGTCCGACGTGCTGGGCCTCATCATTGCCTGGACCGGGGCAACGCTCGCCAAACGCCCACCAAGCAAGCGCTACACATTCGGGTTTCGCGGGTCTTCGATCCTTGCTGCGCTGTTTAATGCCGTGTTGCTCCTCGTTGCGGTTGGGCTGATCGCGCTCGAGGCTATCCAGCGCATCGTTTATCCCGCACCGGTCGCGGGCGGCACGATTATCGTCGTCGCAGCGATTGGCATCGTGATCAACGGCGCGACCGCCATGCTCTTCGCCCGGGGGCGCAAGGGCGACATCAATATTCGCGGGGCTTATCTGCACATGGCGGCTGATGCGGCGGTGTCGGCAGGCGTGGTGATTGCTGGCGCGATGATCCTGTGGACCGGCCAGAGCTGGATCGATCCGGTCACCAGTCTCGTTATCGGTTTCGTTATCCTGCTCAGCACGTGGGGGCTGCTTACCGCTGCGATCAAGATGTCGCTCGCCGCTGTTCCCGAACATATCGATCCCGATGCTGTGCGCGGCGCGCTCGAAGAGCTGGACGGCGTGAACCATGTCCATCACCTCCACATCTGGAATATGAGCACGACCGAAACCGCGCTGACCGCCCATATCGTGATGCCGGACGGCCATCCGGGCGATGCGTTTCTCGCGCGCGTACAGGCGAGCCTTGAGGCGCGTTTTCATATCGGCCATTCGACGATCCAGATCGAGCGCGGCGATGGGTCTGGCGATTGTGAAGATTGCTGAGCGCGAACTGCGCCAAGGAGAATGATAATGCCCGGTGATACCACGGTTATTGCGATCGATCCCGATCCGCTTGCACCCTATGCCATCTCACCCGGCTGGAAGGTTGGCGATCTGCTATTCCTGTCCGGTCAGGCGGCGATCGACGAGAGTGGGGCTATATTCGGAGCAGGCGATTTTGAGGCGCAGCTCGCCCAGACATTTGCCAATATCGATCGGGTGTTGGCCGCTGGTGGCAGCAGCCGGGACCGGATCGTGAAGGTCACCATCTATCTGACGGACATGGGAAACTTCCCGGCCATGGTCGAAGCGCGCAAGCGCTATTTCTCCGCGCCCTGGCCAGCCGATACAATTGTCGAGGTAAAGGCGCTCGCCTTGCCCGAACTGATGGTCGAGATTGATGTGATCGCCAGCGCGGGCTAGCCGAGTTCGGCCTGCTTCTCTTCGGCAATCCGATCAAGCTCAGCCCGGCTCTTCTTCTCCGACGCTGATTTCAGCTGACCACAGGCGGCCATGATATCGCGGCCACGCGGCGTCCGGATCGGTGCACTGATACCCGATCCAAAGATGATTTCCGAAAAGCGCTTGATGCGATCAGGCTCGGAACATTCATAGTCGGCGCCCGGCCAGGGATTGAACGGGATCAGATTGACCTTGGCGGGAAGATCATAATGTTTGATCAGCCGGACCAGCTCGCGCGCGTCTTCGTCGCTGTCATTCTTGTCCTTCAGCATCACATATTCAAACGTGATCCGACGGGCATTGTTGGCGCCCGGATAATCGGCACAGGCCTGGAGCAGTTCTTCAATCCCGTATTTCTTGTTGAGCGGAACGATCTCGTCGCGCACTTCCTTGGTCACCGCGTGGAGGGAGACGGCAAGGTTGACGCTGATCTCTTCGCCGGTCCGCTCGATCATCGGCACCACGCCCGATGTGGACAGCGTGATCCGGCGCCGCGACAGGGCCAGCCCGGCGGGATCCATCACGATCTTCATCGCGTCGCGGACATTGTCGAAATTGTACAGCGGCTCTCCCATGCCCATCAAAACGATATTGGTGAGCATCCGGCCATGTGGGTCATAATTGCTGGATTCCCCGGGGCCTGGCCATTCTTCGAGCGTATCGCGCGCGAGCATCACCTGACCCACTATTTCACCCGGGATCAGGTTGCGCACGAGCCGCATCGTGCCGGTATGGCAGAAGCGACAATTGAGCGTGCAACCGACCTGGCTTGAAATGCACAGCGTGCCGCGATCCGCGTCGGGAATGAAGACCATTTCATAGTCCTGCCCGTCGACCGTGCGGAGCAGCCATTTGCGGGTGCCATCTTCGGACACCAGATGCTCGACGACTTCGGGCCGGTCGATCACGAAATGCTCGGCGAACCAGGGTTGCTGCGTCTTGGCGATATCGCTCATCTCGGAAAATTCGGATTTCCCGCGATGATAGATTTGGTGCCAGACCTGCTTTGCCCGCAGTTTGGCCTGCTTCGGTGCAAGGCCAGCCGCTTCAAAGACGGCGCGAATCTCCGCCTGCGGCAAGCCGAGCAGGTCGATACGCCCATCGGCCCGTGCCGGTAGGTCACGGGGCACAGGAACGGGGCTGACCGTACCGGGACGGTCCATCGGGGCAGAAGATGCGCTCATGGGGCGCCATGTAGGCGCATCGGCAGCGTATTGCGAGTCGGCGTCTAGCTTGCGGTGCAGCCAAGCGCGGCGGCATCGATTGCGCTGGCCGCTCCGCTCAGGTCGTAATTGTCGACGATCCGCCCGGCACCACGCGATCGCGCTTCGATGCGCATCGACAGGCCATTGCGCATTGCGGCGACAATCGCGGCATCGTCCTGGCTCGTCGCGGCCCAGGCATCCGGGCCGCTGCCAACCAGCTCGAAACGGCGGGGTCCAATTGTCAGGATCGGCGTTGAATCATCGCGCATCGCGCGCCGGAGCCGGAAATGGACCTGGCCACGACGATTGCGGGCTGGCCAGGTGCCGATTGAGGCAAAGGCCTCCCATTCGCCGCTCCGCCGACGTTCTGGACGGGCGATTGCATAGCAGCGCGGGATCTCCGCATCACGAAACGCAGCCCAGCCTTCATAAACACCAAGCGAATCCCGTGCCTGCGCGTTGGAAGAGATAATCGCAGTGACAAGGAAGAGGCAGAACCAGCGCGTCATCATGCCCGTTCTCCGCCATCGCCTTCCATGATCAGGGTTTCGACACCGTCTTCGATCATCACGAGCGATCCCTGGGGCAGGCCGGGCGCGACAGGCACACCATGGTTCGGCAGCGGATCGAGGTCGAGCAGCACGCCGCGCAACACGCGGCTGGAAATGCCGTGCATGATGACGAGCTTGTCGCCCGGAGTTGTGCCATGTTCGGCATACCAATGGCTCACCCGGGCTGCGATATCGGCATAGCTTTCGCCATCGGGCGCGGGTTTCAGGAGGCGCGTCTCGGTTTCGACGACCGGACCGACTTCGGCGACAACATCGGCATAATATCGTCCGCCCCAACTGCCCATGCCGATCTCGACAAGCCGATCATCATGGGTCGCCTGATGCCAGTCGAGACCAAGATGCTCGGCCATGATCGCCAATGTCTGGAGCGCCCGTCCGGCGCTGGATGACCAGAGAGTCATATCCGGATTGGGGCCGAGCCGATGGCTGAGCATTGCACCCATCTCGTCGGCCTGGGCAAAACCATCCCGGGTCAGCGGTGTGTGCGGATGATCGCCCTGCAGGCGTGCGGCGGCGTTGAACACGGTTTCGCCATGGCGGGCGATGAAGAGGCGGCTGGGCGCTGTCATGGTTGAGGCTGATCGACAATCCGCCCGCTAAAGGCAACCGCAATTCATCCGATCTGAGGGGAAAAGTGGAGCGCTGTGACCCGGTAATTTGGCCGGTTAGAACGTCTTCAGGACCGACTTGTCCCCACTATCCACAGAAAAGGGCCGAAATCGACGTTCCGACCCTTGCGTTTGCCCCCCTTTTCCTTGCCATATTCGCCTATAAAGGGCAGGACCCTTCTCCCAAATACAGACTATGCCGTGCGCAGGGGATGACGATGAAAGCGACGATTGAACGGGCAGTGCTTCTGAAGAGCCTGGGCCATGTGCAATCGGTGGTTGAACGCCGCAACACCATTCCGATTCTGTCCAATGTGCTGATCGAAGCCGTCGATGGCGGCGGGATCAAGCTGATGGCCACGGATCTCGATCTGCAGATTGTTGAAACCGTCGAGGCCGAGGTCGAACAGGCCGGAGCGACGACCGTTTCGGCACACACGCTGTTCGACATCGTCCGCAAGCTGCCCGAAGGCAGCCAGGTTTCGCTTGAAGCTGCAGATGGCAAGATGGCGGTCAATGCCGGCCGGGCACGCTTCAATCTCGCAACCTTGCCGCGCGACGATTTCCCGGTGATCGCCGAGGGCGAACTGCCGACAACGTTCGAGCTGCCAGCCGCATCGCTGCGTGAGATTGTCGACAAGACACGCTTTGCGATCTCAACCGAAGAAACCCGCTATTATCTGAACGGCATCTTCTTTCATGTTTCGGACGAAGATCAGCCGGTGCTCAAGGCCGCGGCAACCGATGGCCACCGCCTTGCTCGCTTTACCCTACCGCGTCCTGACGGCGCTGAAGGCATGCCGGACGTGATCGTGCCGCGCAAATGCGTGGGCGAGCTGCGCAAGATGCTCGATGAGCTGGATGGGACAGTCGAAGTCGCCCTGTCCGACAGCAAGATTCGCTTCGGCCTCGGCACGGCGGTGATGACCTCGAAACTGATCGACGGGACCTTCCCCGATTACAACCGCGTCATCCCGACCGGGAATGACAAGCTCCTCAAGATCGATCCGCGCAGCTTCGAAGAGGGCGTCGATCGCGTTGCCACCATCGCAACCGAAAAGACGCGCGCCGTGAAGATGGCGCTCGATACAGACAAGATCACCCTTTCGGTTACCTCGCCGGAAAATGGTACGGCTTCTGAAGAAGTAGCCGGCGAATATGGCTCGGACGGATTCGAGATCGGTTTCAACGCGCGCTACCTGCTCGATATTCTCGGCCAGGTGCAAGGCGACGCGATCGAAGTGCATCTTGCCGATGCCGCCGCACCGACCCTGATCCGTGAGAATGACAAGGCCAGCGCGCTCTATGTGCTGATGCCGATGCGGGTTTGAGCCGCTGACGATTGACGGCGGCCGATGACCATTCGCCGCCTGAGCCTTACCGATTTTCGTTCCTATCCCACCGCAACGATAGAGCCGGGCCCCGGCTTTGTGGTGCTGACCGGTGAGAATGGCGCGGGCAAGACCAACATTCTGGAAGCCGTATCGCTCTTCACACCGGGGCGCGGACTGCGCCGGGCGAAACTCTCCGAAATGGCGCGCCAGGGTGGACCGGGCGGCTTTGCGATCGCGGCGGTGCTCGACGCGCCGGGCGGCAGTGTCGATCTTGGCACCGGCACGCAGGCCAGCGCACCCGACCGCCGCCAGGTGCGGATCAATGGCGCCAACGCCTCTGCGACGGCGCTCACCGAATGGCTCTCCATCCTCTGGCTGACCCCGGCCATGGATCGGCTGTTCACCGATGCGCCGGGCGGACGCCGCGCCTTTCTTGATCGGCTGGTTCTCGCGCTCGAGCCTGGCCATGCGCATCACGCCTCGCGCTATGAAGCGGCCATGCGGGCCCGCAATCGGCTGCTGGCGGATGAAGCCCCGCTCGACCTGGAATGGTGTGAAGCCCTTGAGGCGCAGATGGCGGAACATGGCACGGCGCTCGCCAGTGCCCGAGCGCGCACCCTGGACGCGCTCAATGCTGAGCTTGCCGACCAACCCGATGGTCCGTTTGCCAAGGCGGCGCTGGCGCTGGCGGGCTGGTCCGCCGATACCGATCTGGGCCAGCTGCTGGCGACCGAACGTGCTCGAGACAGGGCTGCTGGACGATCCCTCAGCGGCCCGCACAGAAGCGATCTCGCTGTCACGCACCTCGGTAAGGGGCAGGCGGCTGATCGCTGCTCTACGGGCGAGCAAAAGGCTCTGCTGCTGGCAATTGTCCTCGCCCATGCTGATCTCGTTGCCGATCGCGCGGGTCGCCGCCCCTTGATCCTGCTCGACGAGGTCGCCGCGCATCTCGACCCGGTTCGCCGCGCCGCCCTGTTCGATCGGCTGGCGGGGTCGGGCCAGGTGTGGATGACGGGAACCGAGGCTGCGCTTTTCAGCGACCTCCCACCCGATGCCGCGCGGTTCACGATCGAAAATGGCGAGATTCACAGCGCCTGATTTGCGGCTTCTTCGGGCCCAAGTTTACCGAAAACAGCCTGCCGTGTGACCGGCTCATCGCGGCAGCGTGACCGCTGAGCGCAATATTGTTTCGGCAATGCCGATTAATCCTATGATATCATAGTCATAGGCCCCAGGCCCTGTCCCCAGAAACATAGGCGTTTCGCTTGGGTTTTGCACCAAAAAGGCCTATATGTATGAGATGGCTGACAAACCCGAAGAACCGACTTCCAACGACGCCGATTCCGCGCCTGTAAACACACCACAAAAAGGCGATTATGGTGCCGACTCGATCAAGGTCCTCAAGGGCCTTGATGCGGTGCGCAAGCGGCCGGGCATGTATATCGGCGATACCGATGATGGCTCGGGCCTGCATCACATGGTTTTCGAAGTTTCGGACAATGCGATCGATGAAGCGCTGGCCGGTCATTGCGATCGGATCCTGATCCAGCTCAACGCCGATGGCTCGGTCACGGTCGAAGATAATGGCCGCGGCATTCCGGTTGGCATCCATAAGGAAGAAGGCGTCTCGGCGGCCGAGGTCATCATGACCCAGCTTCATGCCGGCGGTAAGTTTGAAAACGCGTCCGACGATAATGCCTATAAAGTTTCGGGCGGCCTGCATGGGGTCGGCGTCAGTGTCGTCAACGCGCTGTCCGACTGGCTCGAGTTGCGCGTCTGGCGTGACGGCAAAGAACATTGGATGCGCTTCCGCAATGGCGAGGCAGAGGCGCCGCTCGAGATTGTCGGTGAAGCCGGGGATCGCAAGGGCACGCAAGTCACCTTCATGCCCTCCGACCAAACCTTCAAGATCACCGAGTTCGATTTCGAAAAGCTCGAACATCGCTATCGCGAATTGGCGTTTCTGAATTCAGGCGTCCGCCTGTTCATTGCCGATGCGCGCCATGCCGATCGCGAAGAGGTGGAGCTCTATTATGAAGGCGGCACCTCTGCCTTTGTCCAATATCTCGATCGTCACAAACAGGCGATCATCGGCGATCCAATCGCCATCTCCGGGGAGCGCGATGACATTGCCATCGATGTCGCGCTGGAATGGAATGACAGCTATCACGAAAATGTTCTGTGCTTCACGAACAACATTCCGCAGCGCGATGGCGGCACCCATTTGGCGGCCTTCCGCTCGGCGCTGACGCGCACCCTCAACAATTATGCCGAAAGCTCCGGCGCGCTCAAAAAGTCCAAGGTGAAGCTCACCGGAGACGATATGCGCGAAGGTCTGACGGCGATCGTTTCGGTCAAATTGCCCGATCCAAAATTCAGCTCGCAAACCAAGGACAAGCTGGTCTCGTCCGAGGTGCGCCAACCGCTCGAAAGCCTGATCGCCGACAAGCTGGTCGAATGGCTGGAGGAAAACCCGGCCTATGCCGCCGATGTCATCCAGAAGGTGATCGATGCGGCTGCGGCCCGCGAAGCTGCGAAAAAGGCGCGCGAAATGACCCGCAAGGGATCGATGGCCGTCGCTTCACTGCCCGGTAAATTGGCCGATTGCCAGGAGCGCGATCCGGCTAAATCCGAATTGTTCCTGGTCGAGGGCGACAGTGCTGGCGGTTCTGCGAAACAGGGCCGGGACCGGCATTACCAGGCGATCCTGCCGCTCAAGGGCAAGATCCTCAATGTCGAGCGCGCGCGCTTCGATCGGATGCTCTCTTCCAAGGAAGTCGGCACGCTGATTCAGGCGATGGGCACGGGCATAGGGCGCGATGATTTCGATATCGAGAAGCTGCGCTATCACAAGATCGTGATCATGACGGACGCCGATGTTGATGGCGCGCATATCCGCACATTGCTGCTCACTTTCTTCTATCGCCAGATGCCGGAGATTGTGGAGCGTGGCCATCTCTACATCGCGCAGCCACCGCTCTACAAAGTCGCGAAGGGGCGGAGCGAAGTCTATCTGAAAGACGATGCGGCGCTCGATGCCTATCTGATCAATGCGGGCCTTGATACGATGCTGCTCGAAACCGGCGAAGGCGCCCAGCGGACGGGTGAGGATCTGCGCATCCTGATCGATCATGCACGGCGCATGCGCTCGCTGATGAACTATGTGCCCAAACGCTATGACCCGGCAATCGTTGAGGCCTTTGCGTTGGTCGGCGCGCTCGATGAGGCGCTAACCGAAGAACAGCGCGAAGCCGCGGTTTCCTTTGTTGCCGAATGGCTTGCCAATAATGACGAAGACGCGACCTGGACCGGCCGGGTTGCCGAAAATGGCGATTTCGAGCTGCAGCGGCGCTGGCGCGGGGTGACCGATGTCCATCGGATCGACCATGCCTTTATCCGCTCGGCCGAGGCCCGCAAACTGCAACAGGTCGCTGCCGAACAGGCTGAAAATTATGCGCTGGTTGGCCATCTGGTCAGTATGAAGGCGGTTGAGGCTGCCGACGGTGAAGAGGTCGAGGCCAAGGGCCGCACGGCGATCTCGCGGCCGTCAGAATTGCTGACCGCGATCCTCGATGCCGGGCGCAAGGGCCTCTCGATCCAGCGCTATAAGGGGCTGGGTGAGATGAATGCCGACCAACTCTGGGAAACGACCCTCGATCCCGACGTCCGCTCGCTCCTCCAGGTGCATGTCGACCAGGCCGATATCGCCGACGAAATCTTCACCCAGCTGATGGGCGATGTGGTGGAACCACGCCGCGAGTTCATTCAGGATAATGCGCTGAACGTTGCCAATCTGGATGTGTGATCGATAGCCCGGTGCAGCATACGGGCATTCTCACCATCGGCACGCCCGGCAAGTCGCTGACCGAATGTACGCGCGAGATTTCCGAATGGGTTGGCGGGACCGGTATCACCGAAGGCCTGCTCACGCTCTTCATTCGCCACACCTCGGCCTCGCTTCTGATCCAGGAAAATGCGGCACCCGAAGTGCAGGACGATCTGATCGCCTATTTCGACCAGCTGGCGCCCGAAGGCTCGCATTATGCCCATGATAGCGAGGGGCCGGACGATATGCCCGCGCATCTCAAATCGGCGCTGACCCAGACGCATCTTGCGATCCCCGTGATTGACGGCCGGCTCGCGCTTGGCGCCTGGCAGGGCATCTACCTGTTCGAACATCGCCGCCGCCCCCACCAGCGCGAGATCGCACTGCATCTGGCGGGGGAGTAGGACGCGCGTCTGTCGAAAGACGGTCGCCGCCGGTCGAGGAGAGGCTGATTTGCCGTGCCTGTGCTGCCAGACCTGTCCGTGAGGAGAGGCGCTATGGGATATCGGAGATATTTGGCAGTCGCGTTGGCGACAACGCTGGCATTGGCTGGCTGCGGCCAGGCTGGCGAGGCGCCTGCGGTTGAGGAGCAGCAGGTCGAACTGACCGATCCGGTTGCTGTGCCCGACTATGTGACCGCTGCCATCGCGGACCCGGCTCGCGAATATCATTTCCCGCGCGATGAGCGCCGCTTGCCGGGTGAGCTGATTGCCTTTTCCGGCCTTCAACCCGGCGATCGGGTGCTCGACCTGATTCCGGGGGGCGGCTATTGGACGCGGCTCTTCAGTCTCGTCGTGGGTGAGGAGGGCCATGTCTATGCGACCTGGCCCGAAAATTATGCGCGTTTTGCTCGGAGCGATGTGCGGCGATTGCGTGAGCTGGTTGAGAGCGATCCTTTTACCAATGTCACGGTGACGGTGCAGCCGACGCCCGATCTTTCCGCGCCCGAACAGCTCGACATGGTCTGGACCTCGCAAAATTATCACGACTATCCCGATGAATTCATGGGTAATTATGACCCCGCGCGGCTCAATGCGGCGGTGTTCGAGATGCTGCGCCCGGGCGGCACCTATTTCATCATCGATCATGCCGCCGAAGACGGGTCGGGCATGCGCGATACCGAGGCATTGCACCGGATTGATCCGGCGGCGGTGCGCACCCAGGTCGAAGCGGCGGGTTTTGAGTTTGTCGGGGAGAGCCAGGTGCTGCGCAATCCCGATGACGATCACGCGGTCGAAGTGTTTGACGAGCAGGTGCGCGGCAATACCGATCAGTTCGTGATGCGATTTAGAAAGCCCGAATAGCGGCTAGTCCGGGTAGCAGCAGCAGCCTTGGACATGATCATTCACAACGCCGGTTGCCTGGAGATAGGCATAGATGATCGTCGAGCCGACAAAGCTCATGCCGCGCTTTTTGAGCGCCTTGGAGATGGTGTCGGAGAGCGGCGTCGCGGCGGGGGCGTCTGCGAAGGATCTGGGGCGATTGACGATCGGTTCGCCATCAACATGATCCCATAGCCAGGCATCGAATGAGCCGAATTCGTCCTGCATCGCGATAAAGGCGATCGCATTCTTGCGCGTGCTGTAGATTTTGAGCCGGTTGCGGATGATGCCCTCATCCTCGCGCAAGACTTCGAGTTCGGCATCGCTCATTGCGGCAACGCGCGCCACGTCAAAGCCATGGAATGCAGCGCGATAGCCTTCGCGTTTGCGCAGCACGGTTTCCCAGCTGAGCCCGGCTTGCGCGCCTTCCAGGATCAGCATCTCGAACAGCTGCTGATCATCATGGACGGGGATGCCCCATTCATTATCGTGATAATCGGCGTAAAATTCCTTGCCTGGCTGGCCGCCGAAACAGCGGGCTTTTCCATCGCTGCCAGTGACGAGCGCCATGCCTAGCCCAGCTTGCCGAATTTGGCTTCGAAGGCGGTGATATCGCCGGTTGCCAGCAAGCCGGCTTGCTCAACCCAGCGATCACGCGCGATGCGGTCTGCGATAGGGCCGAGATCTGCTTCAAGCGCCGCAATATCCGCATCGCTCCACACCGCGATCTGGGCAAAGCGAGTGATACCGCGCTCGTTAAGCTTCGCCGCCTTTTTGGGGCCAAGCCCCTTGATCTGGGTCAGCGGATCAGCGTCGCCTGTTGCCGCTACCGGGGCAGGTACGGGATCTGGCGCCTCGGTCGTTTCAAGCGATGGCGATGGCTCCGCAGCGGGCGCAGGGACTTCTGCCGCGGGCGGCGCGGCCTGCTCAATGCTGTCGCCCTTCGCCTTGCCACTCAGCGCCCGCAACAGCAGGAAACCGATGATCAGCGCGGCGGTCACGGCAAGGACAATCAGCAGGCTAGTGTCAGGCATCAATAACTCCGATGGCTATGCTTCGCGGGCGCCTATGCCGCGCACAGCCTCTCGGTGCAACTTTTCGGGGTCCGCAAAAAGAAGCGGGCGATCCGTGCAGGGACACACGGATCGCCCTGTCGGAGACGGGCAGTGCGCAAGTGGTTAGTTCTTGCTGCCCTCGCCAGTCGCGCCAGGCGCGCTGCGCGCCTCGGCAAGCTCGGTAAGCTCCAGAAATTCCCGGCGCCAATAATCGCCATTGGAACCGCTGGCACGGGCCAGACGGCGGATATCGGCAAAGTCATACTCACCCAGATAGGTGTCGCCGCGCAGTCGCTGCCCGAACGCCGCGACTGCGGTGACGAACGCCATGTCGCCGCGCGGTGCGCGCGCATTGGTCATCGCGCTGCGGCCAATCGCCTGTTCGATGAGCCGTGATTCATCCTCACCGGGCAGCTTGTAGCGGAGCCTCAGATGCGCGAGCTCGGCACCCTGGCCACTTCGGGCCACAGGCCGGTTCGCCGCATAGCGGCGCTCTGGCAACCAGCCTTGCGAACCGGTCGGAACGATTTCGTAGAGGGCAGTGACCTGGTGTCCGGCGCCAATCTCGCCGGCGTCCACCGTGTCATTGTCGAAATCTTCCTCGGCCAGCAGCCGGTTTTCATAGCCGATCAGGCGATACTCCTGGACGTGGAGCGGATTGAACTCGATCTGGATTTTCACATCCGCGGCAATCGTAAACAGCGTTGAGCTGAGCTCCTGCACCAGCGCGCGATGGGCTTCCATGGCGCTATCGATATAGGCGTAATTGCCATTACCGTGATTGGCGATCTGCTCCATCATGGCTTCGTTATAATTGCCGGTGCCATAGCCAAGCGTGGTCAGCGAAATACCGGCTTCGCGTTCGCGCTCGACCATCTCGATCAGCTGTTCGCGATTGGTAGTGCCGACATTGAAGTCGCCATCGGTCGCGAGCAGGATCCGGTTGATGCCATCATCCAGGAAATTGGCTCGCGCGGCATCATAGGCAAGGCTGATGCCCGCCGCCCCGGCCGTCGAACCGCCAGACCGCAACTCGCCCAGCGCCGCAATGATTTCATCGCGGTCATTCGATCCTTCCAACACCGTCTTGGTGGTGCCGGCATAGGTCACAATCGAAACCCGGTCGCCCGGATTGAGCTGTTCGGCCATCATTGCCATCGAGCATTGAACAAGCGGCAGCTTGTTGCGCGAGTGCATCGATCCCGAAACATCGACCAGGAACACCAGGTTCGCACTGGGCCGCTCGGTGCGGTCAATATCGTAACCCCGCAGGCCGATGCGCAACAGGCGTGTATTCTCGTTCCACGGTGTCGTCGTCATGTCCGTGGTGATCGAAAAAGGCTGGGTGCGATCGCGCGGGCGATCATAATCGTAGCGGAAATAATTGACCATTTCCTCGGTCCGCACCGCAGCCTGGGGCGGAACGCCGCCTTCATTCAGGAAACGCCGCACATTGGAATAGCTACCGGTGTCGACATCGACCGCAAAGGTAGAAACAGGTTCCTCGGCCACGGCCATGATCGCTGCCACGGCTTCGCCGTCATAGCGCTCGCGATTTTGCGGGGCAGGCCGGACATAACCGGCGATCGGGGCGTTCTGGATGCCGGCTGGCTGGCGCCGTCCAGTGACTGCAATGGCCTGATCAGCCGTCGATTCAGCCACTGGTGATGGTGGAGCCGGTGGCGGAGGTGGCGGCGCCGGCAGCGGAGCCATGCGGTTTATCCCGCTCCGTGCACCCGATCCGCGATAGCGCCGACGCTCATATTCGGCATCATTGGCGACCAGGAATGGCGCGCAAATCTCGTTGGCCGTGGCCGGCGTCATGGGACGCTGGGTCGCTTGGCTCGGTTGTACGGTATAGACGAGTCCGGTCAGGACGAGCGCCGCCATTGGCGCAAATGACACTAGACGCATGAGAATGCCTCCCTCTGCAGTCGACCCGATGTAACAGTATCACATCGGCGCCTGAACGGACGCTTAATGGTAATTGAGAGGAAAATACCGGCTTAGAAGGAGCCGTTCATCTTGCCGAATTCGCGTTCAAATGCAGCGACATTGCGGGCGGCCAATAGCCGTGCCTGGTCGACCCAGCGATCCCGCGCGACCCGGCCTTTGAAGTTGCCAAGTTGCGAATCGACCTCGGCAACCTGTTCGTCATCCCATTCGGCGATCTGCGCGAAATGAAAGACGCCCAGTCCGTGGAGCACATCGCTCAATTTGGGGCCAACGCCCTTGATGAGCGTTAGCTTGTCCGGTTCGCCATCCGGTGCATCGCGAAACGGAGAGGGCGCGGCAACGGGCTCTTCCGGCAGCTCCGGCTCGGGTTCCGGTTCCGCTTGTTCTTCAACTTCCGGCTCCGGTTCTGGCTCGGGCTCCGGCTCGGGTTCTGGCTCCGGTTCCGGTTCTGGCTCAGGTTCTGGCGGAGCTGGCGGGATTATCGGTGCCGGTTCGGATTCATAGGCCAGCTCTTGCTGCGACGCACCGGCGCGCCACATCCACCAACCTGTGGCGATCCCCACCACGGTGGAAAGGAGCATCGGCAGCCAGAAAGAGGCGATGAGATACATCATAGCTCATCCTCCGATTCCCGGCGCCAGAGCATCCAGGCGATCCCGATGCCAAGCAGGAACATCACCAGATTGAGCAGCAAAACTTCGATCCACAAAGCAAACATCAACTGTCTCCCTCGCCGATCAGGCTCACGGTGAAATCCACGCGGCGATTTGTCGGATCGCCAGGATTGTCACCCAGCGGTTCGCTCGCCCCTTTGCCGATCGTAGTCAGCATCTCACTGGGCACCCCGCGTTCGACCAAGGCATCGCGGACAGTCGTTGCGCGGAAGGCAGACATTTCCATGTTCACATTTGGCCGGCCACCACCATTGCTGTGTCCTGAAATTTCGATGCGAATGCCTCTGCATCCTTCTAAGGCTTCGGCGAGACGATCGAGCATCTGTTGGGAGGCCGGATTGATATAGGGCGATCCGCTGCGGAACGTTATCTGGTGGCTCTCAATGACGGCATTCGCTTCATCCCGACAGGCCGTTGCTGCGCTTTCAACTTCTGCGTCGACGACGTCTGGGTTTGCATCTGCCGCGTCAGGCACAGCCCAGCTTGCGTCTGACACGCCATTGAGTGAGGCGATCATTTCTCGGGCTGCTGCGCGATCGTCATTGGAAAGTTCTCCGGCCAGATTGACCGTGCGGCGCACAGGATCGCGCGGCACCGTTATATCGACACCGGTAACATTCTCGCTCGCCAGCGCTTCTGCAGCGCGCGCTTCAATATCGTCTGCAACTGCGGCCGAATTCCCAAATGGCTGCAACCACAGCCAGGATATGAATCCGACCAGCAACAAACCGACCAGCAATTTGCCTTGTGCCGGCATTAACTGCCCCCCCAATTACACTTTACGTAACGGAGTGTGTCGCTCCGGCAGTCTTTTTGCAAATCGTTAACTACGTTCGAGTTCGCGCCAGCCAATGTCGCTCCGGTAAAACCCGTCTGCAAAGTCAACTTTCTCGATGGCTGAGTAGGCGGCATCGCGCGCCTTTTTCAGGTTTTTCCCCATGGCGGTCACGTTCAATACGCGCCCACCGCTAGCAACCAGCTTGCCATCCTCGCTGGCGGTTCCGGCATGGAAAATCTTGGCGCCCTTTGCTTCGGCGGCTTCGATCTTGTCGATCTTACAGCCCTTTTCGGGGGTTCCCGGATAGCCTTTCGCCGCCATCACTACCGTCATGGCGCTGTCCGCAGAAAAGCGAGGCTTCTCCATGCCACCCAATTCGCCCTGGGCAATTGCGTACATTAACTCGACCAAGTCGCCCTTATAGCGCATCATCAGGACCTGGCACTCGGGATCACCGAAGCGCACATTATACTCGATCAGCTGGGGACCGCTCTCGGTGAGCATCAGTCCAGCAAACAAGACCCCGTTGAACGGGGTTCCACGATTCGCGAGTGTTTCGACAGTTGGCTTAACGATTTCAGTCATCACCCGATCGATGCTTTTGTCATCGAGTACGGGGGCAGGGCTATATGCGCCCATTCCACCGGTATTGAGGCCCGTATCGCCATCGCCAACGCGCTTGTGATCTTGCGCTGTTCCAAATGGCACAACCGTTTCACCGTCTACCAACGCAAAAAAGCTCGCCTCTTCACCGACCAGAAACTCTTCGATTACAATCTCGGCACCGGCCTTGCCGAAATTCCCGTCGAACATACCTTCAACCGCGGCTTCTGCGTCCGCGCTCGTTTCCGCGATCACGACGCCCTTACCGGCAGCAAGGCCATCCGCCTTGATCACCACTGGCAGGCCAAAATTGGCCAGGGCTGGAATTGCAGCTTCAGCGGACGAAAAGCGTTCATACCGCGCCGTGGGAATATTGGCCTCGGCACAGAGATCCTTTGTGAACCCCTTGGATCCTTCAAGCTGCGCGGCTTCTTTGTTCGGGCCGAACACGGCAAAACCCATTGTCCTCAGATTGTCGGCCAGGCCATCAACCAACGGTGCTTCGGGGCCGATCACCACTAGCTCAATCGTCTTTTTGAGGCAGAAGTCGATCGTCGCGCGATGATCGCCATCCTTGATCTCGACGATCTCGGCATGCTCGGCTATTCCCGGATTGCCGGGCGAAGCAAACAGTTTTGTTAGCTTTGGCGATTGCGCCAGCTTCCATGCCAGCGCATGTTCGCGCCCGCCCGAGCCAAGCAACAGGACATTCATGCAGTCTTCCTCTTCCGAACATGGCCGAAACGATCCCGGCGCTGCGCTCCTAGCCGAGAGCGGTGCGGGCGACAATGCGGCGCCTCTCACCGTGTCGGAAATATCGCGGGCGCTGAAGCGTGCGGTTGAGCAACGCTTTGGCCATGTCCGTATCCGCGGCGAGATATCGGGCTTCAAGCGCGCCGCATCTGGCCATTGCTATATGGGGCTTAAGGATGAGTCTGCGGTGATCGATGGGGTGGTCTGGAAAGGGCAGGCAGCGCGCCTTGCCTTTGCGCCCGAAGACGGGATCGAGGTGATCGCGACCGGCAAGCTCACCACCTATCCGGGCCGCTCTAAATATCAGATTGTGATCGAGCGGCTCGAGGTCGCTGGCGAAGGCGCTCTGATGCAATTGCTAGAGCAACGCCGTAAAGCCTTGGCCGCTGAGGGATTGTTTGCCGAGGAACGCAAACGGGCACTCCCCTATCTACCGAAAACCATCGGTGTCGTGACCTCGCCAACCGGTGCTGTGATTCGCGATATTCTCCATCGCCTGGCGGATCGCATGCCGAGCCATGTCATCGTCTGGCCGGTTATTGTTCAAGGTGAGGGCGCGGCGGCTCAGATTGCCAATGCTGTGCGCGGGTTCGATTCGATCGAAGCGGGTGGTGCGCTGGTTCGTCCGGATTTGCTGATCGTTGCGCGGGGCGGCGGATCGATTGAGGATTTATGGGCGTTCAATGAGGAAGCGGTTGTGCGGGCGATTGCCGATTGCACGATCCCGGTAATTTCTGCTGTCGGGCACGAGACTGATACGACATTGGCGGACTTTGTCGCGGATCGACGGGCGCCGACGCCAACGGCTTCTGCAGAGATGGCGGTCCCGGTTCGCGCCGAATTGCTGGCCATGCTGGGCGAAACGGGATTGCGGTTAAGTCGGTCTGTCCGGCGCCTGGCGGATCGTCTGAACGAACGATTGCGAAATCTTGGGAGATTATTGCCGCGTCCAGCCAATCTGTTGGCGCCGCATGCGCAGCGTTTTGATGAGTTGAGCGGTCGCTTGCCTCGGGCATTGAGTGGACGGCTACAGATTGCGCGAGGCGAGCTCGCGCGTCGCGGCGCGGCCCTGCGCCCAGTTTTGCTAAAGCGAACATTTGAACGCGGCACCGAAGCTCTGGCCCGTGCGGGTCAGGACCTTCCCCAGGCAATGACGGAACGGCTGGTATCCGAGCATGAAAGGCTGGCCGCCCTATCCCGGGTTCTGGCCCAGCTTGATCCCAAAGCGCCCTTGCAACGCGGCTTTGCGCTGGTCGAGACGTCCGATGAAAAGGTTATCGCCAATGCTGAAGCGGCAAGACGGGCTGGCGCGCTACGGCTGCGCTTTTCCGATGGTAGTGTCGATGCCCGGGTTGAGGATGGCGCCAAGCGCGCATATTCTAAGGGCCGCAAATCGAAACCCAAGCCCGGACAGCCGGGCTTGTTCGACTGACAGGAGTATCGGACCATCTTAACCTCACGCGACGGCAAAGTGGCCAAGCTTTACTATATGGCCAATAATTTCCGGATGATTGCTCCGGGCGATCACGTGCTGTGCGCGGTAAGCGGCCAGGCTATTCTACTCGACGATCTTCGCTATTGGAGCGTTGAGCGACAGGAAGCCTACGCCACTGCCGATATTTCGGTTCGTGCGTTTGAGGACGCAGAATGAGGCGAATAGCGCTCGGTGCGGCGCTGGTGATCGCAGCCGCAGCCATGGCCTGTTCAACCGGCGACGCGTCGGTGGCGCAGTCAGATGCTGCTGAGGCGCCGGCCATGGCCGAGCAAACGGTGCCAACGGCGCGCCGCGATTTCGTCTTTGATGGTATTTTCAGGCAAGGCGGCATTGTGCGGGGCCAGGTTCCAACCGGGACACAACGGCTTAGTCTGAATGACACGGACATCCCAATCGCCGACGATGGCAGCTTCGTGATTGGCTTTGGACGCGATCATGGAGCGGCCGCGACATTGACTGCCTATTCCCAGTCCGGCGCAGAACAGGTTCGCACCTTAAGTATTGCGAGTACGGACTGGCGGATTGAGCGCGTCAACGCATCGCGGCGTGGTGGCCGCTCTTCGGCCGAGTTTCAGCGTCGTCGCGCACCTGAGATTTCGCAAATTGTTGCGGCTCGCGAGATACGCTCGGATATCAACGGCTGGCGGCAGGATTTCATGTGGCCAGTGACCGGACGGATCAGTGGGGTTTTTGGTTCCCAGCGTATCTATCGCGGCGAGCCGGGCTCCTACCATTCTGGCGTCGATATCGCGCGGCCTTCAGGCACCCCCATAGTAGCGCCAGCCGATGGGGTCGTCGTTCTGGCGACGGAAACACCGTTTTCGCTCGAAGGGTATCTTCTCATAATTGACCATGGGATGGGCCTTAACAGCGCATTCCTTCATCTTTCCCGGATTGACGTGACTCTGGGCCAGGTTGTGGAGCGTGGGCAGCGCATTGCTGCTATCGGATCCAGCGGCCGTGCTACGGGTCCGCATCTCCATTGGGGAATGAAGTGGGAAAACCAACGAATCGACCCGCGATTCCTGGCAGGACCAATGCCAGTTTCGGGCTCTTAAGACCGCAAACACGGTCAATTTTCCGGTAACCAACCAACCACTGTACCGGGCAAACAAGCGCCGTTTGCCGCGAGTTACGGCTGCATGGGCGCAAACTGTTGCATTTTGGCGACATATCCCCGCGAACCCGTTCTGAGAGCTGAACCTTTGCTTTACAGGTCGCCAATCTCCATGCAGTGACGCTCTCAAGCCTATGGATGAGCTGCGTGTGCCGCATGCTCGGACCAATCCAGAAGGGCTAGAATTTAGGCCGCAATCTTGCGGTATCTAACTCCAGAATAAGGGGCTGGAAACGTGACCAAGACTTCCAAATTTACACAACTGAAGACGGGTGCTGCACCTGTCGTGCTCGGCATCGCCATGATGTCGACGCCTGCGTTCGCGCAGGACAGCGATGAGCTGGCGGCTGCAAGCAGCAACCAGCCGGCAATCATCGTTACGGGTACTCGTATTTCGAACCCGAACCTTGAACAGTCGAGCCCGATCCAGGTCGTTGGCCAGGACGAAATGGATTTTCGTCAGGCAACCAACGCTGAAGAGCTGATCGGTGAACTGCCGGGTATCGCACCGGGCACGAACAGCTCGGTCAACAACGGTTCGAACGGTACGGCTTCGCTGAACCTTCGTAACCTGGGTACCGGCCGTAACCTGATCCTTCTCGACGGTACGCGTCTCGTACCTTCGACGATCGGTTCGCGGACTGACTTGAACATCATCCCGGTTGCTCTTGTTGAGCGGGTTGAAGTCATCACCGGTGGTGCTTCTTCGGTGTATGGTGCTGACGCCATCTCGGGTGTTGCCAACTTCGTTCTGCGTCGTGACTTTGAAGGTCTCGAAGCTGCAATGAGCTACGGCATCAACGAGCGCGGTGACGGCGAGCGTATTCGCACGGACCTTACGCTGGGTGCCAATTTCGACGATGGTCGCGGTAACGCAATCCTGTCGATCGGCTATCAGGAAGTTGACGATGTGCTCCAGGGCAGTCGACTGATCTCCCAGGGCGCCAAGTTCGGCGGCAACGTATTCGGTTCGGGTACGACGGTTCCGACACGCTTCAACGGCCTGCAGATTGCACCGGGTGGAGCTGGTGGACTGGTTCCGCAGTACAACACGTTCAACTACGCACCGTTCAACTATTTCCAGACGCCGCTTGAGCGTTGGAACATCTTCGGTTCTGCGCGTTATGAAGTAACGCCGGGTATCGAAGTGTACACGCGTGGCATGTTCACGAACTCGACCGTTAACCTGCAGCTCGCACCTTCGGGCCTGTTCGGTGATCCGTTCGCACTGCCGCTGAACAACCCGTTCCTCAATGACCAGCAGGTCCAGGACATCTGCGCCAGCTTTGCTGTGCCGATCCCTGTAGCGACCTGTACGGCAGCTCGGAATGCTGCGGATCCGACGGATCCGAACTTCCTGGCACCGGACGTCATCATCAACCGTCGTTTGGTTGAGCAGGGTCCACGTCAGACTGCTAACGTCACCAACCAGTTCCAGCTTTGGGCCGGTGTGCGTGGTGATCTCAGCCCGACGCTCTCCTATGATGTCTATGCAACATACGGTGAATCACAGCGTACCAATACGCGGACGAACTGGGGTCTGAAATCGCGCGTTGAGCAGGCGCTCAATGCAACGAGCCCGACGACCTGTTTCGACGCTTCGAACGGCTGTTTCCCGATCAACCTGAGTGGCCTTGGCGCCGCTGGCACGAATATCGATCCGCGCTCGGTTGCGTTCTTCAACCAGCCGTCCGGCTTCACGGACTCGACGTCGCTGCTGCAGGTCAACGCTTCGCTGAACGGTACGTTCGGTGAAACCGGCCTGTTCACGGAAACGCCGATCGGTTTCGCAGTTGGTGTCGAATATCGTGACTATACGGCTAGCCGTGTTGCTGACGTGTCGGCAGGTACGCAGGACGAAGTTCTGGGTACGGGTGCTCCGGCACCGACCTTCAACGGTGGCTATGACGTCATCGAAGGTTTCGCTGAAGTCATCGTGCCGATCCTGGAAGACATTCCGGGCTTCTACAGCCTGACCGCTGAAGGCGGTATTCGTGTGTCGGATTATTCCAACGCCGGTACCAACGTCACGTGGAAAGCTGGTGGTAGCTGGGAACCGTTTGAAGGCTTCCGCTTCCGCGGCATCTATCAGGTTGCAGTTCGTGCACCGAATATCGGCGAGCTGTTTGCTCCGGTTACGACCGGCCTGACGCCGCTGCCGATTGATCCGTGTGCTGGTGCTAACCCGGTTGGCAATGCAACGCTGACGGCCATCTGCGTCGCTCAGGGTGCGCCTGCTGCAACGATCGGCGTTATTCCGCAGCCTTCTGCGGCACAGATCAACGCAACGGCTGGCGGTAACGTCAATCTGGACGTTGAAGAAGCCACGTCGCTTACTCTGGGTCTTGTCGCAACGCCGCGTCAGATCCCGGGCTTGACGGTGTCGATCGACTATTTCGACATCGAGGTTACGGGCGCCATCACCACACCGAACCCGGGTGACATTCTCACCCCATGCTATGGTGCGAACAGCGATGGTAACGGCACCGATCCGGCACAGTGTGCCAATATCGGCCGTAACCCGATCAACGGTTCGTTGAACGGTGGCGGTGAGACCCTGGGTCTGATCCTGCAGCTCTCCAACCTTGGTGAGATCGTAACGAGCGGTATTGACTTCCGGGTCAACTACACGCTGCCGTTGAGCTTCGGTTCGCTGAACTGGGATCTCAATGGTACCTGGACGGACACGCTGACGTTCAATGCGAACCCAGCAAACCCGAACAACGTCACGCGTGAATGCGTCGGCTTGTTCAGCGGTAACTGTGAGCCGATCACGCCGGAATGGGCATTCAACCTGCGTACCACGCTGAGCATCGACGACCTTGTCGACGTCTCGCTGCTGTGGCGCTGGATTGATGGCGTTACGTATGAGTTCAACGACGGTATGGACGGTGGCAACGGGTTCTTGGCGGAATCTCAGGCCTTTGATGACGCATCTTACTTCGATCTGTCGGTTCGTTCGAACGTCAGCGAGAATTTCGATGTGACCTTCTCGGTCTTCAACCTACTGGACCGCGATGCGCCTGAAACCAGCTCGTTCATCGGTTCGAGCGTGTTCAACTCTGGTAACACCTATCCGACGACGTATGACGTCCTCGGTCGCCGTTATCAGGTAACGGGCCGTCTGCGCTTCTAATCGCAGACCGATCCAAGAAAACAGGGCGGCAAGGGAAACCTTGCCGCCCTTTTTCTTTTGGGGCCCGTAGGCTTGTCAGCCTCACTATTTTCTTCAAGACTAAGCGGGCGGATGGAACTGAACTAGAGATCTGAAACTGATGGCAAGCGGTATAGTAACTGGAGGCAAGGGAACCGATCCATCTGTGGTCATCCAGACTGCAATGAAGCAACGCGATGCCGGTCGCAGCGATGCCGCGATCCTTCAGGTCAAGACAGCGCTCAAGGCACATCCCGATCATCTGCGTTTGTGGCATGTATTGGGTTTGCTCTATCGCGCACAGGAAGATTCAGCTGAGGCAATGAAGGCGTTTTCGCAGGCCGTCCGCCTTGCTCCAAATGATCATAAGGTCACCCACGGGCTTGCGCGGGTAACGCTTGAAGCGGGTCGCGACGCGGTACAGCTGTTCGATCAGGCGCACGCCGTAGCGCCCTCAGATGGCAGTGTGTTGATGGGGCGCGCCGCGGCACAATCCGCGATGGGCAAAACCAATGAGGCCATCGCAGATCTTGATCGCATGCTTGGGCAAAGTCCCGCCTGGATCGAAGGGCAGGATCTATTGGCTAATCTTCGCTGGATGAATGGGCAGCGCGACAAATTTGTCGACGGTTATGAGCGCGCCCTGGCCAAGCAGCCTAAAAATATGGCCCTGTGGTTCTCGCTGATAAACCTACTAACCCAGGTCGAACAATTCGCCGAGGCCGATGCGGTTGTTCGCCGCGCTCGGCTGCATGTGCAGGACAAGCGCGCGCTCGACATCTGCGAAGCAATTTGCGCATCCGAGCTGCGCGACGATAGCCGGGCAGATCGCTTGTTCGATGCGGTCGCGCCCTATGCCGAAATGCCTTTGGCGGTTCGCTACGTACGCCATATGCTGCGCACAAACCGGCCCGAAGAAGCCGCAAAATGTGGCGAAGAGCGCGTGGGGGATCCGGACGCGAACGAAATGTGGCCCTATCTGGGTATCGCCTGGCGCATGATGGGGGACAAGCACTGGGAGTGGCTAGAACGCGACGACCGCCTGATCCAGACCTATGATATCGGCGATCGTGTCGACATGGATGCGCTTGCTGCGCATCTAAGGACGTTGCACGTTCTCAAGGCAGACATGGCCGGCCAATCCGTGCGCGGCGGCACCCAGACCGACGGCCCCTTGTTCGCGCGAGCGGACCCCGAAATCCGAAAGTTACGCGCCGCAATAGTCGAAACGGTGCAAGAGCATATGCGGTCTCTCGCGCCAATCGATCTCGATCATCCTGTCTTGCGTTATGCACCCGGCCCAGTTTCCTTCGGGGGCTCCTGGTCGGTGCGGCTTGCCGGTGAAGGACGTCATACCCATCATATTCATCCGCGTGGTTGGTGCAGTTCGGCGCTCTATGTGAGTTTACCGCCGCAAGATGAATTTGGAGAGCCGCCGGCTGGTTGGCTTGCCTTTGGCGTCCCGCCTGACGAACTCGCGATCGACCTCCCGCCCTATAAGATGGTCGAGCCGAAGGTGGGCCGGTTGGCCTTGTTTCCCTCAATCATGTGGCATGGCACGATGCCCTTTGATTCCGGCGAACGCCTGACGGTCGCATTCGACGTCCAGGCGCCACCTAGCTGAGAAGCGGCGCCGGCATTACCATCGGTGCGTTGATAGTCTGGGCGACCGTTTCTACCCAGATCGCGACCTTTTCAATCTCGTCTGCATGCGCATTTTCGGCGGACATTCGTTCTTCGCGACGGCTATCAGCATCAAAATCATCACCGAATTTCGAATGGGTTTTGAATATCGCGCTTTCGCTGATTGCTGATGCTTCCTCTGCAGATAGGTTCAGTTCGAACAGCGTCGCCACCGCCCGTAATGCGCGCGCCGGATCGGCGAGAAAGGCCTCGCTTTCGATCGTCCGTATTCTGCTCTCACCGAACTGGTCGATCAGGGTTGCGAAACGCATATTCTGGATCAGCCAGGCGAGGCCAGCGATTTGCAGGTCGGTCTGCCCAAATAGCTGTTCCTCGCTAAAGCTCAGATCCATATGGTTCGCCTTTTGCAGGCCGATAAACAGCTCGCGCCCCCAAAGACGTCCGGTGATCCCCTTGCGGGTAATCGAGTTCAAAAACACCCGCAACGGAGCGTAGAGGAACACAGCTCGACTGGCCGCGCGCATCTTGAGAATATCTTCGGCATGGCCATTCACGATACAGGACGGTTTGGCGATAACGCTCTCACCGGATTCGAAAGGTCTGGCGAGCAGGGACAGACTCGTATTGAGTACGTCCTGATACCGGTCTTGATCTGTTGTGCGGCTTTGAAATCCCACCATGTCCCGTAATAGGGTCGGCTCACTCAGGCTGGTCGCTACCCCGGGATGATGCAGGGCGCGCGCCATCAATGTCGAGCAGCAGAAACCGGAATGAAAAATGAAGTGCAACGGTGTTTGAGGTTGCTCCATCGCGCTGTAATCGCGGCGCGGTTCGATCTGCCGGGGCACGTCTGCCGTGATATATTCATCGGTTAGAAACGTCGCTTTCTCATGGAGTTGGCGCGTCAAATCGAGGAAGTGGAAGCTATCCGTCGCTTCTTCATAGCGATACGCCAGCCGAAGGGCTGTGGTGGGCGTATCTCGAATTGGTTCAACCATAGTCTCTGCGTCCATATCTCTCGAATCCGCAAAACTGTGTGGCACAGATTCTGCACATTCCCATCCCGTTACTCAGCGGCTTCTTGTTGCGCCAGCGCGCCTCGTTTGCAAATAATTTCCCGGCTGACTAAAAAGGCCGCAACCTTCCTTTTCGTGTGTTTTACGGAGTAGTGCGATGACCAAAGCAATTCCTCTCGCGGCAGTGGCCGTATTCGCAATCAGCATAGGCGCTCCGGCACCGGCATTGGCGCAAGAAGAGGCTCCCAATGCCGTTGAAGAAGAAGAAGATCCTGACCAGCGCATTCGCTGCCAGACCCGCCGGGTTACCGGTTCGAATGCCCGCCGCATCCGTACCTGCATGACGGTAGCCGAATGGCGTGAGCTGGCACGGGTCGGCAACAGGGATGCCCGCCGAGTTGTGGATGAAGCGACCCGGGATGCGCGCCAGCGCAACTAAGTCCGATCGGGCCGGAACCGGCGGTTAGTTAGCGAACGCGCGATACCGAGATAAACCCGGTTCGACCTTCTACACGGAGTCGGTAACCGCCAATTCCGCCACGCGAGATTGTCGCATTGGACCCCACTCGAATGCGACCGCGCAAGCTACTGTTGTTGCCTTCACGCCAGATCTGGCCATTCTCCAGAAGGAAAACTCTGCGTCGGGTGCCGTCGACAAATGTTTCGGCGATCGGCGATGTGACTGATTCCGGCTCTGGCGGGGCTAGGTCCGCCACATCACCGGCGCTGCCACCGCTGCTTTCAGCGCGGCGGACTTCGCGTTCGTAGCGCTCTTCGATCTGCGTACCGGATAGCCCAAAATCTTCGACCGTACGGCGTCTCCGCCGTTCCTGCCGCGCCACCTGCGCCGCATCAGCGCCGGCCAATGCAGCATCGAAACAAGCGAGCCGCGCCGGACCTTCGGTGATTGCTCCGCATTCGCGAAACGGTTCCAATGCTTCCGCATCATCTTGGGCATAGGCCGGAGCAGCTGCGAACAATGCTGCCGTTGCGGGAGCTATCAGGACGACTCGAGAAATACGCATGGCACACAACTCCGCAAATCTTGAACTGGGATGATATCGTTGGATCGCCATAATTACCGATAAACGGCCGTCTGGCTAGCCTCCCTAATCAACCGCTGCGTTTGCCGGAGACGAGCCAGGCCAGGGGAGTCGCAAGTCCCTGAATCTGAACCGGTTGCGGCGATGAACATGCGAACCCTGTGCCAAGGCTGTCGACAAAGGCTGTGGCGCCGGCCTCGTCCAGCGCCACGGACTGCAATGCGCCCAGCACGGCGAGCTCCTGGGCAAGGTTATTCTCGATCCGGTCAAACTCGCGCGCCGCATTTTTGCCGCCGAACCGCACGGTATGATCAATTGCAGCCGCAATCTCATTGACCACTGTCTGGCCGGGATGGCTGCGCGCGATCAGTGACAGAGTCTGGCTGAGCATGCCGGTATCGCTTCCGGGTTGCGCAGCTGCAGCGCGGCCCATCTGCATCGTCGAGGATCTCTCGATTGCAGCGAGAGCGGAATGCCGATTGCGATTCTGTTCGACGATCGGGCTCTCGGCATGATGGACAATGAACTGCAGGCGCGCGCCCGGCTTCGTGACCCGCGCAATCTCGGCCGCAGCCGCATCGATGTCGCTATATTCAACGCCGAATTGGCTGGTCAGCCCGTCAAACTCACCGTCCTTGAAGCGCATGTCGGCAATGTCGGTGCCGCCGATCAGCTTGATCTTCTTGGACTTTCCTTTGGGCAGGTCAGCATAGTCGACCCCAACCAATGATAGCTCACGATTGGCCCGGAGCACCGAGCGCAACACCGCGCCCGTACCGCACGCAAGATCGAGCAGTTTCGCGCCCGCCGGGAAACCGGCTGCGAAATTACCCCATAGCTGGGTCAGATGGGCGTCAACGACGGGCGGTGCGCCCGGAAGGCAACCGCCGCTTTCGCCCATTTGCGACCAATAGGCGCTCCATGCTTGTGCTTTGCTCATGGTCGGCGGCTTAGCCGAAACTCATGTCGAGTGCACCATCGCCTTCATCAACTTTTACCGTCGCGCCATCGGCAATATCACCGCGCAAAATTGCATCGGCCAATGGGTCTTGCAGATATTTCTGAACCGCTCGTTTCAGTGGCCGTGCGCCATAGACGGGATCATAGCCAACCCGGCCGAGCCATTGCCGCGCTTTCTCCGTCAGGTCGATCTGGATCTTGCGATCGTCGAGCAGTTTCTGGACGCGCGCGACCTGGATATCGACGATCGGCGCCATATGCTCCTGACTCAGGCGGTGGAAGAGGATGATCTCATCCAGCCGGTTGAGAAATTCGGGGCGGAAATGACCACGCACGGTTTCCATCACCTGCGGCTCTACTTCGTCCACCGTCTGATCATCGCCAAGCGAGGACAGATATTGGCTACCCAGATTGCTGGTCAGGATGATCAGCGTGTTGGAGAAATCGACCGTACGGCCCTGACCATCGGTCAGCCGACCATCGTCCAATACCTGTAGCAGGACGTTGAACACGTCATTATGGGCCTTCTCGACCTCATCGAAGAGGATCACCTGATAGGGTCGCCGACGAACGGCTTCAGTGAGGATGCCGCCTTCGTCATAACCGACATAGCCGGGAGGCGCGCCGATCAGGCGGGCTACCGAATGTTTCTCCATGAATTCAGACATGTCGATGCGCACCATTGCGTTCTGGTCATCGAACAGGAATTCGGCCAGCGCCTTGGTGAGCTCGGTCTTGCCGACACCCGTCGGCCCGAGGAACAGGAAGCTGCCGAGCGGCCGATTGGGATCCTGCAGCCCGGCGCGAGACCGCCGTACGGCGGTGGACACAGCATTTACCGCATCCGTCTGGCCGATAACCCGCTTGCCGATATGTTCTTCCATGGCGAGCAGTTTTTCGCGTTCGCCTTCGAGCATCTTGTCGACCTGGATGCCGGTCCAGCGTGACACGACCGAGGCGATATCCTCGCTCGTCACTTCTTCGCGCAGCATCGCGCCTTCCGTGGCTTCGCCGGCTTCTGCGAGCTTCTTTTCGAGGTCCGGGATGGTGCCATAGGAGAGCTCCCCAGCCTTGGCGAGATCACCGGCGCGTTCTGCCTGTTCCAGTGCGATGCGCGCGCTATCCAGCTCTTCTTTCAGCTTGGCTTCGGACTGGATCTTGTCGCGTTCCGCCTGCCAGCGCTGGGTGAGGCTCGATTGTTCTTCTTCGAGATTGGCGACCTCTTCTTCGATCACCGCGAGCCGATCCTTGGATGCCGAGTCACTTTCCTTGGACAGTGCTTCGCGTTCGATCTTGAGCTGAATGATACGGCGATCGAGGGTTTCGATTTCCTCGGGCTTCGATTCCACTTCCATGCGGATCCGCGACGCCGCCTCGTCCATCAGGTCGATCGCTTTGTCCGGCAGGAAACGGTCCGTGATATAGCGTTCGGACAGTGTGGCTGCCGACACGAGAGCACCATCGGTGATGCGAACCCCGTGGTGGAGTTCATATTTTTCCTTGATACCGCGCAGGATCGAGATTGTGTCCTCGACGCTCGGCTCCTCGATAAACACCGGCTGGAAGCGCCGTTGCAGCGCGGGGTCTTTCTCGACATGCTTGCTATATTCATCGAGCGTCGTCGCGCCGATGCAATGCAGCTCACCGCGCGCGAGCGCCGGTTTCAATAGGTTGGAGGCATCCATCGCGCCTTCGGATGCACCGGCGCCAACCAGCGTGTGCATCTCGTCAATGAAGAGGATGATCTCGCCATCAGCACCCTTCACTTCGTCGAGGACGCCCTTCAACCGCTCCTCAAACTCGCCGCGATATTTGGCGCCCGCAATAAGCGAACCCATGTCGAGCGAGACCAGGGTGCGATTCTTGATCCCGTCGGGAACATCGCCATTGGCAATACGCAAGGCGAGACCTTCGGCGATTGCCGTCTTGCCGACCCCGGCTTCGCCAATCAGTACCGGATTATTCTTGGTGCGCCGCGCCAGGATCTGGATCGTCCGACGAATCTCTTCGTCGCGGCCAATGATCGGATCGATCTTGCCGTCACGGGCTCGTTCGGTGAGATCGGTCGCAAATTTCTTGAGCGCGTCATAGCGATCCTCGGCGCTCGCCGTATCGGCCGTCCGGCCGCCGCGCAGCTCATTGATTGCTGTATTGAGCGCTTCAGGCTTAACGCTGGCATTGTCGAACGCATCGCCGGACGGTGTGCCCTTGGCCATGACAAGCGCCAGGAGGAGGCGCTCAACGGTTACATAGCTGTCACCCGCCTTGGTCGCGATCTGCTCGGCTGTATCGAGAATACGGACCGCATCATTTGAGAGTTGCGGCGTCTGCTGCGCGCCGCCGCCAGACACTTGTGGGACTTTCGAAAGCGCTTCGTCGATCTCGCGGATCGCGGCTTCGGCACTTCCCCCGGCGCGCGCAATCAGCCCGGCGGCCATTCCCTGCTCATCTTCGAGCAGCGCCTTGGCCAGATGTTCGGCGCGCACCTGTTGGTGGTTCAATCGAATTGCGACCGTTTGCGCAGATTGGAGAAATCCTTTGGCGCGATCGGTAAATTTCTCGAGATTCATTCGTTCATCCCTGTTCCTGTCTCGGTCCGATATAATGTTGCATAAATGCCACACAAGAGCCTGTGCAGATTATCTTTGTCGACTGATTTAGCCGTTCGTCGAGCAGCCGCAACCGTTGCTTGCGTGCGAACGCGTCGCCGCTATGGTTGCCGGCGATATTTCCAGGAGAAATCACCGATGCGTTCCTTGAAGCTGACCCTCTTGGCGCCGCTTGCCTTGCTTGCTGCTCCGGCCGCCGCACTGGACAATCATGGAGAGGTCCCGGCCGGCCCGCAGCCCAATGTGACAGCCGCCGATCTCGTCGATCACGTATCGATTCCCTATGATCGTTTTACGCTGGATAACGGCTTGCGGGTGATTGTTCACGAAGATCGCAATGCGCCGGTTGTTGCCGTTTCGATCTGGTATCATGTGGGATCGCGGCATGAGCCCCAAGGCCAGACCGGTTTTGCGCATCTGTTCGAACATCTGATGTTCAATGGGTCTGAGAATGCGCCTGACGGTGTCTTCGAACCGCTGCGTGAAATTGGCGCGACCGATTTCAACGGGACGACCTGGTTTGACCGGACCAACTATTTCCAGACGGTACCGACCCAAGGCCTGGAGCTGGCCCTGTTCCTCGAATCCGATCGGATGGGCTATCTGCTCGGCGCGGTGACGCAGGAAGAGCTCGATAACCAGCGCGGCGTTGTCCAGAATGAAAAGCGGCAGGGCGATAACCAGCCCTATGGTCTGGTGAGCTATGCCGAACTCGGAGCCCTGTTTCCCGAAGGCCATCCCTATCGGCACTCGACAATCGGTTCGATGGCCGATCTCGATGCAGCGACGATGGAGGATGTGCGCGCCTGGTTTGGCCGACATTACGGCCCCAATAATGCGGTGCTCGTCCTCGCCGGTGATATCGATGCGCCAACCGCACGAACGCTGGTCGAACGCTATTTCGGGGATATTCCCCGCGGACCCGACACCGAACAGATTGATCCAGGTGTGCCGACGCTTGATGAGCGCCGCGATATTCGCATGCAGGATAGCGTTGCAACGACGCGCCTCTATCGCAGCTGGGTTGTTCCGGGCCTGAATGCGCCCATTGCCAGCGATCTTGATGTTGGCGCCAGCGTGTTTGGCGGGCTGGCGAGCTCGCGGCTCGACAATATCCTTGTTCGCGATGAGCAAACCGCTGCATCGGTGTCTGCATCGCTGCAGGAATTTGAATATCTCAGCATCTTTCGGATCGCGGTCAATGTCGCGCCGACGGCAGACGCTGATGCGGTATCGACGCGGCTCGACGCGCTTATCGCCGATTTCATCGAAAATGGGCCTACCCAGGACGAAGTGAACCGCGTCGCAATGAGCCAGGTTGCCGGCCAGATCGCGGGCCTGGACCGCGTCGGCGGATTTACCGGCAAGGCGGGCGTCTTGGCGACCGGCGAGCTCTATTCCGGTGACCCGGCCTATTTCCAGACGCGGTTGCAGCGACTGGGTGCGGTGACGCCTGAAAGCGTGCGCGCGGCGATGCAGCAATGGCTGACCCGGCCAGCACTCGCGATCCGCGTGGATCCGGGTGAGCGTGACGCCTATCAGGAGGCGGCATCGGTGGACGGCAGCCTGTCCGCTGACCTGCTGAACCCGGCATTCTTTCTGCAACCCGGCGAAGAGCCTGTGGCCGGGGCGAGTGATGCGAGCGTTGATACCGGGACGCGCAGTATCGCCCGGCCGACGGTCGGGGAAATTGCCGATCTCGACTTTCCCGATGTCCAACGCGCGACGCTGTCCAATGGTGTTGAACTGTTGTTCGTGCAGCGCAGCGGTGTTCCGAGGATCCTCACGCGATTGAGCTTCGATGTCGGCAATGCCGCCGATCGTTCCGATCAGCTCGGCACCCAGCAGTTGATGCTGTCACTGATGACCGAGGGCACCACAAGTCTCAGTTCGACCCAGATCGCCGAGGCGCAAGAGCGGCTTGGAGTGGGTCTGGTTGGCGCAGCGACGACTGATCGGACGCTGTTTGGCATTTCAGCTCTGTCGGCCAATTACGAACCCGCGCTCGATCTGTTGCAGGATGTCATGCGCAATCCTGCATTTGCTCCAGAAGAGGTTGAGCGTTTACGGGCCACCCAGCTGACAGCGATCGCGGCAGAACGGCGCGCGCCATCCAGCCTGGCGAGCCTCAACCTCTGGCCCGTACTGTTCGGTGCGGACCATCCCTATGGCCGTCCGACAAGTGGCCTCGGCACGCCCGAATCGGTGGCCGCGATCACGCGCGAGGATCTGTTCGATTTCCACCGCCGCTGGATTCGCCCCGACAAGCTGACAATCATGGTTGTTGGCGATGCCGAGTTGGATCAGGTCTTGGCGGCGCTTGAGGAGCGGTTCGGCAGCTGGACCGGAGAGGGAGAAGCCGGGATCAAGTCGTTCGACGCCGTAATTCCCGGAGCGAACCCACGGATCATCCTTGTCGATCGACCCAATTCGCCCCAATCCTTGATCTATGGCGGTCAGGTGCTTGATCTGCAGGGTACCGATGAGTTGCTCCCGCTATTGGTTGCCAATGAGGCATTGGGCGGCAGTTTTCTCGCGCGCCTCAACCAGGATCTGCGCGAAACACGGGGCTGGTCCTATGGTGTCCGTGGATCGGTAAACCGGGTTGCCGGGCCCGTCAGCTATACGATCCAGGCGCCGGTTCAGGCCGATCGTACGGGCGATTCGATTGTGGCGCTGCTTGAGCAGGTTGAAAATTTCCTGACCGTCGACGGTGTGCGGCCAGAGGAATTTAGCCGCGCTATAGCTGGCGGAATTCGTAGCCTGCCTGGCCGGTTCGAAACTTCGGCGGGCGTGATGGGCGGTATGTCCAATAATGACCTGTTTGAGCGATCCGTCGACTATTATGACGAGATTGCGAGCATCTATCGGTCGATGGAGCGCGATCAGCTCGATAGCGTGGCGCGATCGGCCATCAATCCGGATGCTTTTACCTGGGTTGTGGTCGGAGATGCCGATCAGGTTCGGGAACAGCTTGACGCGCTGGGCCTGCCTGTGGAAACAGTCTCAGCAGAATAATTGACACCACTGTAAGGAAGGATTCGCACATGACAGACGTATCAGGCACTTGGGACTCGACCGTAAACTCGCCAATGGGTGAGCAGAAGTCGACGATGACGCTCAGCCAGGATGGTGATTCGGTTTCCGGCACCAATGCTGGCGCCACCGGTTCGGCCGACGTCAAAGACGGCAAGATCGACGGCAATACGCTGACCTGGAAGATGGACATCACGGTTCCGATGCCGATGACGCTGGAAGGCACGGCAACTGTCGATGGCGATTCCATGTCCGGCACGATCAAGGCTGGCGCTTTCGGCGAAATGCCTTTCTCGGCAACCAAATCCGGCTAAGCCAAATGGCATGAGCGGCTCTAGAAGAGCTGCGTTACATGCCCCATTTTTCGGCCCGGGCGCGCTTCCCCCTTTGCATAAAGGTGGAGGTGCGCCCGGTCTTTTTTGAGCCAGCTCAGCCAGTCATCGGCCTCTGCGCCGACCAGATTATGCATCTCGATCCGGTCCGCGGTAAGCGCGGTCTCGCCGAGCGGCAGGCCACAAATGGCCCGGATATGGTTTTCGAATTGCGAGGTTATCGCGCCTTCGATTGTCCAATGGCCGCTATTATGGACCCGCGGCGCCATCTCGTTGAAAATCGGGCCTTCGCGGCTGGCAAAAAACTCGCAGGTCAGCACGCCGACATAGTCAAGCTTTTCGGCAATCCGCCGAGCAAGATCGCTCGCGGACGCCGTCTGATCGGCAATGATGCCACTGCCGGGCGCCAGGGAATGGGCAAGGATACCGTCCTGATGGCGATTCTCCGGCGGGTCCCAGATCCGCGTTTCGCCATTGGCGCTGCGCACCAGCAGGATGGAAAATTCCTTCTCGAAATCGACAAAGGATTCAAGCACGGCGGGCTGTTCGCCAACCTCCTGCCATGCGGTGCCGGCATTCGCGACATCGGTGATGCGCACCTGGCCCTTGCCATCATAGCCGAAGCGGCGGGTCTTCAGGATCGCAGGCGTGCCCATGTCTGCGAGCGCAGTCTCAAGGTCAGCGAGAGATGAAACAGCGCGGTATCCAGCGGGCTTGCCGCCCAGCCCGGCTACGAAATCTTTTTCGGAGAGCCGGTCCTGCGCCAGTTCCAGCGCGTCCAGATTAGGGTGGAGCGGTTTCTCGTTCGCCAGCGCCCGTAATGGCCCGGCAGGGACATTCTCAAACTCATAGGTCAGGACGTCGACCGCTGCTGCAAATGCTGCGAGCGTCGCCTTGTCCTCATAGTCTCCACGGATGTGCTTCTGCGCGACATCCGTGGCACAGGGCGATTCTTCGGGTGCATAGATATGGCAGGGATAGCCGAGCTGGGCGGCCGCGACGCTGAGCATACGCCCGAGCTGGCCGCCGCCAATAATGCCGATCGTTGCGCCCGGAGCGAGCGGTTCGCTCATCCCGCCGGGTCTTCCGCGACGGCATCGGTTTGCGCCTGGCGCCAGGCATCGAGGCGCGCCGCAACATCATCGTCATGGGTCGCGACAATGGCGGCACCGAGCAAGGCAGCGTTTTTGGCACCCGCAACACCAATGGCGAGCGTACCAACCGGGATGCCGGCGGGCATCTGGGCAATCGATAACAGACTGTCCATGCCTTTGAGCGCGCGCGATTCAACCGGCACGCCAAGCACCGGGAGCCGGGTCATCGACGCCGCCATGCCGGGCAGATGGGCAGCGCCCCCAGCGCCAGCGATGATGGCCTTCAGGCCGCGACCTACGGCGCTTTTCGCGTAATCGTAGAGGCGATCGGGCGTGCGATGGGCAGAGACCACCCTGCATTCATGCGGGATGCCGAGTTCGGTGAGGATTTCGGCGCCATGCGACATCGTTTCCCAATCGGAACGGCTGCCCATGATGATGCCGATAAGTGGCGTTTCGGTCATGCTTCGTCCTGCGCTTTGAGCCAGAAGAAGCGCCTTCTTCTAGTGTGAAGCCGATGGCGGCGCAATGGGCGCAGAATCCGTAGCCCGCCTGCTACCGTTCGGACAGATAATAGCGGTCCCGGGCGGAAAGATCGTCGGCCAGATCATAGATGATCGGCTGGCCAGTCGGAATCTCAAGGCTCGTAATCTCGTCATCCGGGATTTGCGACAGATGTTTGACCAGTGCGCGCAGCGAGTTGCCATGGGCGGAGATAAGCACCCGTTGCCCGTCTTTGAGCGCAGGTGCGATATGCGCGTCCCAATAGGGGAGCACGCGTTCGATGGTATTTTTGAGGCTCTCGCTCTTCGGCACAGTCACGCCCGCATAGCGGCGGTCGGTGCTCAGATCATATTCGCTGCCGGCTTCGATTTCCGGCGGCGGGGTATCGAAGCTGCGACGCCAGATATGGACCTGCTCATCGCCATGCTTGTCGCGCATTTCCTGTTTGTTGAGGCCGGTCAGCCCACCATAATGGCGCTCATTGAGCTGCCAATTTTTCTCAACGGGAAGCCACAGCCGATCCATTTCGGCGAGCGCCAGGTTGAGCGTGCGAATGGCGCGGGTCTGGAAGCTGGTGAAGCACAGATCGTGGTCCACGCCCTTTTCCCGCATCAGCACGCCGGCTTCCTTGGCTTCGGTGACGCCCTTGTCGGTCAGGTCGACATCCCACCAACCGGTGAACCGGTTCTCGAGATTCCACTGGGACTGGCCGTGCCGGATGAGAGTGAGCTGGGGCATGGGGCGAACTCCTTTTGCGATCGGCGCTTTCCTTAGCGCGGCTGGCTGGCGATACAATGGGGAGAAGGCGAATCACACTGACAGGAGCAATCGCATGACCATCGAACGCCAGGCTATAGTGTATGACGGCCCGGGCGGCCCTTTTGAGGGACTGACCGCGATGGACAGCGATTGGGATAGCCCGCGCCCCGGCGTGATGATCGTGCCCAATGTACTCGGTGCCAAGGAGATCGACTTTGTCGTGGCCGAACGCATAGCCGCGCTCGGCTATGTCGCGCTGGTGGCCGATGTCTATGGCCAGGGAAACCGGGCCACGCGGGAAGATGACGCACCGACCCGCTTCATGGATGCGATGAACGATGATCGCCCTTTGCTGCGCGATCGGCTGCTGGCGTCGCTGGCAGTGCTCAAGGGCCTGGACGGCGTCGACCCGGACCAGACCGCGGCAATCGGCTATTGTTTTGGTGGGAAATCGGTCCTCGATCTTGTCCGGTCCGGCACTGATGTGCTGGGCGTTGTGAGCTTTCATGGTGTCTATGACCGGCCATCCTATGCGAATGTCGAGACGATGACGGCAAAAGTGTTGGTCTGTCACGGCTGGACCGATTTTCTGGCCCCGCCGGATGTGACGGTGGGTCTCGCGGAAGAGCTTAGCACTGGCAGCGCGGACTGGCAGCTTCATGCCTATGGCGATACGGGCCATGGCTTCACCGATCCCACGGCAAAAGGCGACAGTCCGGGATATGGCTATCATCCCGATTCCGACCGGCGAAGCTGGCAGGCAATGGAAAATTTCCTGGCGGAGCTGTTCGCCTAGGCGCGCAGATCGTCGATAATGTCGAGCAATGCGGCAAGACAGGCCCGGCCAAGCAGGGCGCAGCGTTCGCCCGACCAGCCAAAGTCTGTGTCAGGCAGTTCATGATTGTCCTTGAACGGCATTTCGAGCGTCATCGCGACACAATCGAACCGCTCGGCGACCTGATTGGTCGACATGGAGAGATTGCCCTTGCGCGGTTTGGCGACCGGATATCCAAGCTTGGTCTGGAAATCGGGTGAGGCCTTGAGCAGCGCCGCCAGATAGGCATCGTAGAGCGCGCCCTGCCGTTCGGTCCAACTCGGAATGCCTTCAAAGCCGGCGATGAAATTGGCCGGGATCGCTTCGTCGCCATGCACGTCCATCGCAAAATCGACGCCCGTCTTGTCCATATGATTGAGCACCCACAGCACTTCCGGGCTCTTTTCAGGCGTCGGCTGATGCCATTCGCGGTTCAAATTGGTGCCGACCGCGTTGGTCCGCAAATGGCCGCGGGCGGAGCCGTCCGGGTTCATGTTCGGAACGACATGAAAGGTGGCTTTGTCCCGCAACACGCGGGAGACCGGATCGGCTGGGTCTGTCAGGCGATCAAGCGCGCCTTCCATCCACCATTCGGCCATCGTCTCGCCGGGATGCTGGCGCGCATAGAGCCAGACCGACAGATCGCCCGTACCGATGCTGAAATAATCGAGCTCCCGGCCATCGAGTGTCTGGCCGAGCGAGGCATGGCTGACGCCATCCCGGGCAGCGATTTCCGAGACCAGGTCGTAATGGCGCTCAATCGTATAGGGCGCAAAATAGGCAAACCAGAGCGTGTCGGCGTCCGCGCTGTGGCGGATTGTGAGCGTACCATCCGAATAGTCCGTCTCGGCGAGATACCATTCTTCGCGATCGCTGGAGACGCGGGCCTGATAATTGTCCCAACCCTGCGGATAGGCGCTGCTTCCCGCATTGGTGATCGCCAGGGTCAGATCTTTACCGGCACAACCTGTGACGCGAAAATAGAACCATTGATAGAAATCGGACTGGTGATCCTTGACGATTTTCAATTCGGCCGTGCTGCCTGAGGTGGAAACCAATGCGATATTGCCGCCGTCAAAGGCGCTCGTGATGCTGAGTGTCATTCGACGGTGATAGTGCGGCCTGACTCGCCTGGGAAGCCCTGAAACAGCGCGGCTGCAAGGGTCGACACGATCGCGGCCGGGCTCTCGGCGCCGGGTGCAGTGGCGCGCGTTGCCGTGCCCTCCCAAACGACCGTCCCTTCCGAACGCCGCTTGAGCGCGACCGATAATTCGGTGACGTTCACTTCACCGCCTGGCGATCCGCCGATGCCGAAGCTGGTACCGATCCCGACCCCTGTTCGCCGGCCGAATGATCCGCCACCAATGCCGATCGAGAAGGGAGAGCGACGGGCCACTTCCTCGCGCGTGCCGCGCTGAACATCGACCACGGCGACCATTTCGGCGTCTTCGAGGCTGGTTCCGGTAAAGCCGATGCCCGCCAGTTGCTGCGCAACAATCGCGGCATATTGCTGATATTCGAGACTGGGCTCGCGGTTCGGATCGGCTGGTTCCATATTTATCGCCTGGGCCGGAATGACCTGGCCGAGATGAAAGCGGGTCACTTCCGTGCCGCGTTGCGATGGTGTGGTGCATGCTGCAACCAAAGCCAGTCCTGCTACCGCCACTATCCGGGCGCATGTCTTTTTCATCGCCAGTCTCCCTATCGCAATCGAAGCCGCTATAGACATCTCAACGATTGTGCCACGAAAAGGCTCCAAACGGGAGTCGCGGAGAGGAAGAAAGGCTGACATGGGCGAAAAACCGGCAATATTGGTGACCGGCGGCGCTGGCTATATCGGCAGTCATGCGGCCTTGGCGCTGCTGGATGCGGGATGGCCCGTAGTCGTGCTCGACAATCTGGTGACCGGGTTTCGCTGGGCGGTGCCCGATGGCGCGGTCTTTGTCGAAGGAGACATTGCTGATAGCAGCCTCGTCGGTGGGTTGATTGATGCGCATGAAATTGCCGCGATCATGCATTTCGCTGGATCCGTCGTGGTGCCTGAATCGGTCGAGAACCCGCTCAAATATTATGACAACAATACCGCGCGCAGCCGAACGCTCGTGGCAACGGCAATTGCGCATCAGGTCCGCCATTTCATCTTTTCGTCGACCGCCGCCGTTTACGGCATTCCCGACACGATCCCGGCGTCTGAATCCATGCCAACCGACCCCATCAATCCCTATGGTCGCTCGAAACTGATGACCGAATGGATGCTGCGCGACACGGCTGCCGCACATCCGATGAACTACTGTGCCTTGCGCTATTTCAACGTGGCCGGCGCTGATCCAGCCGGACGCTCGGGCCAGTCGACGGCGGGCGCGACGCATCTGATCAAGGTCGCCGTGGAAGCCGCGCTCGGCAAGCGCGACGGCGTCGCGATATTCGGTACCGATTATGACACGCCCGACGGCACCGGTGTACGCGACTATATCCATGTCAGCGATCTTGCTGCGGCGCATATCGATGCATTGGAAAAACTGATCGCGAAGCCGAACGACAGCCACATCCTCAACTGTGGCTATGGCCGCGGCTTCTCGGTGCTCGAAGTGCTGGACAGTGTTGACCGAATGGCAGGCAGCCAGATCTCGCGCACTATGGAACCGCGCCGCGCTGGCGATCCGGATGCGCTGACTGCGGACAATAGATTGATCCTTGGAACGCTGCCCTGGCGGCCCGAGCATGACGATCTCGACGGTATCGTTCGCGATGCGCTCGCCTGGGAAAAATCGCTGGGCGAGAAAGCCTAATCGGCTGGCGTGATCGTCGTGACGGCAAGTCCGTCGCTATCTTCACCTGCATCATAGCGCCGGGTCACTTCACCGCTTGCAACATCAACTGCAGCAATCCGATTGCGCCCGGTTTCCGCGACATAAAGCGTCTCGCCGTCGGCGGAGAATAATATCGTTACCTGCGCCGCGCCGACGCTGCCGGAGACGAGGATGGTCCGCTCGACTTCACGGGTCTCGGCATTGACCAATGTCAGGCTGCCGCCCGCATAGTTGGAGGTCACGACAGTCGCGCCATCCGGGCTGATCGCGACGCGGATCGGGAAATTGCCGACGGTGATTTCTGCGATGCGTTCGAAGCTTGTCGTATCGAATGCGAACAGCGTCGCATTATCGCGGTCCGCCACCCAGAGCGTTGCTCCATCCGGCGAAACAGCAAGGCCCTCTGGCGTGTCGCCAGCCGGAATGTCACGCAGTTTCGTACCGGCCATAAGATCGATCACGCTTACCGTGCCATTGCCCATATTGGCGACATAGGCGCGGCTGAGATCGGTCGTGACAGCGACCATATGCGATCCCTGCTGGTCGGTGGCGATCGCCGAGACGGACCGGTCTGCCATGTCGACGATGGTCAGGCTGTCAGAGCCTTCGGTCGTGGCGATCAGGCGATTGTCGGGCGTCCAGACCAGACCATGCGGCCGCCGGTTGGGAGAAAGATCGATCCGGTCTGTGCGTACCGCATTGGCAATGTCGATAATGTCGATCGTGGTTTCACCATAGGCAACCACTGCCGCCGTCTGTCCGTCCGGTGAAATCGCAATTTCATGGGGCTGGTCGCCTGTCTCGAGCCGCGCCAGCTCGGCACCACTGTCGAGATCGATAAGGCTCAGCGTATCTTCACCCTTGTTTCCGGTTAGCAGGACATCGCCGCTGATCGTGCCTTCGGCTTCAAATGGCGTGCCATTCGCATTCGAGCTGCAGGACGCCAGAATCAGGAATAGGGGGATCAGAAACTTCATCGGTACTTCCTTTGGTCGGTGCAGTGGAATGGGCGGAATTGTTGTCGAAAACCGCGCCCTTGTCGATCCCGGCAGGCGCGAAAACTGGCGGAAAGTGGCCCTGCAAATGCTTGACTTTGGCGCGCTGCAACAATAGGTGCACCGTTCGTTTCCGACAATTGAGATAGCAGAAGGCCGCAGTAGCGCCATGAAAGTCCGTAATTCACTGAAATCGCTCAAGAGCCGTCACCGCGACAATCGCGTGATTCGTCGCCGTGGTCGCACCTATGTGATCAACAAGACCAATCGCAGGTTCAAAGCGCGTCAGGGCTAATGGCCGTTCATGCTGTCGTCTTCGACGTCGGCAACGTCCTTTATCGCTGGGATCCGCGTTTTCTCTTCGAGAAGTTGATTCCAGATCACCAGGAGCGAAACTGGTTTCTTGAAAATGTGGTGACGTTTGACTGGCATGCCCAGCATGATGTCGGCCGTCCGCTTGCCGCTATGGTTGCCGAGCTCAGTGCGACCTATCCGGATCATGCCCATTTGATCGAAGCCTATGTCGACCGCTGGCTCGAAACCATTCCCGGACCCGTTCCCGGCGTACATGCGCTGGTGGAGCAACTTGCAGGCCGCAACGTTCCGCTCTTTGCGATCACCAATTTCGGTGTCGAGTTTTGGGAGCTCTTCCGGCCAACCGCGCCGGTTATCGATCATTTCGGCGATATCGTGATTTCCGGCGTCGAGAAAATGATCAAGCCAGATCCTGCAATCTACTCCCTAGCCCTGCAGCGTTTTGGTCTGGAACCGGGAACTGCCCTGTTCATCGATGATCGCGAAGAAAATATCCACGCCAGCGAAGGGGAGGGTTTTGTTGGTCATCATTTCACGGATGCCGATACACTCGCCGATATACTGCGCAGCCACGGGTTGATCGCTTAGCGGCTAGCTATCGTCGGCGATCTCGTCATCGGTATGGCGTTCCAGTTCGTCACCCATCAGCCGGACGATATGCAGCACATTGGTCGAACCGGGCGTACCAAAGGGGACGCCAGCCATCACAATCACCCGGTCTCCGCCCTTGGCGATGCGAGCACGGATCACCATCCGTTTCGACTTGGCGACCATTTCCTCGAAATTCACAACATCGCGCGTATGCACCGAATGCGCGCCCCATAGCAGCCCAAGCCGCCGCGCCGTTTTGAGCTTTGGCGTCAGGACGAGAAGCGGCACCGAGGGCCGTTCGCGCGACACCCGCCGTGCTGTCGAACCCGATGTCGTGAAGCAAATGATCGCGTTGGCCGACACCGTTTGGGCGATGCCGTTCGACGCTTCCGCCAGCGCGTCGGCGCTGGTTGAATCGGGCAGGGTCTCGGTGAAATGGACGCGCGCCCAATGGGTCGGATCGGCTTCGACCGCGGTTGCGATCTTGTCCATCATCTCCACCGATTCTTCCGGATAGTCGCCGGCTGCGCTTTCTGCTGACAGCATGATCGCATCGGCGCCATCATAGACCGCAGTTGCCACATCCGAGACTTCGGCCCGGGTTGGGGTCGGTGAGCGGATCATCGATTCCAGCATCTGCGTCGCGACCACCACCGGCCGCCCAACCATACGCGCTTTTTCGATGATCTGCTTTTGCAGGGGTGGCACATCTTCAGGCGGAATTTCCACGCCGAGATCGCCGCGCGCGACCATCACCGCGTCGACGGCTTCCAATATCTCGTCGATCCGATGCACGGCCGAGGGTTTTTCGATCTTCGCGAGCAGTGCAGCGCGGCCCTGGATAAGCTTGCGCGCTTCGGCTGCATCTTCGGGTTTCTGGACAAAGGAGAGGGCGATCCAGTCGACGCCCTGATCGAGCGCGAAAGTCAGATCTGTACGATCCTTGTCGGTCAGTGCGTCCATCGGAATGATGACATCCGGGACGTTGAGGCCTTTATTGTTGGAGAGCGGCCCGGCCACTTCGACAATCGTCTCAATGCGATCGGTTTCGGCGGCTGTCGCGCGCAAGACGACCTTGCCATCGTCGAGCAGCAATCGTTCGCCTACCTCAATTGCCTGGAAAACTTCCGGGTGCGGCATGCAGACACGGCTATTGTCGCCCGGTGTCTCATCCCGATCGAGTATGAACCGTGCTCCGGATTCAAGTTGGACCAAGCCATCAGCAAATTCGCCGATCCGAAGTTTCGGTCCTTGCAGATCTGCCAGGATCGTCATTGGCCGCCGCGTGTCTTTCTCAAGCGTCCGGATCGCATCGATAACCGCGGCATGATCCTCATGGCTACCGTGGCTCATATTCAGTCGAAACGCATCTGCGCCGGCAAGGTATAGCTTGCGGATCATCTCCGCATCGGCACTCGCAGGACCAAGGGTCGCGAGAATGCGCACTTTGCGTTGGCGGGGATCGGGGTTTGAATCCACTATGCTTCCTGGCTCGCTGGACTTACGCTTGCGGCTCTATAGCCTTATCATGACAGTGCAACTGCAATGGAGCCCAAACAATGTCCGATTCTCCAATCATGCCCGATGTTGATGATGCTGTCGCGGCCGCGGCATTCCGTCGTCTCGTCGCCCATTTGCGGCATCGCACGGACGCCGCCAATATCGATCTGATGGGCCTTTCGGGCTTTTGCCGCAATTGCCTCGCCGACTGGATTTCCGAAGCCTCGGACGGCGAGTTATCCAAGGATGAGGCGCGCTTTGCGATCTATGGAATGCCCTATGCGGCCTGGAAAGATCGCTATCAGGGTGAGGCGACCGACGAACAATTGCAGCGCATGGAAGAAAGCGTTGCGAAGAATGCTTGAGGCCGGCGCCGCACTGGCCTAGAGCGTCGCGCTTTCCCACACCCAGTTAGAAAGACATGACCATGGCGGACGGCGCGGTACAGGCAGACAGGCTCAAACTCTTGATCGAGCGGATCGAACGGCTCGAAGAAGAAAAGAAGGGCATCGCCGACGATATCAAGGACGTCTATGCCGAGGCCAAGGCCGTAGGCTATGATCCCAAGATCATGCGCAAGGTGGTCAGTCTGCGAAAAATGGATACCCATGATCGCCGCGAGCAGGATGATCTGCTGGATACCTATAAATCCGCGCTGGGCATGGATTAGGCGCAGGCCAAATTTGCACATAATAGGCGTGATATCGCGCTACTGATGGGTTAGGCTTTACGGGCAATTGCCAGGAGGAGCCGTCCATGATCATTTCCACCACCCCGCAAATCGAAGGCCGGCCGATTACACGCTATTGCGGTGTCGTGACGGGCGAAGCGATTATCGGCGCCAATGTCTTTTCTGATATGTTCGCCAAGGTTCGCGATATTGTTGGCGGTCGGGCCGGGGCGTATGAAAATGCCTTGAAGACGGCGCGCCGCGAAGCCTTTTCGGATCTCGAACATGAAGCCGAAGATGCCGGTGCCGATGCAATTGTCGGCGTCGATCTCGATTATGAGGTGATCGGCGAGACCGGGTCGATGCTGATGGTCTCGGTGTCCGGTACGGCGGTAAAGCTGGGATGATCGCCGCGTGACAGTCATGGTGCGAGAGGGCGAGCCTGCGGATGCCGAGGGTTGCCGCACCATCTACGCACCCTTTGTCGAAGAGACCTGGATCAGTTTTGAAGAAGAGGTGCCGTCCGTCCGCGAAATGGCGCGCCGGATCGAAGGCTATGGTTCGTCCCATGGCTGGGTGGTCGCAGCGGATGAGGACGAGATTGTCGGCTATGCCTATGGTTCGCCGCATCGTTTGCGCCATGCCTATCGATTTTCATGCGATGTCGCGATCTACATTCCGCCGGACCGGGTCGGCCAGGGCATCGGGCGAATGTTGTACAGATCGCTATTTCCCCTGCTGGCCAAGAATGAGGTCCATGCCGCCTATGCTGGAATTGCGCTGCCCAATGACGCGAGCGAGGCACTGCATGAGGCAGTCGGCTTCACACCGGTCGGCATCTATCGCGAAGTCGGCTGGAAGTTTGGTGCCTGGCGCGATGTCAGCTGGTGGCAGCGCGTCCTTTGACGTTGCACGGGGCCGGGCAGCTACGCTAAGGCCTCGCCAGATCATCCAATAAGAGAATTACGGGAACCCATGGCAGGCCATAGTAAATTCGCAAATATCAAGCATCGCAAGGGTGCGCAGGACAAGAAGCGTTCGGCGCTCTTCTCCAAGCTCAGTCGCGAGATCACCGTCGCGGCCAAGATGGGCACGCCCGATCCCGACATGAACCCGCGGCTGCGGCTTGCGGTTAACACGGCGCGGGGCCAGTCCATGCCCAAGGACAATATCCAGCGGGCGATCGACAAGGCGATCGGCGGCGATGCCGAAGATTATGAAGAAATCCGGTTTGAAGGCTTCGGGCCGGGCGGTGTCAGCCTGATCGTCGAAACGCTCACCGATAATCGCAATCGCACGGTCACCGATGTCCGCACCATCTTTTCGAAGAATGGCGGCAATATGGGCGAGAGCGGATCGGTCGCGCACGGATTCGAGCGGCTTGGCCTGATCACCTATAAGGCCGAAGCGGGCGACGAGGAAAAAGTTCTCGAAGCGGCGATGGAAGCGGGCGCCGAAGATATCACCTCTGACGATGACGGCCATGAGATTTGGACGGCAGCGGACGACCTGCATGCCGTCGCCGGCGATCTCGAAAAGGCGCTTGGCGAGCCGGAGGGCGCAAAGCTCGCCTGGCGGCCCAATGTCGAGGTCACGGTCGGCGAAAAGGAAGCACAGACGCTCTTGAACTTGATCGATACGCTTGACGATAATGACGATGTCCAGACTGTCTGGGGCAATTATGATGTGCCGGATGAGATCATGGAGAAGCTCTCCTGAAGCTGATCGGCCTCGACCCGGGGCTCGGCTGTACGGGCTGGGGCGTTATCGCTGCCGAGGGCAATCGTCTGTCGCACATCGCCAATGGCCAGATCCGGACGGATACCAAGGCGCCATTGCCGGAACGCCTGTCTACGCTGGCGACCGGCCTTCGCGCTGTGCTTGCCAAGCATCAGCCCGAGGATGCGGGAATTGAGGAAGTCTTCGTCAACACCAACGCCCAATCGACGCTGAAACTCGGCCAGGCGCGCGGCGCGCTGATGCTGGTGCTCGCCGATGCGGGGCTGCCGATTGGCGAATATGCAGCGCGTTTTGTGAAAAAGGCGATTGTCGGCACGGGCGGTGCGGACAAGGCGCAGATCCATGCCATGGTATCGGTCCTGTTGCCCGGCGCCGAAATTGCCGGCGCGGATGCGGCCGATGCGCTGGCCGTGGCGATCGCGCATGCCCATCACCGGGCCAGCGCCAAGGCAGTGGGGCAGGCGGCGTGATTGCGAAACTCAAAGGCATTTTGGAAACGAGCGCGGCCGATCATGCGGTGATCGATGTGCAGGGCGTTGGCTATCAGGTTGCGGCCTCATCGCGCACGCTCGATGCGCTGGGCCCGGTCGGCGGCGATGTGACGATCCATACCGAGATGCTGGTCGGCGATGATTTCATCCGGCTGATCGGCTTTGCCAGCGCCAGCGAACGGGACTGGTTCCGCTTGCTTGGCAGCGTGCAGGGGGTCGGTAGCAAGGTCGCCCTGGCGATATTGTCGACGCTGGAGACGGGTGAGATCCAGACGGCGATTGCTGCCGATGACGCGGCGATGCTCGCACGGACGCCGGGCGTTGGGCCGAAGCTTGCCTCGCGCATCGCAAACGAACTGAAAGACAAGGTAGGCGGTATCGCGACCGCGCCGGGTGGTGTCGCGGCTCCTGCACCGGGTGGCGCATCCTCCGATGCGGTCTCCGCGCTGCTCAACCTCGGCTTCAAGCCAGCCGAAGCGAGTGCAGCCGTGGCCGCAGCCCAAGGCGAGCTGGGCGCAGATGCCGGGCTTGATGCTCTGGTGCGGACGGCGTTGAAAAAGGCGGCGAAGTGAGCGCTTCAGCTGCTCACTCGTCTCCATATCGGCGCGCACGGTTCGCTTGGCTGATCTGGATCGCAATGGTTGCCGGATTTCCCCCATTCTATTTTGCATTTTCCGAGTACGGGTACTCTATTTTCCTATACTTTTTGGGCGCCTTGCCTGCGTGGTTGTTCATCGCGGTACAGACTTGTCCCGGTTGTTCAAAATCTCTCTTGTTTGTTGAGGATGGAAGCACCGGCATGCCGTTGAAGCTCTTTGGCAGGCCGGTTCACACTAGCAAGACCTTTAACTGGTGGCCGGAGCAGTCATGCTCCAGGTGCGGACTTGATCTCCTTGGAGGCAACTCTTGAGCAAGACCTACACAGCCGCCTGTCGCTGTGGCGGGATCAGCGTGCGGTGCGAGGGTGAGCCTGTTCGCGTGTCGGTGTGCCATTGCCATGCTTGCCAGCAGCGCAGCGGATCGCCCTTTGGTGAACAGGCGCGCTGGCCAACGGAAAAGGTGACGATAACCGGTGAAGATCGCGAATGGGTGCGCGTCTCGGACGAAGGCAACCCGGTTCACTATCATTTCTGCCCGACCTGCGGGACGACCGTCTGGTATCAGGGCGGCCCGATGCCGGACGCGATTGCAGTACCGGTTGGATTATTTACTGATGCAAGCTTCCCGCCGCCGCGCTTTTCGGTCTGGGAAGCGCGCAAACATCCCTGGGTTACCATTCCGGGCGAGGTCGAACATTATGACTGAAGACCAGGATAGTCCTGCCCAGGAGGCTCAACGGCCTACGCCTCCCATCCCGCGCCGACCGCTCACATTGTTGCCGCTCATCACAATGGTCTTGCTGATCTGCGTGATAATCGGGATTATCATCCGATGACTGATAGCGATCGCATGGTGGCGCCCGAGCGCAAGGCCGAGGATATCGATGCCGCGCTGCGCCCGAAGACGCTGGCGGAGTTTATCGGCCAGAAATCGGCCTGCGATAATCTGCGCGTGTTTATCGAGGCCGCGAAAAGCCGCTCCGATGCACTCGACCATGTCATGCTGTTTGGCCCGCCGGGGCTCGGCAAGACGACATTGGCGCAGATCGTGGCGCGCGAGCTGGGCGTCGGCTTCCGCGCGACATCCGGCCCGGTGATCGCGAAATCCGGCGATCTCGCCGCGCTGCTCACCAATTTAGAGGATGGCGATGTCCTGTTTATCGACGAGATCCACCGGCTGAATCCGGCGGTCGAGGAAATTCTCTATCCGGCAATGGAAGATCGCGCGCTGGACCTGATCATCGGCGAAGGGCCCTCGGCCCGTTCGGTGCGGATCGATCTACCGCAATTCACCCTGGTCGGCGCAACGACCCGCCAGGGGCTGATCACGACGCCGCTGCGCGATCGTTTCGGGATACCGGTGCGGTTGAATTTCTACACGGTGGAGGAGCTCGAAAAGGTGGTGCGCCGCGCGGCGGCACTGCTGGAGCTGGCGATCACCGATGATGGCTCCCGCGAAATCGCGGCCCGGGCGCGCGGCACGCCGCGTATTGCCGGACGGCTTCTGCGCCGGGTGCGGGATTTTGCCAATGTCGATGGGGTGAGCGAGGTCGATGCGAAATCGGCCGATGCCGCGCTTAACCGGCTGGAAGTCGATGCGCTAGGGCTCGATCTGATGGATCGGCGTTATCTGATGATGATCGCCGATATCTACAAAGGCGGGCCGGTGGGTGTTGAGACGCTGGCAGCAGGCCTTTCCGAGCCGCGTGACACGATCGAAGAGGTTATCGAACCCTATCTGATCCAGCTTGGCCTCGTTGCCCGGACTGCGCGTGGGCGCATGCTGAATGCCAAAGGCTGGAAGCATCTCGGGCTCAATCCTCCCAAAGACGCAGCAGACAGTCTGTTTGATTAGCGCGCCAACCGGTTCCCGCACCGCGATAGCCCGAAAATCCATGCTTTTCCGGCGAGTCCGGCCCGGCTAAGGCTGGTAGCATGAGCGATGAAATACGTGACCGGGCCCTATCCGGCTATTTCGATGGCAAGCATCATCGCTTTCCCGTGCGCGTCTATTTTGAGGACACGGATTTGTCCGGCATCGTCTATCACGCCAATTATCTGCGCTTCATGGAGCGGGCCCGGTCCGATATGCTGCGCTTGACGGGCATCGATCAACGGGCGCGGATGGAGGCAGGCGAGGGGGCCTATGCGGTTGCCGATCTGGCGATCAAATACCGGCTCCCGGCCAAGCTGGATGACGATCTGGTCGTGGTCAGCCATGTGAAGGGAGTGCGCGCCGCCAGCTGTGCCATTCATCAGCGAGTCATGCGCGGTAGCGACATACTCACCGAAGCGGATGTGACAGCGGCATTGGTCGCGCCTTCGGGACGGCCAACACGGCAACCGCGCGAATGGATTGAGGCATTCAAGCGCTTGGAAATAGGAGAATAATAACCGCTATGGGAGGATTCGATTTCGGCGCGAGTGAATCGCTGATGAACCCGCTGACCCTGTTCCTGCAGGCCGATATTGTCGTCAAACTGGTGATGGTCGGGCTGTTGCTGGCCAGTATCTGGACCTGGGCCATCATTATCAGCCATGGCCGCAAGATTGGCGGCATGCGCAAGAAAAGCGAACGCTTCGAGCGCGATTTCTGGCGCGCAGAGGATATTGACCGCTTTTTTGACGCACGCGGCGGTGACGATAATTCGGCGGCGAAAGTGTTCAGCGCCGGCCTTGCCGAATGGCGGCGTTCCACGAAAAACGGTACCATCGATCGCCCGGGTACCCGGCAAAGGCTGGCAACCGCCATGGGCGCGGCGGTTGCCGCAGAAATGGACAAGCTCTCCGATCGATTGAATATCCTTGCAACAGTCGGCGCGGTTGCGCCCTTTGTCGGCCTGTTCGGCACGGTCTGGGGCATTATGCGCGCCTTTACCGATATTGCGGGCCAGGCATCGACCAGCCTCGATGTGGTCGCGCCGGGCATTGCCGAGGCGCTATTTGCAACGGCACTCGGCCTGTTCGCGGCCATTCCCGCCGTGATTGCCTATAACCGGCTCACGCACGGCCTGAACCGGCTCGAGGCGCGGTTGACCCGGTTTGCCGACGGCTTGCATGCGACCCTGAGCCATGAACTGGAAGGTGCACGTTAGGCGATGGCGATGATGCTCCCCTCCCAATCGATACGCGGTCGCCGTGCGCCGATGGCGGAGATCAATGTCACGCCTTTTGTCGATGTGATGCTGGTGCTGCTGATCATCTTCATGGTGACGGCCCCCTTGCTCGCGTCGGGCGTGCCAGTGCAGCTGCCGGAAAGCCGCGCGGGCGCATTGGATCAGGAATCCGAACCCACCCAGATTGCCATTGACGGCACCGGCCAGATCTTTGTCGACGATATTGCGATCAATGACGTTGAGCTGGCGTCGACGCTCTCGGCCATTGCGCAACAACCTGCGGGTCCAGAGGGCCATGCGGTCTTCCTGCGGGCCGACACCGATCTCGATTATGGTCGGGTCATGCTGGTCATGGGCGAACTCAACCGGGCCGGGCTCAATCGCATTTCACTGTTGACGACATCGCCGGGCGATGGCGCCTTGCCGCAGAGCGATACCAGCGATGATGGCGATGCAGAACCGGCAGCGGACGATGTCGAGCTGCTCGACCCTGTCGATGTGGAGCCGATCTGATGGAGCGCTCGGAACGGATTGCGCTTGGTGCGGCGGCCATTGGCCATGTCGCGCTGTTCGCGGTCCTGTCCTTCACCCTGCTGACGCGCGACGAGGTTCCGCGGCGTGAGGCTGTGGCCGTGACATTGAGTGATGATATTGGCGAATTTGCATCCGCTGCGGATCGGCCCGCCCCGGCCGCCGAGCGTCGCGATCTGGACGATGATCTCGATCCGATGACGCAGCCCGAGGTTGAACCGCTGCCACAACCCAGCGTGACCCCGAAACCGCCAGACCCACGCCCGGCCGAGCGCCGCACCGAACGCCGGCCCGAGCCGCGCACGCAACCCGAGCGCCGCCCTGAGCAGCGCCGGTCGTCACGGATTTCCGGTATCACGGATGGTATCGGTACGACCAATGACAGCGGCACCTCCCGGTCTCAGGCGGCAGTAACCGGTGCGGATCGATCCAATCTCATCAGCCGGATCGTGAATGCGGTAAGGCCTTGCTACAATCTGGGCTCACTGAGCGGCACGGCCGCAGAAGATATTGTGGTGCGCCTCCGGATCCAGCCCGATCGCGATGGTTCGCTCAGTCGCAATCAGGTGAGTGTGCTTGGTGCACGCGGCGTATCGGGCGGCAATCGCCAATATCAGGCGCAGATGATCGAGGCGGCGCGCGCTGCGGTTCTCAATCCGCGCTGCCCCTTGCCGCCGCTTCCCGACGCGCTCTACGAAAATGGCTGGAGCGATGTCGTCCTGAATTTCATCCCAGCGCAATTGACCTGAGGAGCATGCCTATCATGTCCGTTTCCATTCCCTCTTTTTCGGCTCTTCGCCGGTTTGCGCTGTGCATTGGTCTTGCTTTCGCGGGCAGCGCCGCACTGGCTCAGGATGAGGCGAGCTCCGGTCCGATCGAAGGCGATGTGGTTGGCGGGATCTCCAACCCGACTGCAATTGCCGTGCCCGATATGCCGACCCCTCGCGCTGTCGGCACCCCGGCTGGCAACACCGAAGATCTCGGCCGGCAAGTCGCCCGTGTGATCGAAGAGGATCTGCGCAATTCGGGCTTTTTCAATCCGGTCGAACGCCAGTTCCTGCGCGATGTCACCATGCCGCAGGTTACCGCGCCCGCTTATCCGGCCTGGAACCAGGTCGGCGCGCAAAATCTTGTCCAGGGCTATGTTCAGGCGGGCACCAATGGCCGGCTGACGGTCGGCTGCTATTTGTATGACGTTTTCGCCCAGGCGCCGCTGGAGCGCGCTGGCTATGAAGTCGATTATGCCGATTGGCGGCGCGCGGCGCATCGCTGTGCGGATATGGTCTATGCCCGGCTGACCGGCGAGGGCGCTTATTTTGACAGCCGCATCGTTTATGTCGCCGAAAGTGGCCCCAAGGATAATCGCGTGCGGCGGATCGCGGTGATGGACACCGACGGTGCCAATCACCGCTTCCTTACCAACGGCCAGTCGATTGTGCTGACACCGCGCTTCGCGCCGGACGGCCGGACGATCACCTATATGAGCTATCTCAACGATGAGCCGCGCGTATATATCTATGACGTAGAGAGCGGCCGCCAGAGGCTGCTCGTCGACGCGCCCTATATGACCTTCGCGCCGCGCTATTCGCCGGACAGCCGCTATGTTGTCTTCTCCATGGCGGTGAATGGTAACAGCGACATCTATCGCGTTCCTGTGTCGGGCGGCCGGGCGACCCGACTGACGAACACGCCCGGCATCGATACGAGCGGAAGTTATTCTCCCGATGGTCGCCGAATTGTCTTCGAAAGCGATCGATCCGGCGGGCAGCAGCTCTACGTGATGAATGCCGACGGATCGAACCAGCGCCGCATCAGCTTTGGCGGCGGTCGCTATGCCACTCCCGAATGGAGCCCGCGCGGCAATCTGATCGCCTTTACCCGGCTGGGCGGCGGATTCCGGATCGGCGTCATGCGGCCTGACGGGTCCGGCGAACGGATTTTGACCAATAGCTGGCAGGATGAAGGGCCAAGCTGGGCACCCAATGGCCGGGTCATTCATTTCTTCCGAACCCCGCGCGGCAATGCCTTGCCCAGCCTCTGGTCCGTCGATGTGACGGGGCGGATGGTGCGGCGTTTGCCGACGCCGGTGGGCGCTTCGGATCCCTCCTGGTCGCCGTTGCGCAACTGATTATCGTGCAACTCTATTGACTCCCGCGCGTTAATTGGCGGCATAATGCGGGGCCGCGTCGCAAGTAAGAAGAGGATTGGACCTATGACTCAGATATCCAGAACCGCCATTTTCATGGTTGCCGGATCCGCGCTTGCGCTTGGCGCCTGCTCCCGCGATGCACCGGAAGACCTGCCGCCGCCGCCGGTCGGCACGACGGGCCCGGATACGACCAACACAGGCCCAACCGGTCCAATCCCTGGCAGCCGTGAGGATTTCCTCGCCCAGGCCGCAAGCGACACGATATTCTTCGAAACCGATTCCTATGACATCGATCCGGAAGATCGGGCGATTCTCGATTCGCAGGCAGCGTGGCTGGTGGCCAACCCATCGGTGCGGGTCACGATCGAAGGTCACTGCGACGAACGCGGGACCCGCGAATATAATCTCGGCCTTGGCGAGCGACGCGCCAATGCTGCGGCCAATTACCTTGCCGCGCGCGGCGTCACATCCAACCGGATGACCGTGATCAGCTATGGCAAGGAACGGCCGGTTGCACTCGGTTCTGACCCGGCAAGCTGGGCGCAGAACCGACGTGCGGTGACGGTAGTGCCGGTCGGCTAGGCGGGCCTATTCGTCGCCATAAATGGCGATGCTCGCCTCAATCTCGCTGCCGGCCATGCCGCGATACATGCCGGGTGTGGTGAAGGAATAGGTGCCGGTGCCCCAGGGCGTTGCGACGATCACGCCGCCCGATCCGCCAAGCCCGGCCATCTCGGCAAGCACGGCGTCGGCAATCTCCTGGATATCGGATTCCGCCAGGCCGAATTCGCTCGCATGGACATAATATTCGGGAATGCCGTCCCCATCCATCGGTACCGAGGCCCGGGCTTCGGCCAGGCGCTGCTCAAAGCGGACGCGGATCTGGGTGCAGATCTCATGGGCGACGCCAACCCGGATGAAATATTCGCCAGTGCCGGTCGCAGAGACCGCGCAGCCGCGATTATCGGCATAGGTGCCCGCGCCGATCACCGGCGAATCGCCGATCCGGCCCCAGCGTTTGCCGGTCATGCCGCCGGTTGAGGTGGCCGCGGCCATATTGCCATTGAGATCGACCGCCACGGCGCCAACCGTGCCATATTTGAAATCGGCCCGATAATCGCTGAGCCCGGCCGTCTCGGCGGCGCGCATTGCTTCAAGCTGTTCGCGGCGGCGATCGGTTTCGAACCAGTCATTGCCGACCTGCTCCAGGCCTTGTTCGGCGGAGAATTGATCGGCTCCAGACCCACTCAAAAACACATGCGGCGAGTTGGTCATCACGCGGCGAGCAAGGGTCACCGGATGGCGGGTTTGGGTGGAGCCGGTAACAGCACCCGCGGATCGCGTCGTCCCGTCCATGATCGATGCATCATGCTCGATATCGCCATCATAGGTGAACACCGCGCCGCGCCCGGCGTTGAAATTGGGATTGTCCTCCATGACGCGCACCGTGGCCTCGATCGCATCCATTGAAGAGCCGCCATTGCGCAGGATCGCACTGCCGGTTTCCAGCGCTTCGGTCAGCGCGGTGCGGATCTCGCTATCTTGCGCCTCAGTAAGCCGATCGCGCTCGATCACACCGGCGCCGCCGTGGATCACCAAGGTCCAGCGGCCTTCCACCGCCGGTTGGGCTGCGGCGATGCTGGTCCATAGCAGCGCGGAAAGGGCGGTAATCAGTCCAAGGCGCATGATGGTCTCCTCACACTCAGCCCAGCTTGCGCCAGGCCAGATCGGCAAATTCACACAGCAGCGGCCGGGTGTCACGCGGATCGATAATGTCTTCGACGCTGAAATGCTCGGCGGTTCGGAAAGGCGATGTCACCGCCTCGAGTTTCGCCTTGATCTCGTCAAGCCGCGCCGCCGGATCATCGGCTGCTTCGATATCGCTCTTATAGGCGGCTTCCAGCCCGCCCGCGATGGGCAGCGACCCCCAGTCCCCGCTCGGCCAGGCAAAACGATATTGGAAGCGCTCTGCGTTGCTCATCGCGCTGCCGGCGATCCCATAGGCGCGGCGGACGATGACGCTCGCCCAGGGCACGCTTGCCTTGTAGACCGCGTTCATTGCCTCAACGCCGTAGCGGATCGTACCGGTGCGTTCCGCCTCGACCCCGACCATGAAGCCCGGATTGTCGACCAGGTGGACGACCGGCAGATGAAATTGTTCGGCAAGCTCGGCAAAGCGTTTCACCTTCTGGCTGGTCAGCGCTTCCCACGACCCGCCGAGGAAGGAGGGATCATTGGCGAGCACGGCAACCGGCCAACCGTCCAGGCGGGCAAAGGCCGTGATCGCAGCCCGGCCCCAGCGCTTGCCCATTTCGAAGATGCTGCCCTTGTCGAACACCGATTCCATGATCGTGCGCATCGAATAGACCTGCTTGTCGTCGCGCGGGACGATGGAGAGCAGTTTCTCGTCGCGGCGTTCGACAGGATCATGATTGGTCCAGCGATCTGCGCGGCTATCTACATTGCTCGGCAGATAGGAGAGGAAGCGTCGGGCGACGGCAAAGGCCTCGTCTTCGCTCGCGACTTCTTCATCGACCACCCCGTTGCGGGTATGGATATCCGTGCCGCCCAGGCCTTCCTTGTCGACATCTTCACCGATTGCCTGCGCCACCACGGGCCCGGCGGCAAAGAGCTGCGACAGGCCTTTGACCATGACGGAATAATGGCTGGCAACGGTGCGGGCTGCGCCCATGCCGGCCGTTGGCCCAAGCGCCAGGGCGACCACGGGAACCGTTTCCTGGTTCTTCATGATGTCTTCCCAGCTCGGCACCGCCGGGACATAGGTGAAACCGGTCATTTCCAGTGTCTTGACCGAACCGCCGCCGCCCGTGCCATCGATCATTCGGATCATGGGGATGCCCATCTCATGCGCCATCTTCTCGCACTGGACGAATTTGCGATGCAGGGCAGCATCAGCAGCGCCGCCACGGACCGTGAAATCATCGGCGCTGGCAACGACGGGGCGATTATCGATATTCGCCCGGCCAAATATCAGGTTCGATGGCGTTGCATGGACCAGCTCGTCATTTTCGTCATACTCGCCGCGTCCGGCAATCTTGCCGATCTCGCGAAAGCTCCCGGGATCGACCAGCCGTTTCAGCCGCTCGCGCGGATCGAGCTTGCCGCGATTATGCTGACGGGAGACCTTCTCTTCACCGCCCATTTCCTCGGCATACGCCTCGCGTTGCCGCAGTTCTTCAATCTCTTTTTTCCAGCTCATGGCTTGGGCTTAGCAATGGCGGGCGAGCAAGGCTATCATTTGACGCATGGATGATTTCACGATCCGGACCGACGATCTCACCGATCCGCGCGTGCTGGCGCTGCTTGACTATCACCTTGCCGAGATGGTGCGCGTATCGCCGCCCGATGGGGTCAATGCACTCCCACTCGACGGGCTAAAGGATCCGGGCGTGACCTTTTTTACGCTATGGCAGGATGAAGACCTGGCCGGGTTTGGCGCGCTCAAGCGGGTCAGCGCCGATCATGCAGAACTGAAGTCTATGCGCACGGCTCCGGCCTTTCTCCGCCGCGGTGTTGGTGAAGCGATCTTGTGCCACCTGATCGATGCGGCACGCGGTTTTGGCTACCAACGGCTCAGCCTGGAAACCGGAAGGACAGCTGATTATGACGCTGCCCGCGCCCTTTATCGCAAATATGGCTTTGCGGATTGCCCGCCATTTGCCAGCTATCGCGATGACGGCTTCAGCCAGTGCATGACGCGCCGTATCTAGCCGGAGACGCCACTATCTTCACGCGTCAGTCCTGGCGAAGCATCATGCGTTTGTTCGCGTTCGAGATCGTAGATTGCGACAGTGAGGAAGAAGGCCAGGCAGATCATACCGAACTCGCCGCCATCCTCAACAAAGGTGATGATCTCCAATCCGATAGGGCTGTGCTCTCCCCATGAGACGATCAGATCGACGCCAACCCCGAACACCGCAGTTCCGGCGATGATTGCCGACAGCAACAGCATGTGACTGACCTGCCGTAGCTGACCCCGGGTGACGGTGCGTGCCAAACCGGCCAGCCAGATCAACCCTATCGCACCGAACAGGATCGCTTCGCCCAGATGATTGGGCTCGAGATTGGATGGAGAAAAATCTGCCAGGGCCGGACCCAGCTGATGGCCAAATCGTTCATGGATCTCAATGCTGTTGTCGAGCGTCAGCCAGATGAAGAGTAGGGCGTTGACCAGATAAGCTTCGCAACGGTTCGTCCGCCACAGGAGGAACAGCATCACCGCAATGCTCAAGGTGAGAGAATATTCCAGCCATTCGCCAAAGCCGCCATCGCTCGCAAGACTGAACTGAACGGGAAGCGGCGCGTCGGTAATTGCTCCATAGTGACGGGCAACATCAAGCCCGATCAATATGCCGGCATAGGGCAGGATCAGCAGCGCGGCGGTTAGGACGGCCCTGGAGCGCCAGGCGTCTTGCGCTGCGCAGTAGAGGTCACGGAGTAGCGCTTGGGGGCGCATGACATCATTCTCATTCTCCCCCCCAAGGCGGATTAGAGTCGCTGGCACCTGTCTGTTTGGGTCGGTGCCTGCGAAATGATGGTTCTACATAAGTACAAATAATTCCGCCCTGAAGAGAAAAGATGTTTAACATCAATATTATGTAGTTAATCGCGCAAGGGAGAGGCTTATCCTTTCCCTCTCGCACTTTGCGGTGCGAGCCGCTATTTAACGCGAAACCACCCTTTTTGGAGTGATGGATCAATGACCGCGGAAAGTGCGTCCCTGCGCCCCTGGAGAGATATTGCGCGCCGCCAGTCGCGTCAGATCATGGTTGGCAATGTGCCGGTCGGCGGCGATGCGCCGGTCACGGTGCAGACGATGACCAACACGCCGACGTCCGATGTCAAAGCGACGGTGGATCAGATTCGCCGCTGCGAGGAAGCCGGTGTCGACATCATCCGCGTGTCTTGCCCGGATGTGGAATCGACCGCTGCGTTCAAGCAGATCACCCGGGCGGCCAAGGTGCCGATCGTCGCCGATATTCATTTCCACCATAAGCGCGCACTCGAAGCCGCGGACGGCGGGGCCGCCTGCCTCAGAATCAATCCCGGCAATATCGGCAGCGAAGAGCGCGTCAAAGAAGTCATCGCGGCGGCCAAGGCCAATGGCTGCGCTATCCGGATCGGCGTCAACGCCGGCAGCCTCGAAAAGGATCTGCTCGAAAAATATGGCGAGCCCTGTCCCGAAGCGCTGGTCGAAAGCGCGCTCGATCATATCAAGATCCTGCAGGACCATGATTTCCATGACTTCAAGGTCGCGGTGAAAGCATCGGACGTATTCCTCGCGGTGTCGGCCTATATGGGCCTTGCCGACGCGGTGGATTGCCCCCTGCATCTTGGCATTACCGAGGCTGGCGGCCTGATCGGTGGTACGGTGAAGAGCGCGATCGGCATCGGCAATCTTTTATGGGCCGGGATCGGCGATACGATCCGGGTGTCGCTCTCGGCGGAGCCCGAGGAAGAGGTTCGCGTCGGCTATGAGATACTCAAGAGCCTCGGCATCCGCACCCGCGGCGTCCGGGTCGTGTCATGCCCGAGCTGCGCGCGCCAGGGCTTTGATGTGATCCGCACGGTACAGACGCTGGAAGAACGATTGCAGCACATCAACACGCCGCTCTCACTCTCGGTGCTGGGCTGCGTCGTCAACGGGCCGGGCGAAGCACGTGAAACCGATATCGGCATCACCGGCGGTGGGGCAGGCAAGCATATGGTCTATCTCTCCGGCGTCACCGATCACCACGTCCAGGATGGCGATATGATCGAGCATATCGTGTCCCTGGTTGAAGCAAAGGCGGCGGAAATCGAAGCGGCCGAGAAGGATCATGCCGAGGCAGCCGAGTAAATCGACCGAGCGATCGCTTGAACCGCGCCGCGCTGCCTTTCCAGCGCGTGCAGCCCGTGCCGCCGCGATCGGAGCATTGGCGGTCGGCGCAACAGCCATCGGCGCACTGGCCATTGGCCGCCTCGCCATCGGATCTGTTGGTATTCGCAAAGCCAAGATCGATCGTCTCAAAGTCCGTCATCTCGAAATCGATGAGATTGTCGTGCGCAAGATCGAAGCGCCTGATGACGATTCCGCACGATAACAGCTACCCAACACCCATCCGCCACTCTACGCCTCCACCTGCGATTCTGGGGCCGCAAAAGGAACTTCAATGGCCGATTATGAAACCGATTATCTGATCATTGGTGCGGGCGCGGTTGGCATGGCCTTTGCCGATACGCTGCTTGATGAGACGGATGCACATATCACCTTTGTCGATCGGCACGCCAAGCCGGGCGGCCATTGGAATGATGCGTATCCCTTTGTCGCGCTCCACCAGCCATCGGCTTTCTATGGCGTGAACTCCACGCCGCTTGGCGCGCCGGAAAAGGATGTGATCGGCCTGAACAAGGGCTTTTACAGCCTTGCGACGGGCTCCGAAGTGGCCGCCTATTATGACACCATCATGGCCCGCCGTTTTCTCCCAAGCGGCCGTGTCTCTTACTTTCCGCTGTCCAACTATCTCGGCGACGGTCGATTTGAATCGATCCTTTCGGGCAAGGAATCCAGTATCGATATTCGCGGCAAGACGGTGGATGCCACCTATTACGGCACAACTGTTCCCGCTACCCACACGCCGAAATTCGAGGTCGCCGATGATGTCCGGCTGGTGCCGCCCAATGCTCTGCCCGATCTCTGGCAACAGCCTGAGGCCGTCCCGTCCCAATTCGTTATCCTTGGCGCGGGTAAAACCGCGATGGATGTGGGTGTCTGGCTGATCCAGGCCGGCGCTGATCCTGACAGCATCGTCTGGGTACGCCCGCGCGATACCTGGATGCTGAACCGGTCACGGACCCAACCGGGTATCGAATTTTTCGAGGGCACGATCGGCGGCCAGGTCGCGATCATGGAGGCACTGGCCAAGGCCGAAAATGCCGAGGATCTGTTTGACCGGCTGGAAGCTGATAAAGTGATGTTGCGCCTTGATCCCGATGTGCGCCCGGCGATGTTCCATTATCCGACTATCTCGGAAGCCGAAGTTTATATCCTCCGCACCATCAAAAATGTGGTCCGCAAGGGTCATGTCCAGCGGATTGAACCGGGCATTATGCACTGCGCTGAAGGCAATGTGGATACCGCAAGCGACGCATTATTTATCGATTGCACCGCCACTGCGGTGGAACGCCGCCCGGTCGTACCGCAATTCCAGGGCGATCTCATAACCCTGCAGATGATCCGCGTGCCGCAGCCGGCGTTCAGCGCCGCGCTCACCGCCTATCTCGAAGCCAATTACGAAGATGACGCGACCAAGAACAGCCTGGGCCAGCCGGTGCCGTTGCCCGATGGCATTGATACCTATCCCCGGGCGAACCTCGTCAACATGATGAACCAGTTCCAATGGTCGCAGCAGCCCGAGCTCCAGGAATGGATGATCAAGGCGCGGCTCGATGGCTTTGGCAAGACGATTGCCGCTGTATCGCCAGCCGATAGCGAGAAACAGGCGCTTCTCGGTCGTTTTCGAGACAATGCCGAGGCCGCGATTGCCAACCTGCCCAAGCTGATTGCGCAGGAAGTCAAAGAGGACGCCTAGCGATGCTGAGACGCGGACTCTTTGCCTGCATGGCACTGGTGATGGCAGCGGCTTTGCCGTTCGCCGCGCCCGCCGCCGAAGCCGAGGCGGAGCATCCCGAAGCCCGGCCCTTTGACGAAGCCCGCCCGGCGCTGGCCGATGTCGCGATGGCGCTGGCCCGTGCCGCGATAAACCGTAAGCGTGTCCTGCTCGTGATGGGCGCCAATTGGTGCCATGACAGTCGCGGCCTCGCCGGCTGGTTCGAGAGGCCACGCTTCGCCGCTATGCTGGACCGCCGCTATGAGCTGGTGTTTGTCGATGTCGCTCAACCGCAAGAGGGTAACGGACGTAATATCGATATCGCCCGGCGCTTCGGCATCGACGAAATCACCGGCACGCCCACCGTCCTCGTCCTGTCTCCGGAAGGCGCGCTCCTCAACCCCGAAACCGCACCCACCTGGCGCAATGCCGCCAGCCGCACCGACGACGAAATCTTCACCTATTTCGACGCGTTCGAACCGGAATAGAGTGCGCAGCCTAACCCAGCGCTACCGCTTCCTGTTCCAGCCATGCACCAACATCTTGCAGATGCGCGGTCGGCAATTCTGCGACGACGCCGGCGGCGATGGTGGTGAGCGATACGGATCGGAGATGATCGCGCAGCAGGGTTTCGGCGTGATAAAAGGCAGCGGCAATTGCGCAGGTTTGGCGGCATTGCTCGGGCTTTGCGCCGCATGGTCCGTTTTGCCGGATCTCGGTACAGGCAAAGGCCGGTGCGCTGCCTTCGATCGCGGCCATGATGTCCCATAGCGTAATCTTGTCGGCTGTTCTGGCGAGGCGATAGCCGCCCTGTTTACCGCGGGTTGCCTGGACAATGCCGGCCTTGGAGAGCGCTTGCATCTGTTTCGCCATATAGGCGGCTGGCACCCCGTGATAACGGGCCAACGCCTCGGCCCGCAGCCCTTTGCCGGGCGGTAATGCGCACATCAGAGAAGCCGCATGGGCCGCCCATTCTACGCCTTTGGAAATCTGCATCCTCGCTCCGTTCCCGCTAATTGCGATATTCTATGTCCGATTATAAGCGCGCCGCGCCAATTTTCCATCGGCTCGTTTCCAGATGCTCCATTGACACATTCTCCTTATTCGGACAAATGATATCCGAATAAGGAGAATGAGAATGTCCGGTCCCTATGACGCGCTCGATCGCCTGGCCCAGATCATCATCGCGCTGGTCGCCCTGTTTGCACTCGCCAATGGCGCCTTCATGCTGCTCGCGCCGCTCGATTGGTATTATGCCGTGCCCACTGTGCCGCCGACCGGGCCTGCCAATACGCATTTCATCGCCGATATCGGGCTGGCCTATCTGGCCGCCGCGCTGATGCTCGCTTATGCGGCGAAGGATCCCAAGATGCGGTGGATGGCGGCGCTGGCGGGTGTGTTGTGGCTCTTCGCCCATGGCATCTTGCATATCTATGAGCTGATCGTCGGCATCTGTTCGCCCGATCGCTTCATTCAGGACGTTCCCGGCGTGCTCGGCCCGCCGATCATGGTGTTGGTCGCGGTCGGCATATTGATCGTCCGCCAGCGCATCTCGCCCGCCGGCATGCCGAGCTGGCTGTTCATGATGGCCGCCGGCGACAAGATCGATGAAAGCGAGCAGGCCTATCTCAAGGCGCTGGTGCGTGCGCCGGGCGGGGCGTTTGAAAAGTTCACCCATTTCATGCCGGCCTCGATGCATCGCCACTCGGCACCTGCGGACCTGTTTCACATCGCCCGGTTCGGCGCGACGCTGGCTGAGGATTGCGGGCCCTGTGCGATGACCTGCGCGCAATGGGCGCTGGTCGACAAGATCCCGCGCGATACAATCAACAAGGCGCTCGCCGGTGGTGGGGAGCTGGAGGGCGATGAGGCGCTGGCCTTCCGCTTTGGCGAGGCGATCGCGACCCAATCGGATGCCGCCTTTGAACTCGGCGATCAGATTGAAGAAAGCTATGGCGAAACGGTTCGGCTCGAGCTCGCGGCGTCCGCAGCCATGGTGCGCAGCTATCCGGCCATGAAGCGCGGGCTGGGACTGTCTCGAGCCTGTTCGACGATGAAACTGGCGGTCTAGTCGGTTCCGCCCTTATCGGGGATCGACTGGCCAACACTGAAGGTTGCGCCGACCAGCGCGCACACTTCGCCGTCAGCCAGCACCCGGCCTTGGGCGCTGTCGATATTCTTGCCCGGCTTGATGAAGGTCGTTTCAAATTCGAGCCATTGGCCGATCCGGGCGGCGCGCACGAAATCGACATGCAGGCTGATCGTCACCAGGCCGGAAACATTCTCATGGCTGGCAGCGCAGGAGAGGCCCATCGCATTATCGGCGAGCGCGGTGATCAAGCCGCCATGGACAAAGCCGCGCGAATTGCAGTGCTGGCTATCGGCTGTGATGCCAAGGATAACCGCCATGTCGGTGCGCTTGTAGAAAAGCGGCTCCCAGGGATCGGTGAGTGGGCTCTTGCGAAAATGGGGTGCGAAGCCATCCGGCGGGCTCGTCATATCTGTCGATGTCCTTCCGCACCCGACTTACCAAATTGGGGCCTCGCCGCAAGGCGATAGCGCCGCTATGGCGACCAGTATGAGCAGCCAGGCCGCCCCCGAATCGCACCCGATTATCATGCCGGTGCTCATGGTCCTGGCGGGTCTCGCCTTCTTTTCGGCGATGGACGCGGTGATGAAGGATCTCTCGATCACGCTTGGCGCCTATAACGCCGTCCTGTGGCGCTATGCTGCGGGTGTCGTCTTCATGTTCGCGCTCTATTTCGGGCGACCGCGCCGGCGACCGAGCCGGGCTTCCATGCGGCTCTACATGATCCGCGGCGTACTGATTGCCGTGATGGCCTTCCTATTCTTCTGGGGCCTGGTGCGGGTTCCGCTCGCCGAGGGCGTGGCGCTATCCTTCATCGCCCCGCTGATGGCGCTCTATCTCGCGGCTGTGTTGCTCAAGGAGCGCATCGGCAAGAACGCGATCTTCGCGTCATTGCTCGGCATTGCCGGTGTGGTGGTGATCGTGATCGGCAAGATGGGCAGCGAGTTTGGCCCGGACGCCCAATGGGGAATCGCCGCGATCCTGTGTTCGGCGACGGCCTATGCCTATAACCTCGTGCTCCAGCGGCAGATGGCGTTGATCGCCGGGCCGGTCGAGATTGCCTTTTTCCAGAACATTATCGTTTTTGCCTGCCTGTTGCTGGTCGCGCCGTTCTTCGCGGTCGTGCCGGATCTCGATGTCTGGCCTGCGCTCTCGGGTGCCGCCGCGCTCGCCATCGTATCGCTGTTGCTGGTGACCTGGGGCTATGCGCGGGCCGAGGCGCAATATCTGGTGAGCCTTGAATATAGCGCGTTCATTTGGGCGGCGATCCTCGGCTGGTATTTCTTCGGCGAAGCGGTGACCTGGACGACAATCGCCGGCACGGTGCTGATCGTTTCGGGCTGCTTGCTGGTTGCCTGGCGGCGGCCGAAAAAGGCGGAGATGGTGGAGGCGGCGGTATCATGAGTGTCGATGAAGGCCTGGTAGAATGGGTGACAGAATGCCTCGAGCCCCTCGGCACGGTCACGATGCGCAAGATGATGGGCGGCGCGGTGCTCTATTGCGAGGGCGTCGTTTTCGCGCTGGTTGATGATGGCGATCTCTATTTCAAAAGTGATGCCACGAACGAGGCCGCATTTGAGGCGGAGGGCCTCGGCAAGTTCGAATTCACCGGCAAGGACGGCAAGATCGGCACGATGAATTATCGGCGGGCACCGCTCGATGTGTATGACGATCCCGATGCGATGCGCGAATGGGCACGATTTGGTATCGAAGCGGGCGAGCGGGCACCGAAGAAAAAGCCGCGCAAGAAGAAATCCAGAAAGTAGAGCGCTATTCGGTCGGCTCCTCGGCGGACTGCACATCGGCGACCAAAGCGCGCGGGTTCATACGGATGATCGCATAAAGGAACGCAACCACGAACAGCGCGAGCCAGCTGATCGCCGATCCCTGGATTGTCACCGACACATATTCGTCGCGGATGATCAGCGCCATGGTGCCGACGCCGCCCAGCGCGACCAGCGCGCCAAACACATATCCCATGCCGCGATGCCGGGTCAGCAATACGCCGATCGCGATCGCCCCGATGCCCAGCAGCGTGAATTTGGCGCGCACCGCCGGTATCAGCCAGTTAATCTCGCCCTGGCTGCCGGGCAGCCCGTCCATGATCATGAACAGCCAAAAGCCTTCGATCTGATCGAAGATCGCCGCCGCAGCGACTGCTGCGATCCCAACTGAGGCGAGCGAACGGCCATAGCCGCGCAGCGCCAGAAGCGCGCAGATCAGAAAGGCCGAATAGGCCGGAATGAACAGCAGTGCATCGACCCAGGTCGCATGGCGCATCGCCACCACAAAGGGCTCGGTGCAGGGCGCAGTACCAAATAGCGCCGCGACATCGGCGGGATTACGCACCAGTTCAAAGGCAATGATCGACCCCAAATTGCTGGCGTCCAGGTCCGGCGCGCAGCCCTCGATATTGGGGATCATGCCAAAATAGAGGCTGATGCCGATCACGATCAGCCCGGCGCCTGCGCACCGCCACCACCAACTGCGTTCGGTATCACTCATGTTTTTTGCTCCGCGCGTTCGATGCTCTCGACGACAATCCGGCGCGCCTCTTCTGCGTCGCCCCATTTGCCGACCCGCACCCATTTTTCGGGTTCAAGATCTTTGTAGTGGGTGAAGAAATGCTCGATCTGCTGCATCACGATCTCGGGCAAATCGCCGCCTTCGCCGATTGAGCGGTAATAGGGGAAGGTCGCATCGATCGGCACACAGAGCAGCTTCTCATCGCCGCCATGCTCATCCTCCAGGTTGAGGACCGCGATCGGGCGACAGCGCACAACGCAGCCGGGCATGAAGGGTGAGCGCGCAACCACCAGCGCGTCGAGCGGGTCGCCATCGGGCGATAATGTGTGCGGAATGAAGCCGTAATTGGCCGGGTAGCGCATCGGCGTATGGAGGATGCGATCGACAAATAGCGCACCGCTTTCTTTGTCGAATTCATATTTCACCGGCTCGCCGCCCACCGGCACTTCGATGATCACATTCAGGCTGTCAGGCGGATTATCGCCAATCGCTATCCGGTCGATATTCATGAGACGAGTCTCTAATAGCTCGGCACACAAAAAGCGATTGTGCGTTTTCATAAATCCGTTTGTTTCGAGCGTAGGTCGAGCGAAGCCGAGACCGAAGTCGAGAAGGCGCATCGACAGTGTCTCGACAGGCGCGCCTCGGCTTCGCTCGACGCTGCTCGACATCATCGGAGTAGAGGAATCACTGATAGTATGCAGTTGCAATACGCTGCCGTCTTTCCCCCGCGCCGAAAAACTCTTAAGGCCGCGCCCATGGGAAAGAATACCCCTCACGCAATCCGCGGGACGCAGGACATGCTCGGCGAAGAGGCCGAACGGTTCCAGCATGTCGTGGATACCTTCGATCGGGTGCGGCGGCTCTACGGCTTTGGCCGGGTCGAGGTGCCGGTGTTCGAGCAGACGGCGGTGTTTGCGCGGTCGCTCGGTGAGACCACCGATGTGGTGTCGAAGGAAATGTATTCGTTCGAGGATCGCGGCGGCGATTCCCTGACGCTGCGCCCGGAATTTACGGCCGGCATAGCGCGCGCCTATCTCACCAATGGCTGGCAGCAATTTGTGCCGCTCAAACTGGCGACCCATGGCCCGCTGTTCCGCTATGAGCGCCCGCAAAAGGGCCGTTTCCGGCAGTTCCATCAGCTCGATGCCGAGATTATCGGAGCAGCCGAGCCGGCGGCCGATGTCGAATTGCTCGTCATGGCGGATCAGCTCCTTAGCGAACTCGGCATTTCTGATGGCGTGACGCTGCAACTCAACACGCTCGGCGATAGCGCGACGCGGGACGCCTGGCGCGATTCGCTGGTTACCCATTTCGAAGCGCATAAGGGCGATCTGTCCGAAGACAGTCAGGATCGGCTGACCCGCAATCCGCTGCGCATTCTCGATTCCAAGGACAAGCGCGATCGGCCGATTGCCGATGCGGCGCCGGGCATCGACGATGTGATGAGCGACGAGGCGGCTGCGTTTTTCGATGCCGTGACGTCCGGGCTCGATGCGGCGGGCGTTGCCTGGGAGCGTAACGCCCGGCTCGTGCGCGGGCTCGACTATTATCGTCATACGGCGTTTGAGTTTGTGACGGACAGGTTGGGTGCGCAGGGTACGGTACTCGGCGGTGGCCGCTATGATGGGTTGATCGAAGCGCTCGGCGGGCCCGAGACGCCGGCGGTTGGTTGGGCTGCGGGGATTGAGCGGTTGGCGATGTTGATCGATGCGAAAGATTTGCCGGGCAAGTTGTTGATTGCCGTTATTCCAGACCATCCATCCATGGAGAACGAGGCCAATCGGCTGGCGACCCACCTTCGCGTTCGCGGATACAGCACGTTTACTGTTTTGAGAGGGAGCGCGAAGAAGCGAGCAGACAAGGCAAGACGAGCGGGTGCCGCCGGCATATTGTTTGTCCGAGACGAGGACGATCCGAACCGGAGATTGCACCTGACTGATCTGTCTGATGGCAACGTTGACGCGGAAGATTTCTTGATGGACGTTCTCGGAAATCTCCCGGAGCCATATCATCAACTTGAAGGTAGTGACCACACCGGTTTTCGAGTTCTATGACCATTCTTGCTCAATCAGTCTGCGAATCAGATAGTACCCGTCATGCTGAACTTGTTTCAGCATCCACTCGTCAACCGGCACCATCTTAGCGAGTTGAGAAGTAGACCCTGAAACAAGTTCAGGGTGACGAGACATTGCTTTATTCCGCGGAAGTGAAACATAGCTGCCATGACCACCATCTCCACTCACCGTCATTGCGAGCGTAGCGAAGCAATCCAGGGCAGTTCACGCCACACTGGATTGCCGCGTCGCCCCGAAACAGGTTCGGGCCTCCTCGCAATGACGCAAGAGTTCAATCGGACCGGGCGCCCTTCATGACCACCATCTCCACCGACAAGATCGATTCGATCCTTTCGCGCCATGAAGAGCTGCAGGGCCAGATGGCGGCGGGTGATCTGGCGCCCGACAAATTTGTCGAGCTTTCCAAGGAATATTCCGAGCTTGAGCCGGTTGCCGAAACCGCGCGGGAGCTGAAACGGTTGCGGGAAGAATTGGCGGCGCTCGACGAGATGCTCGCCGATCCGGAAATGAAGGAAATGGCGGAGGCTGAGGCCGAGGAGCTGAAGGCCGCGATTCCCGATGCCGAACGCTCGCTCGCGGTGAAGCTGTTGCCCAAGGATGCCGCCGATGATCGGCCGGCGATGCTTGAACTGCGCGCCGGAACGGGTGGCGACGAAGCCGCGCTGTTCGCGGGCGATCTTCTGCGCATGTATCAGCGTTATGCCGAGGAACAGGGTTGGGGTTTTGAACTGATTTCGACCAGCGGCGCGGATGTCGGCGGCTATAAGGAAGTCGTTGCGAACGTCACCGGCAAGGGTGTGTTCGCCAAGATGAAATTCGAAAGCGGCGTGCATCGCGTGCAGCGCGTACCGGTCACCGAAAGTGGCGGCCGCATCCACACATCGGCAGCAACCGTGGCCGTGCTGCCCGAGCCCGAGGAGGTGGATGTCCAGATCGACGAAGCTGATCTCCGCATCGATGTGTTCCGCGCGTCCGGCCCTGGCGGTCAATCGGTGAACACCACGGATAGCGCCGTGCGTATCACCCATGTGCCGACCGGGATCGTGGTCAGCCAGCAGGATGAAAAGTCGCAGCACAAGAACAAGGCGAAGGGCATGAAGGTGCTCCGTGCGCGGCTCTATGAGCATGAGCGGGCGATTGCTGAAGCCGAATATGCCGGTGCGCGCAAATCCATGGTGGGTTCGGGCGATCGTTCCGAGCGTATCCGGACCTATAATTTCCCGCAGGGCCGGGTCACCGATCATCGGATCAACCTGACCCTGCATCAGCTGCCGCAGATCCTTGAAGGCCAGCTGGATGAGCTGGTTGGCGCGCTGATTGCCGAAGATGAGGCTGAGCGGCTCGCCCATATCGACGAGGGCTGAGCGCGATGACCGTCCGCGACGCGCTGCGCGCGGCGAGCGCGCGGCTGGCAAAGACCAGCGATACGGCGCGGCTCGATGCAGAATTATTGATGGCGCATGCACTCGGCACCAGCCGGGAGGCGATGCTGCTCAATGCGCTGGACGCACCCCGCCCGGATGAATTTGATGCGCTGGTCGCGCGGCGTCTGACACATGAACCGCTGGCCTATATTCTCGGCCAGCGTGAGTTTTGGAGCCTGGATTTTCGCGTCGGTCCCGGCGTGCTGATCCCGCGGCCCGATAGCGAAACCTTGATCGAGGCAGCGGTGAAGGCATTGGGCAATCGTCCACCGGCCATGATTCTCGACCTCGGCACCGGTTCGGGCGCCCTGCTGCTGGCCGCGCTCAGCGAATGGCCGGAGGCGAGGGGTATCGGCATCGATACGTCCGAAACCGCGCTCGATTATGCCCGGCGCAATGCCGAGCGGTTGGGCCTGGCTGATCGCGCGCTGTTCCGGATCGGCAACTGGGGGGAGGGCGAGACGGAGCGTTTCGATTTGATCCTCTGCAATCCACCCTATGTCGATCCTGCCGACACGCTGATGCCGGATGTGGCCGATTTCGAGCCCGAATCCGCGCTCTACGCAGATGACGCAGGGCTGGCCGATTACCGGGATATTGTTCCGCAACTTGCCAATCTGCTGACCGCTGAAGGATTTGCGTGTCTGGAACTGGGTGCAGGACAGGCGGGGCATGTGGCCCGAATCTGTGCGCAACAGGGCCTGAAAAGCGCGGTTCGGGCCGATTTGGCCGGCCATGACCGCTGCCTCCTTATCCACAGATAGAGTCTGACCGCCGCTATTATTTTGCTTGCAATTGGCAAAACGTAGCGGATATGGCGATGGACGGAACGGAGGTTCCATCAGCTCACAGCGTTGAAACCTTCACCCCATGATCTCCATCGTCATACCGCTGATGTCCGGCGGTGCTGGCACCGGGACCGGTTTTACCGGCCCTGTGGGGATATGTATCCGAGCGGCCGGGATGGGCCCGGCTGACGAAGCAGCGCGCAGAGGTGCACGCTTTTTCCGGAAACGAAGGACTGAGGATTTTTAGCCTTGATGAATAATCGCAATTCGGGTCGTCGTCGCAGCCGCGGCGGTCGCTCCAACAATCGTGGGCCGAATGACGGAAACCGGTTGGACAATCGCGCACGTGGCAATGCCAATCAGCTGTGCGAAAAGTACAAGTCCATGGCGCGCGATGCGCACCAGCAGGGCGATCGGGTGATGAACGAATATTATCTTCAGTTCGCCGATCACTATTTCCGCGTCCTCGCCGAAACGAATTTGCGCAAGGAAGAGCAGAAGCGCGAGCGCGAAGAGGCCAAGGCAAAACAGCGCGGCCAGGACGGCGACAAGCGCGACGATCAGCATCAGTCTGGCAAGCAATCCGACGATCAGTCCAAGAAGCACAAGCCGCGCTCTCGCCGTGGCGATGATGCGGCCCCGGCGGAAGCCACGACAGATGAGCAGAGCATCGAGGCCGATCGGCTGCCTGCAGCAATTGCGGTTGATGCGTCCGATGATGAAGCTGACGGCGCTCAGCTCAACGGATCTTCGGAGAAGAAGCCAGCACGGCGTTCACGCTCCACGAAGAAGCCGTCGGATGACGACGACAAGAGCGCGGCGGCCGAAGCCTAAACGGTTTGCCTAAGGTTTGAGATTGCGATGCTGGGCGCTCTTCTTGCCCTGCGCATCGACTTGCTCATCATGGCCCGAGCCTGAGCTGAGGAAAACCAGTCCCATCAGAGCAGCCGCCATGAAGACGGTGAGGCTGACGCCCAGCACCGTTGCCAGCGCAATGGCAATCGTCATGCCGCCAATGAAATAATACATCCAACCCAGCGCAACGAGCCCGGTCAGCACCGATACGACCGCCATCGCCTTTAATATGCGGCGAAAGCGTCTCCACGCGAATTCTGAATAGTCGGGATCGTCGAGCGATGATTGGCTGTCTGTCATTTCTATCATTTGGGCGCTGTGGACTGCATCATCAAGCGCGACAGGGCGAAACTGACCAGGCGAGCGCACGGGCCCACCGAACATTCGCGCGTACCGGGATATCGGCGGGCACCTTTTCTTTGCGTCCGAAAAAGCGCATCATTGGTCCCGCAAGCGATTGGGAGAGACGCTATGACGATCAGCCTCATTCTGGAAAATCGCGACTATGACACGATCACGGCGACCCCGGACATGACAGTGTCGGACGTGGTGAAGCTGTTCGCTGACAAACGGATCGGCGCGGTTCCGGTCGTCGAAGGTGTCGAGGTTGTCGGCATCATGTCCGAACGCGATCTCGTGCATTGTGTGGCGCGCGAAGGCCGGGACGGTATCGACAAATCGGTAGCCGACGTGATGACCTCACCACCGATAACCGTGGATCCGGACTATAATATCCTTGCGGCACTGGGCCTGATGACGCGGCGGCGGATTCGCCATTTGCCGGTCGTGAAGGACGGCGCGATGATCGGCTTTGTGTCTATCGGCGATCTCGTCAAATATCGGATGGATCGTATCGAACAAGATGCGCAGGCGATGCGCGACTATATTCAGACTGTCTGAAGCCGGAGCGCCCGCAGCGCGACTAAGCCGGTGCGGCCTGCCGTTTGACGATCAATGCCCACATGTCGGTGACCAGGCTGCGCGCAAATATCAGCAACAAG